>JAGPKU010000161.1 GCA_018053845.1 Syntrophobacterales bacterium
GCAAGCACGGTCCCCCCCTCGTGCAGGGTCCGGATGATCCTGAGCTGCAAGTCGTGATGGTCCCGGTTGTCGTGGGTCTCGCCCGCAACGATGACCCGGCTCTTCGCGGCCTCCGCGATCATTCGATCCAGGGAAATCGGGTAGCGGTCCGAAAGCCGCATGGCGCCCCCGTCCTGGCAACCCGCCATGAAAATGAGCACCGCCGCCGCAACCCATGGAGAGAAAAACCGCAGGGCTGGATTCATCGAGGCATCGCCCCTTCTTGTTGATGGTCCAATATGAGTCGGTAAAACCATTCTTGTCAAGCAAAGGTCGAATGCCGACTTTCTTTACAGTGACACAAAATGACTGCCGGTTATATCCTGAATTATTACGCAAATTTCACTTGACAAGGATCATCAACATTATTAATGAACGATTGTTGCGCCGGTAATATCGGATGATTCCATTACAAAGGATGCAATGGGAATATAGGTAAAGTATAAATCGTACAGGATCGCTGCCGTCCGGCACCTCCAGTTCGCCCTCACTCACAACGGGGCATGGAGGATCGAGAAGGGGGGGGTGGTTTCCATCTACGCCAGAAAATTGTCCCGGCAAATCCTCGGTCTCATTACGATCATCCTGCGCAGGCCCACGATGGGTCTGTTGGCGCTGTGCCGATTCCTGAAGTTCAACTGCATCTTCACCGTCTACCCCGGCTCCGAGAGGGATATCGACGGATACCTGCCTCCCGGCTTCAAGTGGGCCAAGCGTCTCGTTTCCGGGAAGCCTTTTGTCGCCGGCGTCATCACGACCGGCAACGGTCTGGGCAGAGGCCTCATCCTGGCGGTGCCGAACACCGTGGATCAGTTCAAGAAGGACAAGGAACTGGTCGCCAGCATCATGAACAATCTCAAGCGCGCCAAGACCCTCACCGGGGCCAAGGCGATCGCCATCGCGGGACAGGGCCCGCGGTTCTTCAAGTCCCACTTCCCCTACGAGCAGCCTTTTGTCTACGGGTTGAAAGGACGTGTCTTTTCCGTGGTGGAGACGGTCGAAAGGGTAGCGGAGAAGCACGGCCTGCTCAAGAGCGAAACGACCGTTGCCATCCTGGGCGTGGGGGAGATCGGCACGGCGATCATCGAAAACCTGAAGGAAAAAGGCTACCGGGTCGTCGGCATCGACATCCACATCGTCGAGGGGCGCGTGGAGATCGGCCGCGAAGGGGTGGAGACGCTTCAGCGCGCCGACCTCATCGTCGTCCAGACCCCTCGCGGCGACGATGTGGTACCCTATTACGACAATCTCAAGAAGACGGCCATCCTGATCGACGATGCCCACCCCCGCATCACCGTCAGGCCCGGCGAGGTGAAATTCTACAAGGTCGCCATCGGCCGCACCGGCGTCGAGTTCAAGCCCCCCCTGCCCGGCTATGAGAAGTACTGGATCCCCGGCTGCGTCCAGGAATCCATGGTGGTCGCCGAGTCGGGAACGGTGGACATGTCGCAGGAGGATTTCAACAAGCGATCGAAGGAACTGGGCTTCTTCGCCCACCTCGTCGACGACCGCTGACGGCAGGCCGAATGCGGAAAGCGTAAAAAAGGCGAAGCGCGGGGCTTCGCCTTTTCGAACTCCTCAGGGCCGGCCCTCTTTCCCCCCTTGCGTCCGGGCGTTCCCGTTGACGACGCCCATGCGGTCGAGGGTCGTCATGACCTTGAGCCCGTCGAAGTCCACATAGAAGCCGGCATCCCGGACGGGGACTCCCATCGCGGCCTCGTCCCCCGCGTCGGCGGCCGCCGCGTTGCAGATCCCGATCCCGGCAAAGTAGCACACCGCATCGTTGCGCTCGGCATGCTCGAGGTTGTAGAAGAGTTCCCGGTCGTCGGCGAGCATCCCCTTCTTGGGGTAGACGTCGGTCCGGACGACGACGAAGCACAGCCGCCCGTTCTTCCTGGCGACAATCTGCGGGGTCGTGGCAAGCGACGGGTTTGCGCCGAGGATCTCGTAGCCCTCCTTGAGCATCTCCTCGCAGACGATCTGGACCCCGAAATCGTGAATCTCCTCCCTGGTCATCCTGCTCTTCGCTTCCACAACTCGAACTCCTGCGTCGGTTTGGTTCCGGCCCGCCTAGGCCGCCTTGTCCAGTTCGCTGCGAACGGCCATCGCGATCTTCTCCAGCGTGTAGGGCTTCTTCAGATAGGGGCCGGCCCCGAGCTTCTGAGCCTCCCTGACGCTGTCCGTCTCGGCGAACCCGCTCACGATGATCGCCTTCTGCCCCGGTCGGTGCTCCCGGATCTTCCGGTAGGTCTCGAGGCCGTCGATGCCGGGCTCCATGATCATGTCCAGGATGACGAGGCTCGCCGGCTTGTGCTTCAGGTACTCCACGGCCTCCTCGCCGCTCGCGAGCGTCTCGGTCGCATAGCCCAGTTTCCGCAGCATCGCCGAGGCCAGTTCCCTCTGCTCCGCCACGTCGTCGACGACCAGGATGGTCTCGCCCTTGGAGAGATAATGCTCGATGGTGATCTTCCGCTCTTCCTGCTTCACCACCGTGCGGTTGACGGGGAAGTACAGGACGAAGGACGTCCCCTTGCCCTCCACGCTGTCGATGTCGATGTAGCCCTTGTGATCCTTGACCGTTCCCCAGACGACGGCCATGCCCAGGCCCGTGCCGCTGCGGCCCATGATCTTCTTGGTGTAGAAGGGCTCGAAGATCTTCTTGATGTCCGTC
>JAGPKU010000012.1 GCA_018053845.1 Syntrophobacterales bacterium
CGCCGAGGGGACGTACGTGACGGAGCAGGAGATCCTGGACCTCGAGCGCGAGGCCTTCCTGAGCCTCTGCGGCGAGCAGAAGACGCAGGACCGGATCATGTCGCTGCTCTCCACGGGCAAGCCGCTGAGGAACTAGAAGATCGGAAGAGCGGAAGTGAGGATGAGCGGACAAGCGAGACATCCATCCTCCATACCCTCCGATCTTCCGCTCTTCATAACTTCCTACGTTCGTAATCCTTAACGGAGGCCTTGCATCCGGGCACTTTTGATCAGCCCGATGCGAGAACGAAAAGAATAGAAACCGTCTCTTCAGCAAAGGGAGGAACCATACCATGAGAGAAGCCGTTATTGTTGCAGCGGTCAGGAGCCCGGGCGGGCGATATCGAAGAGGGGGCCTGGCGGCCACCCGGGCCGAGGAGTTCGGCCTGCAGGTCGTCAAGGGGCTGCTGGCGAGGGTCCCTCAGCTCGACCCCAAAGACGTGGACGACCTCATCGTCGGCTGCGCCTTCCCGGAAGCCGAGACGGGCATGAACCTCGGCCGCGTCCTCGCCCTGGGGGCGGGTCTGCCCATAGAAACCTCGGGCATGACGATCAACCGGTTCTGCTCCTCGGGGATTCAGTCCATCGCCGACGCCACGGCGAAGATCCAGGCGGGCTGGTCCGACGTGATCATCGCCGGGGGGGTCGAGACGATGTCCCATATCCCCATGGGCGGAAGCCAGTTCCGGCCCGACCCCGACTGGGGCGACCGGCCCAACACCTACGTCTCCATGGGCATCACGGCGGAAAACGTCGCCGCCAAGTACAACATCTCCCGCGAGGACCAGGACAAGATGGGCGTGGAGAGCAACCGCCGGGCCGCCGAGGCGATCAAGGCCGGGAAGTTCAAGGAGGAGATCGTCCCCATCCAGGCCTGGAAGTACAAGAAGGATGCAAGCGGCAAGCGCATCCGCGAGGCCGTGGTCTTCGACATGGACGACGGGGTGCGCTGGCCGACGACGGCCGCCGACCTGGCGAAGCTCAAGCCCGCCTTCAAGGCGGGGGGCTCCGTCACGGCGGGCAACTCCTCGCAGATGACCGACGGGGCCGCCTTCGCCCTGCTCATGACGCCGGAGAAGGCCAAGGCCCTGGGCCTCAAGCCCCTGGCCAGGCTGACGTTCTATGCCGTGGCGGGCTGCGCGCCCGAGGAGATGGGCATGGGTCCGTCCGTGGCCATCCCGAAGGTCCTGAAGATGGCCGGGCTCAAGACGGACGACATCGACCTGTTCGAGATCAACGAGGCCTTCGCCTCCCAGGCCATCGCCTCGTGCCGTCTCCTCGGGATCGAGGAGCGCTACTGGAAGGGCGACATCAACCCCAACGGCGGCGCCATCGCCCTGGGCCACCCCCTGGGGGCGACGGGGGCCAAGCTCACGGCGCAGGTGCTCCACGAGGGCAAACGCCGCAAGGCCAGGCGATGCATGGTCTCCATGTGCATCGGCGGCGGCATGGGTGCAGCGGGGATCTATGAGATGCTCTAAAAGCAGGCATTAGGCGAAAGGCTTGAGGATTAAGGCAGCAGAGTCCCCCTCTTTCCCGGACACGGGAGGGAGGGGGATTTCTTTTTCAGTTTCCGCTTCCAGCCGGATGAAAAAGGCGGTATAGACAAAAAACGGCGTAAGGCTGAAGGATTAAGGCGTAAGGTCAAAGGAAGAAAACATGATGTTGTATTCTGCCCTTAGCCGTCAGCCTTGAGCCCTTAACCCACCCCGAAAGGAGGAGAGGCGATGGCGGGACCCAATTACGCGGAAGCGGCGGAGTTCATCCGGAACAACGTGAGACTGAAGACCTTGCCCGTGGCCGTGAAGTTCCTCAAGGACAAGGCCTTCCCGGAAAAGACGAGGCAGCCGTCGGTGGCGCTGGGCAAGCGGGTGGCCGTCTGCCAGGCCGTTTCGATGGCCCGGCTCTACGGCTGGACCGTGGGTTTGGCGAAGGAGGATCTCGTCTGCGTGCCCGCGGGCATCGCCTTCGGGTTCAGCAGCGCCGACGACACGGCGGCCGCCGTCGGCAGGCTCTTCTGCGGCGGGGCCTATTCGCGAACGGAGGAAGCGGGCACGCGCGAGGGCATGTCCATCTGCCGGCTCGGGAAGGGCGAGTACGCGGCACTCCTCGTCGCTCCGCTGGCCCGGGCGGCATTCGAACCCGATGTCGTCGTGATCTACGGCAACCCCGCGCAGGTGATGCGTTTCGTCCAGGCCTGGAGCTGGCAGGAGGGGGAGCGGATCGTCGGCAACTTCGGCGGGAAGATCGAGTGCTCGGAGTACCTGATCGCGCCGTTTCGGGAGCAGAAGCCCCGCGTGGCCATCCCCGGCATGGGGGACCGCGTGTTCTCCCTCACGCAGGACGACGAGATGGTCTTCTCGCTGCCCGCGAAGGGGCTGGCTCAGCTCGTGACGGGACTGCAGGAGGCAGGCAAGAAGGTGGGTGCGGGCTACCCTGTCACGTTCTTCCTGAACTTCCAGCCCGAGTTCCCGCCGCACTTCAAGGCGATGGGCAAGGAACTGGGCCTTCTTTAGTGAAAGAAGTGAAGGCAGTGGGAGAAGTGAAGGAAGTCATACAGCCCGAATAGACCGAAGAGACGGGATAGACGGAATAGACCGGATTGACGATGAAAATCCGTTTTGACCGGATGGCCGAGGGCGACCGCGAGGCGGTGATCGACCTGTTCAACTACTACATCGAGAACAGCTTCGCGGCCTACCCGGAAGAAAAGGTGCCCTACGGGCTCTACGACCGGTTCCTGAAGCTGACGGAGGGCTACCCCGCCTACACGGCCCGGGACGAGGACAACGGAGGCCGCTTCGCCGGCTTTGCCTTTCTTCGCCCCTATCATCCGGTGCCGTCCTTTCTGCGTGCAGCGGAAATCACCTATTTCATCGAGCCGCGGTACACGGGGAAGGGGGTCGGTTCGGCCCTGCTGGAACGGCTCGTCGCAGAGGCCCGGGAAAGGGGAATCGACACGATCCTGGCCAACGTCTGCTCGCTCAACGAGGCGAGCCTGCGCTTCCATGAGCGTCATGGGTTTACGGAGTGTGGCCGATTTCGGCGGGTTGCGAGAAAGCAAGGCCGGGATCTCGACGCCGTGTGGATGCAGTTGATCCTTTGAAAAACAGGGTATCGGGTATCGGGAGAGAAACGACAGAGGGAGAATTCCATGAAGATAGGGTACGTGCAGTTCAACCCGGCTTTCGGGGAGGTGGACCGGAATCTCGACAGGGCCGAGGCGCTGATCGAAGGGGCGCAGGCGGACCTGCTGGTGCTGCCGGAGCTCTTCAACACGGGCTACCTCATCACCTCGAGGGAGGAAATCGGCGCCCTGGCCGAGGAAGCCCCCGGCGGGAAAACGTCGCAGCTCCTCGTCGCTCTTGCACAGCGAAACAACGTCCATCTCGTCGCGGGCATGGCCGAGCGCAGCGGCGCGAAGATCTACAATGCGGCGATCCTCGTCTCGCCGACGGGCTTTGTGGCGAGCTACCGCAAGGTGCACCTCTTTTTCGAGGAGAAGCTCTGGTTCGATCCCGGCGACGGCGGGTTTGAGGTCCACGACATCGGACCGTGCAGGGTGGGGATCATGGTCTGCTTCGACTGGTTTTTCCCTGAGTCCATGCGGGCCCTCGCCCTGATGGGGGCTCAGGTCGTCTGCCACCCCGCGAACCTCGTTCTCCCCTACTGCCAGACGGCCATGGTCACCCGCTGCCTGGAGAACCGCGTCTTCGCCGTGACGGCGAACCGGACGGGGACGGAGAACCGGGGGGGCAAGAGCCTTCACTACACGGGAAAGAGCCAGATCACGGGCCGGCTGGGCGAGATCCTGTCGCGGGCCGGTGAAGACGAGGAGTGCGTGGGCATCATCGACATCGACCCCGCCGAGGCGCTCGACAAGCAGCTCAACCCCCACAACAACCTCTTCGGCGACCGGCGCCCCGGCTTCTATCGGGATATATGCCGCTAGGCCTCTGCTTGCGCAGTGCCGGAAGCGATACCGGTTCCTGGCGACGGGAAGAGGGTGAGCGGGCAGGAGGGTAAGAGCGAACCAATCTTCTCGCCTTCTTACCTTCTCACCGCCTGTTCCTCCGGCGGCAGCCGGACCTCGACGAACTTGCGGCAGCCGATGGCGTTGAACTGGTCTAGCAGGGCGGAACCGAGCGTGGACTCGATCGTCCCGTCGGGCAGGGGCGATTCGACGACCAGCTTTCCGTGCCGGCGGAAGCTCTGCTGCACGGCGAGGTCGGCCAGGCGGATCACCGCCAGGGGTGAAATCGATCGGTGCAGGAAAGACAGATGTTCGTTCAGGAGGGCCTCCTCCAGGTATCCGGGCAGTTCGTACTTCCTGAGGATGGCAAGGCCCAGCAGCGGATGCCGGGCGGAGACGAACGCCTCGTCCAGGGCCGCAGCCGTGCGGATCTCGTACAGCACGGCGGGGATCCGGCCGATCTCGAGCAGGAGCGACCCCATCTCCACCTGCTCCACGGCCATGCTCTTGAAGCCCAGTTCCTCGGCCAGGATGCGTCCGAGAATGGCCCTCGAGAAGCTCCGGCCCGCCAGGGGCTCCAGGGCGGGGTCGAGCAGGAAAAGGGCCAGCGCCAGGATGTAGATCTTGGACGGCTTCATCCCCATCCGCAGGACGACCTTCGTGAAGCTGCCGGCATCGCCCGGCTTGACCTTGCCGAAGAGAACCACGGAGTTGGCGCGGGCCAGCATGCGGGAGACGATCTGCTCCCGGATCTTGAACTTGAGCTGTTCGATCTCGTGCTGGTGGGCGTCCTCGTTGTCCAGGACGAGGAGAACGGAAGGGTCGAAGCCGAGATTGAGCTTCTCGATGATCGTTTCGTGAATGTCGGACAGCAGCGCGAGGTCCTGCGCGGGGATGTCCCGTTGCAGCTCGGCGATGAGGCTTTCCATCGTGCTGCTCATGCGGCTCCTGTCGGCGGGGCGCAGCATGCGTCCGTGGGGGCCCTGCTCGAACGATGACCCGACCACCGGCGATCGAGGGGTGAGCAGGGCGCAGGTGAGGTTCCGCAGTCGCTGTCGGTCGAGGCCGAGAAGAGCGTGAGCATCATGAGTGCCTGTTCCGCGTGAGATCCGTCGAGAGGGTTCGCCATGCCGATGGTCAGGTCATGCGCAGCAAATTTCCTCACCCAGGATGAAGCAATAACCATACCATGGCCGGCAGGGACAGGCCGGTGGGCCCTCCGCGGCCGCGCAGGCGGCTCAAGCCGGTTGAAACCTCTGCACGAGGAGTGAGACAATGGTGAAGGGCGGTATCAAGAGATCCCGGAAGTCGGGCTTTCCCCCCGGCAGCCTGGTCCACATCGGCCCGGAGCGGACGGAAAAGACCCGGATCACCGTGGTCGACTACGGGGCAGGTCATTTCGAGGAGCGGGAAATCCAATCGGCCGCCGAGCTGGCCCCGTACTGCGGCAAGTCGACGGTCACGTGGGTCGATGTCGTCGGGATCCACGATCCCCGGGTGATCGGGGAGATCGGCGCGCAGTTCAGGATCCACCCGCTTCTGATGGAAGACATCATGAACACGACCCAGCGGCCGAAGATCGACGACCTGGGCAAATACATCTGCCTGATCGTCAAGCTGATCCGCTGCGACGACACGGCCGGGGAGCTCCGCATCGAACAGCTGAGCCTCGTGTTCAACGACGATGTCGTCCTGTCCTTCCAGGAGTCCGACAGCGGGATCTTCAGGCCGCTGCGCGAGCGGATTCAAAACGGCTTCGGGCGGGTCCGCACGATGGGGACGGACTACCTCGTCTACAGCCTGCTGGACGCCGCGGTGGATCATTATTTCGTCGTGATGGAAAAGATGGGGGAGAAGATCGACCGTCTCGAGGACGAGGTCGTGGCGGCCCCGAAACGCGGGACGCTACGGGGCGTCCAGCAGCTCCGCGACGAGATCCTGCTGGTGCGCCGCTCCGTGTGGCCCCTGCGCGAGGTGGTCTCCCTTCTCGAGCGGGCCGAGTCGCCGCTCATCGACAAGACGACGGCCATCTACTTCCGGGACGTCTACGAGCACACGATCCAGGTCATGGACACGGTGGACACCTACCGGGACATCCTCTCCGGGATGTTCGACATCTACCTCTCCAGCATCAGCAACCGACTCAACGAGGTCATGAAGGTGCTCACGATCATCGCCACCCTCTTCATGCCGCTGACCTTCCTGGCGGGCGTCTACGGCATGAACTTCGAGCACATGCCCGAACTCAAGTGGCGCTACGGCTATTTCCTGGTCTGGGCGGTCATGATCGCCGTGGCGCTGGGGATGCTCGTCTTCTTCCGCAGGAAGAAGTGGATTTGAGCGGCGCGCTCCCCTCAGCGCAGACCGAAGAGTTCGGGCAGGAAGGTCGACAGGGCAGGAAAGGCCGTCACGATCCCCAGCGCGAGCAGCATGGCGAGGATGAAGGGGACGATCGCCCGGGAGATCTCCTCGAGGCGGATCTGCGCGAGGTTGCAGACGACGTAGAGGTTCACCGCCACGGGCGGGGTGAGCTGGCCGATGGCGAGGTTCACCGTCATGACGACGCCGAACCAGACGGGGTCCCAGTCGAAGAGGCGGATGATGGGGATCAGGATGGGCAGGAAGATGTAGTAGATCGAGATGGCGTCCATCAGCATGCCGGCCGCGAAGAGGATGACGTTGATCATGAACAGGACGGCCCAGGGGTTCTGCGAGACCGCGAGCAGGTAGCCCGAGAAGGCGTCCATGACGCCGAGGGTGGAGCCCGTCCACGAGTACAGGCCCGCGAAGGCCACGATGATCATGATGACCGCCGAGGACAGCACGGCGTCGCGCAGCAGGGCGTAGAGGTCCCGCAGGCGCAGCTCCCGGTGGATCGCCAGGCCCACGAAAAGGCCGTAGAAGACGGCGAAGACGGCCGCCTCGGTGGGCGTGAAGACCCCGCCGTACATCCCGCCCAGGATGATGAAGGGGGCCGCCAGCCCCCAGACGGCCTCCGTGAAGGCCTTCCAGATCTCCGCGGGCGTCCCCCAGCGCTCGCCGCGCCAGCCGTTCTTCCAGGAGATGACGAAACAGGGGATGATGAGCAGCAGCCCCACGAGGATCCCCGGGATCGCCCCCGCGGCGAACAGCGCCGAGATCGACGTTCCCGTGATGACCCCGTAGAGGATCAGGGCGATGCTGGGCGGGACGATGATCGCCAGGGAGCCCGACGACGCGATGAGCGCCGCCGTGAAGGGCTTCGCATAGCCCCTGGCGGCCATGGCCGAGATCAGGATCGTCCCCAGGGCGGCCGTGTCGGCGGGCCCCGACCCGGAAATGCCGGCGAAGATGAGGCCCACCACCACCGTCACGATGGCGAGGCCCCCGGGGATCGGTCCCACGACGAGGCTGATCAGGTGGACGAGGCGCCGGGAGATTCCGCAGCGCTCCATGATCAGGCCGGCCAGGATGAAAAAGGGGATGGCCAGGAGCTGGAACTTGGCGATCCCCGCGTAGAAGTTGGGCGAGATGCCCCGGACCCCCAGGTCGAACTGCCAGATGAGCAGGAAGGCCACGGCCGCCAGCGACGTCGCCACGGGGACGCCGAGGACGAGGGCCGCGATGAAGAGGCCGAAGAGCAGCGCCGACTCCATCAGGCCTTCCCCCGGAGGTTCCCGACGGTGGCCTCGACCACCCGCAGGGCGATGAAGAGGCAGCCCACGGGGATGGCCAGGGTATACCACCATTGGGGGATGCCCAAGGCCTCCGTCGTGATCGACATCTCGATTTCGTCCCGGATCTGCACGAGGCTGAAGCGGAAGAGAACCGCGCAGACCACGAGCATGAGGCCGCCGGAGAGGGCGGCCACGGCCTTGCGCCAGGCCGCGGGCAGCCGTTCGGCCAGGTAGGTGAAGCCGAGGTGCAGCCCCCGCCGGAAGCAGGCGGCGCCCCCGAGCATGGTGACCCACGCCAGGAGCGCCACCTCGATCTCTTCCGTGAAGGCGAAGGAGTAGTGGATGAAATAGCGGGTGAGCACGTTCGCGAAGGCGAGGATGCCCATGACGGCAAGCAAGACGACCGACACGGCTTCCTCGAACTGCTGCGTGAACGCCTTCACCCCTCCGCCCCCCGCCCGCGCTATTTCTTCTTCGGTACGGGCTTCTTCGCCGGCGCCGCCGACCGGGCCACGGCCTCCTCGGCCGCCTTGACCAGGTCCGCCCCGATCTCCTTGGCCCACTTGTCGTAGACGGGCTTCGTCCTGGCCTTGAAGGCCTTGATCTGGTCGGCCGTGAGCACCGTCACGTCCATGCCGTTTTTCCGGAGCTCGTCGATGGAGGCGGTGCTGTCGAGCAGCCCCTTGCGCGCCTCGGCCTTCTGCCACGCCGTCGCCTCGAGGGCGGCCTTGCGGAGGATCTCCTGGTCCTTCCGGTCAAAGGTCTTCCAGGTCTCGTTGCTGGCCAGGAGGATCAGGGGATCGATCACGTAGTGCCAGAAGGTGCAGTACTTGTGGACCGTCCAGAGCTTGTAGGGGATGATGATCCCCGTCACGGGGTTTTCCTGCCCGTCGACGGTGCCGGACTGGAAGGCGGTCAGGGCCTCGCCCCAGTTCATCGAGACGGGGTTGGCGCCGAGGGCCTTGAAGGTGTCGATGAAGATGGGCGAACCGACGACGCGGACCTTCAGCCCGTCGAGGTCCTCGGGCTTCTTGATGGCGCGCTTGCTGTTGGTGATCTCGCGGAACCCGTTCTCCCCCCAGCCCAGCGCCAGGGCGCCCTTCTCGTCGATGGCCCGGTAGATCCTCTTGCCCACGGGGCCGTCTTCGATGGCGTCGAGGGCCTTGTAGTCCGGGATCAGGAAGGGCAGGGAGAAGAGGTTGAGCTCCTTGACCGTGGTGGACCAGTTGATGGTGGAGCCCAGGGCGAAGTCCGCCACCCCCTGCTTGATCAGCATGAACTCGTTGGTCTGCTTGCCGGCGTAGAGCTGGCCGCTGTAGTAGACCTTGATGTTGATCTTGCCGCCCGTGCGTTCCTTGACGAGATCGGCGAACTTCTGACCCCCCTGCCCCCAGGCCGTCGTGGGGCCGACGACGATGCTCATCTTGTACTCGGGCTTGTAGTTTGCCGCCGATGCCGCCGCCGCCCCTGCGAGGACGAACAGCACAACCGTGACGATTCCGACCCAGCGTCTCATGATGCCTCCTCCTTTCTTGATGCGAAAACGGCCCCGCCCTGCGGCCGGGGACGATGTGGCTGCCGCGATCAGGCCTCGCGCCCGTTGGCGCCGGGGATGGAGATCCGCAGCGTGCCGCCGCGGCCGAAGATGTCGTGCAGGTGGATGTAGCCCTTGAGGGTGTTGCGCTTCCCCGTGACGACGAGCGTGGTGATCTCGAGGGTCTCCATCGTCTCCACGGTCTTCGCGAGGGTCGCGTTCTCGTCGATCGTCCGGGGCGTTTTCGTCATGATCTCGTCCACGGGGATCGCCTCGAAACGCACCCCGCGCTTGACGCAGCGCCGGACGTCGCCGTCGGTCAGGATCCCTTTCAAGCGGTCCCTGCGGTCCGTGATGAGGACGAAGCCCAGGTTGCGCCGATCGATCTCCTCGACGGCCTCCAGCGCCGGCGATCCGGCGAAGACCCGGGGGATCCTCTCGCCCGTGATCATGGCTTCCTTGACCCGGCTCATGAGCCGCTGGCCCAGCGTCCCGCCCGGGTGGAACTTCAGAAAATCCTTTTCGCCGAAGTTTCGCTTCTCCGTGAGGGCCACGGCCAGGGCATCGCCCATGGCGAGCGCCGCCGTGGTGCTCGAGGTGGGCGCCAGGCCGAAGGGGCAGGCCTCGCGGGTCACCCCCACGTCGATGACGATGTCGCTTGCGCGGGCGAGGGTCGATTTCGGGTTGCCCGTCAGCGCGATGAGCGGCAGTCCGATCGGGGCGATCCGGGCGATCAGCTCGTTGAGCTCGGCCGTCTCGCCGCTGTTGGAGATGGCGATGAGCACGTCGCCCTTCGTCACGATGCCGAGGTCCCCGTGCATCCCCTCGACGGGGTGCAGGAAGATGGCCGGCGTCCCCGTGCTCGTGAAGGTGGCCACGATTTTGCGGCCGATGAGACCCGATTTCCCGATCCCCGACACGATGACGCGGCCCTTGGCCCGGTAGATGGTGTCGACGGCCCTGGGGAAGTTCTGGTCGAGCTTGGGGATGAGCCCCAGGATGCACTCGGCCTCGAGTTTCAGAACCTCACGGGCCTGCTTGAGGGCGTCGCCGCCCGCCTTGTTCTTTTTCATCCGCTCATCCGCTGCCGCCTGAGAGGCTCTTGGTGACAAGGATTCCTGACTATCAAATCTTTGCGGCGATGACAAGGTGCAATTTCGGGCGGCCCGGCAGACGGGGCGGCCCCCGTGTTCGGCGCGGGCCTTGAAACTTCACGGCCGCTGTGATGTAGTTCCGGGGAACGCCCGCTTCGCGAGGGAACCGATATGGAAATCCGAAATTACGTGCTGGCCTTCCCGACGACGGGGAAGGCCGATCTGATCGACATCACGCGGGAGGTGTCTCACCGGGTCCGCGAGTCGGGGATTCTCGAGGGCAGCGTGCTCGTCTTCGTGCCGGGCTCGACGGCGGCCCTGACGACCATCGAGTACGAGAGCGGGGTCATCGAGGACCTCCGGGAGGCCGTCGAGCGGCTCGCCCCGGAAGGTCTGCGCTACCGCCACGACGCCCGGTGGGGCGACGGCAACGGCTACGCCCACGTGCGGGCGGCCCTGCTGGGCCCGTCCCTGACGATTCCCGTCGTCGAAGGCAGGCCCGTGCTGGGCACCTGGCAGCAGGTGATCCTCTGCGATTTCGACAACCGGCCGCGCAAGAGGCAGGTGGTGGTGCAGGTAACAGGTAACAGGTAACAGGTAAGTGGACCGACCGACAACAGGCGAGAAGCGAATTTGATGGGATTGGCAGGGAAGCGTATATTGATTCGCGGCGGCAGCATCGCGGCGGGCGTCGGCGTTCCCCGGGGGTATGCGGATATCCTCCGGGAGCGCTATGCCCCGCTGGGCGTGGAGGTCGTCAACCGCTCGAGGCCGGGGGAGACCTCGTTTGACGCCGTCGAGACGTTTGTTGCGGACATCGAGCCCCATCGCCCCGACATCCTGGTCGTCCATTTCGGCATCGACGACGCCTTCTCCTCGGTCTACCGCTCCGAATTCAAGGAAAACCTCGTCTGCATCGTCCGGCTCGCCCGACGGAGACTTTCGGCCGCCGTCGTGCTGCCCACCTCGCACCTCCTGCCCGACCCCTACGAGCGGGCCGCCGTCGACGTCTACTACCGGACGATCCGCGAGGTGGCCGCGGACCTGGCCTGCGAGATGGTGCCCGTCCACACCGCGTGGGCGGGCTGGCTCGCGGAACACGGCCTGGCGCATTCGGCCTTCCTGCAGGCCGACACCCGGCTGCCCGACGAAGAGGGGCACGGACGCTACGCGGCCTTCCTCGCCGTCCGTCTCGATCGCCTTCTTTGGCCCGCACCGGACCCGCCCCGCCCGGATTGGCACGAAACTTGATTTCGCTGATGCAGAGATTGCCTTTTCGCGGGGTGCAGTTATGCTGGTCCGATACTGGATGTCCGAATCCCCTATCGTCGCGCAGGAGAAAACCAGTCTCTACGAGGCGCTCAACCTGATGCTCAGGCACGACATCCGGCGCCTGCCCGTCATGTCTCCCGAGAACAAGCTCTGCGGCATCGTCACCCTCTCCGATCTCTACCCCTTCGTCCACCCCGTGAAGCTCAGGGGAGAGCTTCCGCCCGCGGACGCGGAGAACCTCAGGAGGCACACCGTGGCGGAGGCGATGACGAGGGAACTCGTCACCTGCGGCCCGAACACGGCGCTCGAGGACGTGGGGGCCCTGCTGCGGGAGAAGAAGATCGGGGCCCTGCCGGTCCTGAAGGACGACCGCCTCGTGGGCATCATCACCGATTGCGACGTCCTCGAGGCCCTCTGTGGCATCGCGCGGGCGGGCGACAACAACGTGCGCATCTGCTTCAGCGTCCCCGCCGGGGAAAAGCAGAACATCATCTACGATGTCGTCGAGCTGTGCAAGCGCTGGCGGCTCGACCTGCAGACGGTCCTCGTGCACCCCCTGAGGGGCAGCAAGCGGTGCCTCGTCATGATCCGGGTGGAAGGGCCCCGGATGGATGATTTCCTCAAGGCCCTCTGGGACATCCACTACCAGGTGCTGATCGTCAGCGACGGGACGGACCGGGGCAGGGCGCGGCGCTGAGCACCCGCTGAAGAGGATGAAGTCAGGAAGTTATGAAGAGCGGAAGAGCGGTGTGGATAAAGAATTCTTTCGGTTCTCAGCCGATGTTCCGGTGTTCGCTCGCTCGGCGCGATTGGAGACAGGCAGGTGCATCGACGGGGATGATCCCGGTGCCTACAGCAGAGGATGGAGGCTGTCGATGAGGATCAGGTGCCACACCGTCACGGCGCTGTACAGGACGGCGGCCACGGCGAGGCAGACCCGGGCCATGCGCATGTGGACGTAGCCGCTCAGCAGGATGACGGAGAAGGAGACGAGGGAATATTTCCAGATCCAGAACCGGTCGCCGAAGGCGGCGATGGCGCCCCGGGCGATCGGGTTGACCTCCCAGCCCCCGTGGGCGAGGATGAAATCCGTGCAGACCGCGTCGGCCAGGTTGAGGACGATCACCAGGACGGCCAGGAAGAAGACCAGGGGGTTGTCCCTGCGGGCGCACAGGGCCTGCAACCAATCGTTCGGGCTCTGAAGCGGGCTGCAGCGTCCTTCCGTCACGATTCCCCTCCTGCGCATCCGGGCCGCCTTCCTGCGCCGGGGATATCCAACCACGAAATTCGGCGTCAGGGCAATACGACGGGAAGGTGATTTTTTCTACGAAAAAAACAGTAGATCCTCACCCGCCGGCCAGAATCCCCGCTTCCTGCTTTCCCTTTCGCTCGTCGACGCGGCTCAGCAGAAGACCCCCTGCCAGGAACAGGACCGCCACCGAGACGATGCCGATGCGCGAGGCCGAGCCGCCCTCCCAGCCCATGGAGCGGGCCCAGATGCCGGTCGCGCCGACGAGGACGGGCCCGGCGACGGTGGCGAAGCGGCTCAGCATGTTGTAGAAGCCGAAGAACTCGGCCGACTGGCCTGCCGGGATGATCCGGGAGTAGAGGGAGCGGCTCAGGGCCTGGACGCCCCCCTGCACGAGCCCGATCATGCAGGCCAGGACGAAGAACTCCCGGGTGCTGTCGATGAAGGCCCCGTAGAGCGTGATGAGGAGGTAGACGGAAAGCCCGATGAGGATGGCCTGCCGGGACCCGATCCGCTCGCCCAGGCGGCCGAAAAAGAGGGCGGAGGGGAAGCCGACGAACTGCGTCAGGAGCAGCGCGACGATCAGGTCGTCGGCCTTGAACCCGATGGACAGGCCGTAGTCGAGGGCCATGACGATGATCGTGTCGACCCCGTCGATGTAGAGCCAGTAGGCCGCGAGGAAGAGAAAGATCGTCCGCAGGCGCCGGATCTGCCGGAACGTGCCGCGCAGCTGGGCAAGGCCCTCCCGGACGGCGGCTCCCGGGGACCGGGACGGCGGGCCGCCCCGCTCCCGCACGAGGAAGATCAGGGGCAGGGAAAACAGGGCCCACCAGATACTCACGGAGAGAAACGAGAGCTTCACCGCCCCGCCGCTGTCGGGCAGCCCGAAGGAGGCGGGCGACAGGGTCATCCACACGTTGAGGGCGAACAGCAGGCCGCCCCCGAGGTACCCCAGGGAAAAGCCGAGCGACGAGACGAAATCCCTGCGCGCCTCCGCGGCCACCGTCGTCAGCAGGGAGTCGTAGAAGACGATGGATCCGGCAAAACCCAACATGGCGAAGACGTAGCATGCCGCGGCGGGCCGCCAGCCGCCCCGCGGGACCCAGTACAGGGCGGCGGTCGCCGCGATGCCGAGGGCCGCGAAGAACAGCAGAAAGTGCTTCTTGGCCGCGCCCCGGTCGGCGATCGCCCCGAGGACGGGCGCCATGAGGGCCACCAGGATGCCCGCCGCCGAGTTGGCGAGCCCCAGCTTCGCCGTGCTCACCACGGGGTCGCTCCCCGCGGCCCAGTATTCCTTGAAGAAGATCGGGAAGAAGGAGGCCATGACGGTCGTGGCGAAGGCCGAGTTGGCCCAGTCGTAAAGGGCCCACCCGAAAATCGCTTTGCCGTCTTCCTGCACGTCAAGCCCCCTGTGCGTCACAAAAAACCCCCCGCGGGCGGCGAAGGGTTTTTCGGCCGGATGCCGGTCCCCCGGGATCACTTGCCCCCGGCGATCTTGGCCACGCTCGCGCGCAGCGCGTCGGCGTGGGCGTTGGTCACGCTCCGCTTGACGAGGATGTCCGTCGGCGTGACGGCCTTGCCGTAGTAGGCGCGGTTCAGGCTTTCGCGCACGTCCATGACCGCCCCGTCCAGGGAGATCCCCCCGTAGAGCCCCTTGGACCGGGAGAAGGCCAGGATGTCGGCGCTGATGTTCGCCGTGGCGGCCTGGGCGCCGGCACCGTAAGGCCCGGCGGCGATGCCCACGTCGGCGCCGAGCTTGACGCTGCTCTGCAGCATCGTCGTCACCCCCCGGTCGGTCATGGCCAGCAGGATGACCTCCGAGGCCTGGCCGCCGATCTGGAGCCCGAAGCTGACGCTGCCGATCGTGTAGAAGGCCGGGTAGGTCCACGTGCCGCCCTCGCCGCGCACGAGAAGCACGCCCGTGCCTCCCGACGCGCCGACGACGAAGGCGCCCTTGAGCACCTGCGGGGCGATGAAGATGCCCTTCGCGGTGCGCGAGAGTTTTCGCATCTCCGTGAAGTTCTTGTCGGACATGAAGCTGTTGAAGGTGATGTTCGCCTTCGTGACCGTGGCCTGGGCGTCGGCCCGGTCACTGGCGACGGCCGTTGCGGGGACGAAGAAAAACACGGCGAGCACGGCGGCTGCCAGCACCAGGACGGATGATCGTTTCATGGGACCTCCTTTTTCGCGATGGGCCCGGCCGGGCGCATACCGGTTTGCGCGCGGGCCGCCCATCTCCCTTGCGGGACAGTATATCGAAAGACAAGGGAATTGCAAAGCATGTTGTCGGGCGCGTCCATCCCGCTCACGGCGCCGGTGACGCGCCCGCCGAGGCGGGGAGAAGGTCCACCTCCCGCACGATCCGCTCGCGGAGGCGCCGCAGGCGCCTCTCGGTGTGTCGGGACCACCGGCCCCCGAAGAAGGCGTGCGGGGCGTTCGGTCGGATGCCCAGGGTCTCGCGCCACTCGAAGTAGCGAAGCGTCAGCCAGGTCATGGGCAGGATCCCCGCGCCGAACAGCAGGGCCGCGGGCCACCCGAGCGCCGTGCCGACGAGGATCGCCTCGGCCAGGTAGGCCGGCGGGAAGACCAGCAGCGACCAGGCGATCTTCATCGTGGCGATGTCGGTCCGCGGGATCCGCCTTCGCTCGACGAGCCACCGGACGATGCGGTAGGGGACCCAGTTGAAGACCCAGCCCGTCCATGCGGCCAGGGAACCCAGCGCCCCCAGGAGATCCTCCCCGGGGGTCCACGGGGTCTGACCCGTGCGCGTGCCGCCGATGCGCGACAGCCGGCGATAGCGGGCGACCTGCCGCCTCAGACGCCTTATCCGGCCGGGGCAGCACTGCCGCATGGCGGATACCCGCTCCTTGAACGCCTCGAGCCGCCTGTAGCGCTCCGCCCACCGCCCGCCCGGTTCGGACTCATGGCAGATCCGCTCCAGCAGCACGATGAGCTCCCGGTCCTGGTAGCTCTCCGCCTGGAAGACGTGCTCGCCGAGGACCCGCTGCACCTCGGCCGTCAGCTCCCGGACGGCCGCTGCGGGGTCCGACGCGTACAGGGACGCCAGGCGGTCGCCGCTCACCGGCTGGGCCGCGAGGAGCAGGACGGAGGAGCGGAAGATCGATCCCTCCTCGTAATTGATCCCGACCGGGATGATGGGCGCATCGATTCCCCCCGCGCGGGCCAGGAAATGCAGCCGCGCCGCGCCCGTCTTGAGCGGCCCCAGAAACGCCCGTTCGTAGGAGCCGCCCTCGGGAAAGATGACGACGGTCTCGCCGTCGGCCAGCGCAGCGACGCAGGCGTCGAAGAAGGGGGTGTAATCGACGGGCCCCGGGGCCTCCTGGCGGCGCAACACGGGGATCGCCCGCATCCGGCGCAGGATCCCGCCGACGACGGGGACGCGGAACAGCGAGGCCTTGGCGATGTGGCGCAGCCGCAGGGGAGGGCTGAGGAAGAGCGTGAGCAGAGGGTCGAGAAGGTCGTTGGGGTGATTCAGGGCGAGGATCGCCGGGCCGTGCGAAGGGAGATTTTCACGCCCCTCGATGACGATCTCGCGGAAGAAGAGGTTCCCGATGAGGCGGAAGAAAGCGGGGAGCATGTCGGTCTGTCCGGTCGTTCGGTACGTCCGCGAACCTTTTCTCAGCGCTGCGTCACCTTCTCCACGAAGGGGCCCAGCTCTGCGGCGAGCGCCTTCAGCTCCCCGTTGCTGTAGGACGGCTCGCCGAGGTAGCCCCGATCGAGCGTCTTCGTCGGGACGAACTTCTGCAGCACGAAGCGCTTTGCACCGGCGACGAGGCGTCCGATCGCCTCGAAATCCCCGGGGGCGAGCAGCGACCGGACGGCGGTCGTCCGGAACTCGTAGTCGACGCCGGAGCCCATGATGAGGGCGATGCTCCGGCGGATCCGATCCCCGTCGATGCCGGTCTTCGTCGTCTCCCCGTATTTCTCCAGCGGGGCCTTGATGTCCATGGCCACGTAATCCAGGAGCTTGCGGCCGAGCATCTCCTCGAGCACGTCGGGAAGGGCACCGTTGGTGTCGAGCTTGACCGGATACCCCATCGCCCGGAGGTGGATGATGAAGGGGATGAGCTCGGGCTGCAGGGTCGGCTCTCCGCCCGAGATGACGACGGCGTCGAGACGTCCCTTTCGCTTCTCGAGAAACGCGAGGATCTCCGCCTCCGGGACCCGCTCCGTGAATCGCTCCGGGTCCACCAGCTCGGGGTTGTGGCAGTAGGGGCAGCGGAAATTGCAGCCCTGGGTGAACACGACGGCGCTGATCCTGCCGGGGTAGTCGATGAGGGACACTTTCTGGAATCCGCCGATCTTCATGCTTCCCCTCTCTGCTGTCCCGCCGCCCTTCCGGGTGTCCGCGCGCGGGTCGACCGGATCCGCTTCGCGAGGGCCGCCGTCGCCACCAGGCACCAGACGGCCTCGAGGACGACGAAGGGCATGAAGGCGATCATCCAGGAAGACCAGCACGCGAGGGCCGACCCGGCGATGTTCATGCCGATGCAGGGAAAACCGTCCTGGGCGGTGAATCGGAAGAGGCTCAGAAAAAAAGCCAGGAGCAGCAGGGCCACCCCCAGCGAACCGATCCAGGTTGCCGCATCCATGAGAAACCCTTTCCGACGCCCCTCACATCTCCCGCACGGTCAGGTGGACGGAGCCCGTGTGGGACGTCCCGGGCCGGGGCTTGCCCGTTGCGTCCGCCAGGGGCTTGTCCTCCAGCGTCACGAGGGCGGCCGTGACGGACTTGCGCCCCGATGTGTCCCACCGCGCCATGAAGGTGCGCTGCCACGTCTTGCCGGGCTCGATCGCCTCGACCCGGTACAGGCGCGGCTCGCCCGCCCTGCCGTCCGTCTCCGCGTATCGCAGGCGGACGGGCTCCGATTTCTCCTTGCCGTAGTTCTCGACGGTCACGGTGATGTTGACCCGCTTGCCCTTTCTAATGGCGTGCGGGGCGGTTCCCCCAAGGGGGATCTTCTTCTCCGATTCCTGGATGAAGAAGGGCCCCACCTTGACCCTGAGCTTGTTGGTCTCGGGTCCCGCCTCGGCGCTGCGGGCGGGGGCCGCCGCCCCGAGCAGGACGAAACCGGACAGGATGAGGACCCAAAGCGCTCTTTGCATGGCGGCCTCCGTCATCTGGCATCTGGCGTTTCCTGATCAATGTACAGGGAACGGCCGGGCCGGTCAATAGCGGATTGGCCAGGGCCCATCCTCCCGGCGGATCTTCAGGGACAGCAGCATCGACAGGACGGTCAGCCCCGCGCAGGCGATCCAGAAGGGTCCGTAGCCGCCGGTCGTGTCGTAGACCCACCCCGCAGCCGTGGGGCCGATGACGCCCCCGAGGGACGCGGCGCCGAGGGTGATGCCCATGAGTTTGCCGAAGCTGTGCACCCCGAAGTACTCCCGGACCACGGCTCCCCGCATGACCATGTTGCCGCCGAATCCGGGCGAGAAAAACAGCAGGAAGAGGGCGATCGGCCACAGCGCCGCCGCGAAGTGGAAGGCGACGAGGCCGGCGGCCATGCAGGAAAACGCCGCCGCCATGACGTAGCGCTTCTCCGTCACGTCTCCCAGCCAGCCGAAGCCGAAGCGTCCGGGGATGCTGAACAGGGGGATGGCCGCCGCCACGAGTCCCGCCGTCTCCCGCGCAATGCCCTGCGCCGAGAGGTAGGGCATGACGTGCACGACGACGGCCGTGAGCACCGTGAACCGGATGGCCTCGACGAGATTGAGCCACAGAAAAGGAGGGCTCTTCAGGGCGTCCCGGAAGGGGACCCCGGCCTCCGGGACCGCGGGCGCCCCCCCGGCGGCCGCAGCCGGGGGCCCCGGCCGGGGGGCGCCGTCAGGCGCAAGCCCCACGTCCTCGGGCCGGTCGCGGATGACGAGGGCAAGCGGGATCCCCAGAACCCACATGCCCGCGCCCTGCAGGATCATGGCCGAGCGCCACCCGAAGCTGTCGATGAGCCAGACCATGGCGGGCACCAGAAGGCCGCTGGCGCCGAACCCCGAGACGGTGACGCCCATCGCCTTGCCCAGGTTGCGGCGGAACCATCGGGCCACGACGACCAGCGTCACGACGCTCGTGCAGCCGCCGGCGCCGAAGGCCAGCAGGATGAAGGCGGCGTAGAACGTCCAGAGGCTCTGCGTGAGGCTCAGGAGCATGAAGCCCGCCCCGATCGTGACGACCCCGGCGAGGATGAGCCGCCGGGGACCGAAGCGGTCGACGAGCACGCCCACGATCGGGGCGAGGATGCCCATCTCGAGCCCCCGCAGGCTCGAGGCGAAGGAGACCTCCGTATAGCTCCAGCCGAACTCCCGGACGATCGGGTCGATCATGGCGGTGAAGCCGAAAAACCCGAAGCAGCCGACGTAGACGCTGATCAGGAAGCAGGCGGCGACGATCCGCCACCCGTAGAAGATTGCCGGGAACATGGTTGGGTAGGATACCCCCGCCGGGCGGCGAACACAAGGTCTTTCCCCGCCTCCCCGGCGGTCAGTCCCGCCTCGGGTGGGCGGCGAAGAACGCCCAGATCGCGTCCGTGGCGGAGATCTCGCGGGAGGGCGCGTCGGCCCAGAAGGCCCACTTCGTCCCGCCGGGCCAGGTGTGGCCCTCGCCGTGCAGGGTGTAGAGGCTCACCGCCGTGCCCTCCGCGCAGCCTTCGTAGGTCTCGATGGTGACCTTCCCCTTCCGCTGCGTCTGCGGCCCGGCGGGGCAGCCGTTGTGCCGGACCCAAAAGGCGACGGCCTCGGACACGGGGCGGTCGACGCGCGGGTTGCGGGCGTCGGCCATGCGCAGCGGGGGCCCGCCGGTGTATCGGACGTGTAGGTCCGCCGTCCCGTGCAGGGCGATCAGGGAGACGGGCCTCGACGGTCGGCACTCGATGTTCTGGGCGCCGGCCACGGGACCGGCCGCGGCGACGAGGTCCGCGAGCTCGCAGGCCAGCCGGTAACTCATCATGCCGCCGTTGGAGATCCCCGTGACGTAGACGCGCCGCGGGTCGACGGCGTAGTCCTTCTGCACCCGGCCGATGAGGGAGCGGACGAACCCGACGTCGTCGATGCGGTTTTCGTAGGCGTAGGCGCAGCAGTTGCCCGCGTTCCAGGTGAGGAAGCGGTTCTGCCAGCGGCCCGTGCCGTTGGGGTAGACGGCGATGAACCCCTCGTGATCCGCCTTCCTGCTGAACCCCGTCATCTCCGCCATCTGCCCGCCGTGGCCGCCCCCGCCGTGAAAAACGAGAACCACGGGCAGGTTTTTCACCCCGTCGTAGGCGGGCGGCAGGTGGACGAGGTAGGTCCTCGCCCTGCCGTCATGGCGCAGGGAGTGCAGGGTGTCCTTCCCCTTCGCGTCGGCGGCGCAGGCGGGGCCCGCCGCAAGCGCCAGCAGGGACGCCAGGGCCGCCGCGCAGAGGGCCGCCCGGTTCGCGGGCCCGTGAAATAACCGTTGCATCATCGTCGGCATCCCCTGTAATCTACCGTCAGATTATCCCAGGAGGACCGCATGAAGATAACAGGTCTCGATCGAATTGAGAAGGTCAAGATGACGATGGAAGGGGCCAAGGACGTCCTGAAGCAGGTGCCGCTGTCGAAAAACGACGGCGCCCCGAACTTTTCCTTCCGCGTCTTCACCATCCTGCCGGGCGGTCACACGCCCTACCACACGCACAGCGTGGAACACATGAACTACGTGATCGAGGGCGAGGGGGCCGTGGTGGACGAGGCGGGCAGGGAGCATCCCGTGAGAAAGGGGGAGTTCGTCCTCGTGCTGCCCGACGAGAAGCACCAGTACAAAAACGCCTCCGCCACGGAGCCGATGGTGATGATCTGCGCCGTCCCGAAGGAATATGAATAGGTTTTCCGCCTGTCCGGAGTGAACGGCCCGGCCTCCGTCGAGGGGCCGGGCCTTCCTTTTTGCTTCCGAACAACAGGCTGCTGACCGGGCGCGGTGCCGATGCACCGGAGAGGGTAAGAAGTTTGGATGAGCAGGCAACGGGATTCATGCCTTCTGCTTCACCAACCTTTTCACCTTCAGACCCTCGCACCCTCTGCCTGGAGGGCGTCTCACGCTACCGGGTCGCGCCTTTTCCCCTCTGCTGCGTCTCCTCGGCGTGCGGGCGGTCTGCCAGGAACTGCAGCATCTCGTGGATGAAGGCGGCGCGCCCCTTCTCGGGCCGGTCCAGGAGAAGGAAGTGCGTGGCGCCGTGCAGGACGATGAACTGCCTTGCGGGCGCGTTGACCAGCTCGGCGTGGAGCGCCTGCAGGTCCTCGGGCCTCGACCAGTGGTCGAGGGTGCCCCGGGCGTAAAGCGTCGGCACCCGGATGTCCCTCGCGTCCCAGAGCTTCTTTCCCTGGGCCGCCTCGAAGTGCTCCCGGAGGTGCGCCACCGGGATGCGAAGGCCGCCGGGCGGCGCGTCGGCAAGGGCCAGTTTCACGTAAGCCTGCGCCACGCGGGGGTCACGCCACTTCGATTTGTCGGCAACGGGGATCGCCCGGTCCCAGTCGGCCGTGAGGCCCGCCGCGTCGGCAAGGATCGCGCCGCCCGCCGAGTGGTCGAACAGGCCCGACCTCTTCGGGTCTTCGAAGGCCTTTCCGGCCGGCCAGGGCGCCTTGACCCCGTAGAGGGTGTTGAGCAGGACGAGGCGGCGGACCCTGTCGGGGTTTTTCACCGTGTACCGCGCGGCCCAGTGACCGCCCGCACCGAGCCCCACCAGGGCGACCCTGTTGTCCCTGCTGCGGCGAAGGATCCAATCCACGACGGCCGAGATGTCCTTCACGGCCTCGTCGGAACCCGCCTCGGTTGCCTTGCCCGTCGATTTGCCGAAGCCGCGCACATCCATCAGGTAGACGAAATAGCCCGCACCGGCGATATCCTCGGCGAGGGAGTAGTGCGGGACGGCGGTATCGAAGTGGGGGACGCTTCCCGGGCCGACCCCGTGTATGAGGAGCACGGGGGAACCCTGCTCCTCCTTCACGGAGGCCTTGATCTCGCGGACGAAAATCCGGACGCCGGGCTCGCTCTCTACGAAGCTTTCGGCGCGGAAGAACGCCCGCGACTCGGCTGCGGCCAAAAGCCCCTGCAACACCGCGACAGCCAGGATGATCAGGATGAAACGCCCCGTTGCCCTCATTTCCGCCCCCTTTGCCGTTGTCCGTTGCGCCTGCGCGGTGTCGGGTTTGCCGGCCGGCCGCGACGCTGATACTATCGGCACAAACGGGCGACTTTTCAAGGCCCTTTTGCGTCCCCGGAGGCGGGGTGCGGCCCCTGCCGCCCGGGGGCCTGCCGGGTGCATGTATCAGCATAAGCATCTGGAATCATTTGTTATTATTTTTATCGGGGCGGGCTTGGATTTCGGCCGCAAAGTCGTTATGATAGGTGCCGAAACCGGGCGGGCCATTCGGCCGGCCCGCCCGGCCCCGGCGTCAAAAGGAGTGAAAACCCATGGTCCTGCACCCCTATCCCACGGTCACCCAGAGGACGAGGAACGACTGCGGGGCAGCCATCGTCTCCTCCATCCTGCGCAAGCACAACATCAAGCACCAGTACAGCCGCCTGTGCCGGGAGCTCAACGTCAACAGCAAGACGGGGACCGAGGAGCGCGACATCGTCAATTTTCTCAACGCCAAGGGGTTCCGCGCCTGGATGACCTACGACATGACCGTGGATTCGCTGATCAATTTCATCGACTCCGAGATCCCCGTGATCCTCATCATCCAGGCCTACAGCCGCAGCAGGAAGGAAGACCGCTACGAGGGGCTCACGAATTACGGCCACTACATCCTGACCATCGGCCACGACGACGACCGGGTCATCTTCATGGACTCGGGGCTTCCCTTCGGCAGCTACGGGTACCTGACGAAGGCGGAGCTGGAGAAGCGCTGGTACTACGTCTCGGAGGACAACCGCAAGCTGCGCGTCGGCATCGTCGTCGAGCCACCCAAGCAGAACAACCTCATCCACATCCGCTGACGGGGCTCAGCCGCGCGGGGTCTGCGTCACGGACCCCGCGGGCCCGTCCGCGGGTGCCGGGTCGCTGCTCCCGTCGCTGACGTTCTCGGTCGGCTGCCGCGCAGGCGGTCCCGCCCGATCAGCCCGTGAGGACGATGGTGAGAAAGGCGCCGAAGATCGACAGGATGAAGGCGCAGAGGTTCTCGTGATGCAGGACGAAGCGTCTGATCCTCTTTTTCATGGCCGCAGGCCCCCCGCTGTGATCGCGATCGCCTGCCGGCTGCCTGCCCGGGCGATCCCGTGCCGGGTGCCTGACGCATAAGGGGTGCCGTGAAACCGATATCGAGGAAAACGATGGGGATTGCGGGAAGTTGGCGATTTGGGCGGCAGGAGGAAACGGCGGGTCGGGCGGCGCAAGGTGTGCCATTTCCGGGCTGATGCGTTTGAGGACCTAAGAATTTCATCGGGTTGCGACCGCCGATCCGTTTTGGGGGCGTCCGTTTCAGACGCAGCGCCCCGGGGCTTCCGGGGTAATCGCACGAATCGGCGCGCTGCAGGGCTCGTGATCAGGCGGAGGAGCAGACCCGGTTCTTCCCCCTCTTCTTGGCCTCGTACATGTAGCGGTCCGCCCGGTTGATGAAATCCTTCATCTCCTCTCCCGGCCTGTAGGAGGTGATCCCGATGCTCACCGTCTTGGCTTCCTCGCGGCCCGGGACGGGCCGGAACCGCTCGGCGGCGAACTCCGTCCGGATTCTCTCCGCCACCACCTCCGCCTGGTCGCCCTCGGTTTCCGGCATGAAGACGGTGAATTCCTCGCCGCCGTACCGGAAGGCCCAGTCCGTGCGGCGGATGCATCGATGGATGGTGGCCCCGATTCGCTCGAGGACGCGGTCGCCCTCCATGTGGCCGTAGGTGTCGTTGAAGTGCTTGAAATCGTCGATGTCGAGCAGCAGCAGAGACAGGGGCCGGCCGTAGCGCTCGGTGCGCTCGATCTCGGCCTGCAGCAGGTTGTAGAAATGCCGCTGGTTGTAGAGTCCCGTGAGGTCGTCGGTGATGCTGAGTTCCATGTATCGCGATTCGCTTTGCCGCAGGGCCGCCTCGGTGTTCTTGTGCCCGTCGATCTCCCGCTGCAGGGCGTCGACGTGGGTCTGGATGCGGCTCGAGAGCACCGAGATGATGGCGGCGACGGCCATCAGCGCCAGGGCCCGGATGCAGGACTCGATCAGGACGCGCGGGTTGTCGGGGAAGTAAAAAAAGACGAGCAGCAGGTAGACCATCACGAGGAAGAGCGACAGCAGGAGCCCCCGCTCGCGGTACTGATAGGAGGCGATGAGAATGGGGATGTAGTAGAGGTGCACGAAGATGCCCGTGATGTCCTCGGAGAGACAGTACACGGAAACCGCGACGGCGATCACCGACGTGGCCGCCGTGTAGAACTGCCAGTGCTTTTCGGTCAAAGTCGCCTCCCCGCTGTGGAACTCCCCAGCCCTTTATATCACAACAGCCAGCTGACTGCGATGTAGGTCACGATGTCCTCGATCGTGCTGAGGATCGGGGTGGTCGTCCCGCCGGTGCCCGTGTCGACGCCCCCGCGCAGGCCCTGCCGAAGGGCCTGCGCGGCGGACCCGGTGAGGATCCCGTAGATCGTCGCGAAATCGGCGTTCAGGAACGTCGTCGCGATGTAGGCGAGAAACCAGATGACGCCGTACTCGAAGAAATGGTGGATGTGCGCGACCCCGGGGATCTTGTCCAGGGTGAAGCCGATGAAGGCGATGATCCAGAAGAGCCACAGGAAGCTGCCCAGCCAGTTGTTGCCCCCGTTGAGGCTCCGGTCGTCCTTGAAGTCGTAGACGACCTTCAGCAGGGCGATGCCGGGGGAAAGGGCGGAGACGGCGCTCAAAAGATAGAGCCGGAGCTTCGGGACGGGCTGCGCCGCCTGGCCGGGCGGGCTTGCGGCCTCGGCGCCGGCCTGGGGGGCCGCCGGTGGGGGGCCGGCTGTCCGGGAACAGGCGGTCAGCCCTGCACCGTGGGCGAGCAGGGCGGCGCAGAGCAGGACCGGGAGAAGTGATCTCGTCACAGGCAGGACTCCTGCATACCCGGGAGGCGTTACGGTCTTTTCACCAGGTAGAGCCTCAGGGCTTCGGCGTTGTTGATGACCCGCTCCGTGGAGCCGTAGACGAAGGTCACGGGGCCTGTCCCCATGGCCTTGACCAGCGCGGCGACGCCCGCCGGTTTCCGGTCCAATTCGGCGAAGTAACGCTTCCTGAACTCGTCCCACTTGGCGGGATCGTGGCCGTACCACTTCCGCAGCCCGTCGGAGGGCGAGATGTCCTTCGCCCAGTGATCGATCTTCGCCTTTTCCTTCGTCAGGCCCCTGGGCCAGAGCCGGTCGACGAGGATCCGCCGACCGTCGGAGGCGGCCGGCTCGTCGTAGACGCGCTTGATTGCGATCTTTGCTTTCATGGTCACCCCCTCACCGGTCGCGGCGCCTTTCTTTCCAGAGCATGACCGCCAGGCCTCCCGTCACGAGGGCGCCGGGAATGCTGACCCATAGCGGGACGGCCCATCCGCCGACGATCAGTTCGAGTCCTGTCATCAGCCTGACGACGTGCAGGAGGGAGATCAGTCAGAAAAAGCCGGCTGCGATCGCGGTGAACGGTTTCATGTCACGACTCCCGCTTGACGGCCGATCAGGGCTTGAACGCATCGACCAGTCCATCCATCCGCTCCCCCCTTTTCAGGAGGCGCACGTTCGCAAACCCCGCTGCCTCGAGCCAGGTCCTAATCTCCTCGAAGGTGTACGTCGAGCCGCCTTCCGTGTTCACGAGCATGTTGACGGCGAAGATCGCCCCGTCGCGGGGCCGCGTGCGGTCCGGATCCATGATGTGGTCGCGGATGACGATGCGGCCGCCGGGGACGAGGGCCCGGAACACCTTGCCGAAAAGCCCGCGGTTCTCCTCCGGGCTGTTCTGGTGGATGACAGCCGACAGGAGCGCCAGGTCGTGCCCGGCGGGAAGCTCGTCGTCGTAGAAGTCGCCCCCGACGAGGCGGACGCGCTCGATGACCCCCGCCTCGGCCAGGCGCTCGCGCGCCATGGAGATGACCTCGGGCCGGTCGAAGAGGGTTGCCTTCATCGCCGGGGCGGCCTTCAGAAAGGCGATCGTGTAGGTCCCCGAGGCGCCTCCCACGTCGAGCAGGTTCCTCGCGGGGCCGGGCTGAACCGCCGCCGCGATCTTTTCCGCCAGGGGCATGCCCACCACGTGCATGGCCCCGATGAAGGCCCGCAGTTCTTCGGCGTCCCTTGCCTGACCCGCGTCGCTTCCCGTCGGGTTGTTCCCCCTGACGATGGGCGTCAGGCGTGACCAGCTGTCCCAGAGATGGGCCGCGTGGAGGATCATGGGGATTACGGACCGGGGGCCCGCATCGGCGAGATACGGGGCTGCCGCCGGGACCGTGCGGTAGGAGCCGTCCCGCTTCTCCAGCAGGCCCATGGCCGCCAGGGCGTCGAGAAGGATCGTCAGGGCGCGGGTGTCGCAGCCGAGCCTGCCGGAGAGCTGATCCGCGGTGTGCGCCGTCTCCGCAAGCGCGCTGAAGAGGTTCAGCTCCGCCGCGGTCAGCAGGATCCGGCTCTCCATGAACTGCCGGGCCAGCTTCAGGACCGCTTCGGGGGTGTCGTAACCCATGGTCACCTCGCGACGGCGTTACAGGACCCCGTAGCCCGCTTTTTTCCAGCCCTCGACGCCGTCGAGCAGGGCCTTGGCGTTCGGGTATCCCAGCTTGTTGAACTTCACCGCCTGACCGGCGGCCGTGTGCTCCTTCGTTCAGGCGCAGTAGAAGATGATCTCCCGGTCCTTCGGGATCGCGGGGAGCATCTTCTGGAACTCGGAGAAGGGGACAGCCCCCTCGAGGCGCAGGGCCCTGAACTTCTCGTCCTCCTCGTAGCCGCAGACCAGCAGGGCCTGTCCGGCCTTCACCTTCTCGTAGGCTTCCTGGGGTGTGATGCGAGCGGCGGGCATGACGGTTGCCTCCTTCTCCCGGTGCTTGTCTAATTTGTTACCAACGTCCCCGAGATTCGATGTATGCCGTCTCTATATCCTGCAAAAGCGTGCGGAAATGCAAGGGGCGAGTTTCGGGCCGGTCCGGGTGAAAGGGGATGGCGTTTCGGCACGATCTCTGATAATCATGGGCTCGACACCCCTGTGCCCGCCCGCGCCGGAGGGTGAAAACACTGCCGGAAGCACAGAGGCGAAAGGGCGGCAAGGGGTCATTCACGCATCCGGGGAAGATGTCATGGCCAACGTGTTCATCTGTGCAGTCGACGACGGGGCGGCCGCCTTCGGACGAGAGCTGGAAACCGGGTGTGCCCTCGAGACCGTGCTGCCCTTCATTCCGGACGAGCGGCAGAAGGAGGCGCTGAGGCGTCTCTGCCCGGATGGGCGATGCTACCCCTGGGGGGTCAGGGGGGACAACCTTCCGGTCTGGACCCTGATGGCCCCGGATGACCTCGTGCTGATGTATCGCCGCCGCGCCATCGTCTGCGCCTCGACCGTTCTGATGAAGGGCAGATACCCCTCCCTGGCGGAACATTTATGGGGCGGCCGCCCCGAGGGGCCGTTCGAACTCATGGGCTTCGTGCGGAAGCCGCATGTGGGGGAGGTCCCGATCGTCGAGCAGATGCTGGGTTATCTGGACCGGGAGTTCAGCGGGTTCACCCGGCTCGACCCCGCCAAGTGCGAGAACATCCTGCGGGCCTTCGGGTCGCTCGACGTGTTCGTCCGGCTGGGGCTTCGCTACGATTTCCCGTTCAACTTCCGCCATTCGGAATGACCGGCGGCAGCCAAGGGGGCTGGAACGAAAAAAAGCAAGGTGCCGGGCACCTTGCCTTTTTCGTTACGACCCTGCAATGCGGGATCAGTCGCTGAACTTGGCGATCTCCTTCGGCCTGAACTCGAGGTCCATGTAGCCGTACTTGTGATCCTTCAGATCCTCGTGCGACGGGAACCGCCGGTCCGGGCAGCTCTTCCACATCCAGTGGTTCAGCTTGATGCCGAGCTTCTCCACGGCCGCCTTCTCCAGCGCCGCACGGTCGTCCGGGTGTGCGATGGAGATGATCTTTCTCGCCTTTTCGGCGTCGGTGCAGCCCATGATGTTGACGATGCCGTACTCCGTGCAGACCCAGGTGACGAGCTGGTCGGGGACGGTCACGGCGCTGCCCTTGTCCAGCATGTCGACGAAGCGCGAGCGGCCCTTGGCGTCGCGGGACGTCGCCGCGAGAATGGCCCGGCCTCCCTTGGCCATCATGGCGCCGAGGGTGAACTGGAGCTGGCCGCCCGTGGAGGAGATGGGACGGCCGCCGACGTTGCCGGCCGCGTTCACGCCTCTGAGGTCCATCATGGCGAAGTTGTTGACCGTCACCATGTTGTCGAGCTGGGCGAGCGACACGATGTTGTTCGTGTAGCCGATGTCGTAGCCGGCGAACTGCGGGTTGCGGTGCACCCACTCGTAATAGCGGGGCGTGTCGACGGGCATGATGTAGGCCCAGCCGCAGCGGCCCTTGTCGATGTTCTTCCGGGAGTTGTCCACACAGCCCGCCTCGATGAGCGTGAAGGCGTACTCGCCGATCATCTCGCTGTGCACGCCGAGGTGCCTCAGGCCGTGGTCCCGCATGCCGATGACGACGGCCGTGGGCAGGGCGCCGATGCCGACCTGGATGCAGTCGCCGTCGCGCATGATGGAGACGCAGTTTGCCGCGATGGCCCTCTGCACGTCATCCGGCTTGATGTCCTTCTCGGCGATGTAGGGCCACTGGTACTTCGGGTCGTCCACGTCCACCTCGACGAAGTAGTCCACCTCGTCGATGGGCAGGAACATGCCGCGGCCGCCCTCGCACCAGGCGTAGTCCGAGCGGATCTCGCAGACGAACTTCTTGCAGGACTTGGCGGTGATCATGAAGTTGTTGACGCCGTAGCTGGCGTTCACGTAGCCGGCCTGGGGGACGGCGCAGGCCTGGATGCCCCAGTCCATGGCGCGCTTGGCCTTGTCCTTCCGGTAGAAACGGGCGTACTCGGCGTCCATGCCGAGGGCCCATCCCCAGTGCTTCCAGTCGACGGCTTGGTATCCCTTGGTCATCAGGCCGCGGGTGGTGGGGAGAATGAAGGCCTCGTGGAGGACGTGGTACTTGCCCTCCATGTCGGCGGCGGCGCAGAAGCCGTTGCCGATCATGATCGCCTGGTTCCAGATCTCGATGTTGTTCAGGTCGCCGGGCCCGGGGCCGAGGCGGGCCGCCAGGGCTTCCATCAGCACCGTCGTGTCCGAGCCGGGGCCGCCGCGGTTGATCCAGTCGCCGGGCTTCACCATCTCCGCCCATTTCTTGGCGGTGATGGTCTTGTCCCGAAGTTTCTGCTGTACGGGAGTGGGCATCCAGATCTTCTCTTTGTTTGCGATTTTCTGCTGGGGCATATTATGATGTTCCTCCTTTTCAGTCAGTCATGTCATCATGCCGTTCATTTTCTCTGTCATCGATATAGCCCTTGCAATGAATGGAAAAGATAAGCTGTCGGCAGGACCCCCCCTTTCGTCGTTGAATTTTTTTCGAATTGTGTCTCCCACAATCGTGTCGGCTTGCCTGTCGTCCCCGGTGCGGAAACCCCTGACGTTTCGGCGCAAACGGGTTCCGGCGCATGATTGCGAGATGCGGTGATGGACGCTATGCTTCAGTCGATGCCCGGGAGATCCCGGGTATGACGTTCGTCATGCAGGCGGGAAGAACGGAGGGCCTCTCCCCTCGAGCCGCCCGTCCGCAGGGCCGTGTCGCCTGTGGACCGGGGCCTTATGAATCCCGGAAGCCCCGATTCAGGGGCCGCAGCATGAGTTCCGGGAACCGGCAGGAATCTCGGGCTGATTCAGGATCTCCGGAGAACCTGCCGTCTCTCTGTCATCGTTATCGGGAAGGTCGAAAACCGCTTACAGAACCCGGCCTTGCAGCGATGCGACCGCCCGTCTCGATGCCCGCGGATCCTGAAGCCTGTTTTCGATTGCCTGAACTGATAACAAAAAAAAGACTCGAAATCAAATCCTTTTTCTTTTTTTCGCGCAATTTCTCGATCCGGCATTCCGGGGAGTGCCGGACTGAGACCGGGGCCCGGAAATCCCCGGCTGGGGCCGAAAGACAGAACGGGCCGCCGATGCGCCCGCAAGCGCCCCGGCAGCCCGGTTTCCATTCCCTATACCCGATTTCCTAGACCCGGTACCCGGGCTTTCAGCGAGCGGCCCCCGACTGCCGGGCGGCTTCCACGAGGTAGACCCGCGCGTCCTTCTTCACTCCCTTCTCCTCCGACGCCGTGCCGTTGACTCGGTAGGTCTGCCGCATGCCGAACTCGGCCTGCTTGCCCTTGTTCCACTGCCTGACGGGCCGCAGATAGCCCACGACGCGAGAGTAGATCTCGGTGGGCGCGCTGCACTCGGGGCAGGCCTCGATCTCGCCACGGATGTAGCCGTGGTCCGGACAGACGCTGAAGGTGGGCGTCAGCGTGAAGTAGGGCATGTGGTAGGTCTCACAGATCTTGCGCACGAGGACCTTGGCCGCCTCGGGCTCGGCGATGCGCTCGCCGATGAAGGTGTGGAACACGGTGCCGCCGGTGTACTTGACCTGGATCTCGTCCTGCAGGTCGAGGGCCTCGAAGATGTCGTCGGTGTAGTTCACGGGCAGCTGCGTCGAGTTGGTGTAGAAGGGGGGCCCCCCGTTGTCGTTGGCCGAGATGATGTCGGGGTACTTCGCCTTGTCGATCCGCGCGAGACTGAAGGAGGTCCCCTCGGCCGGCGTGGCTTCCAGGTTGAAGTTGTTGCCCGTCTCGGCCTGGTACTCGAGGAGCTTGGCGTTCATGAAGTCCAGCACGCGCTTGGCGAAGTCCATGCCCTCGCGCTCGGCGATCGTGCGGCCCATGAGGTTCAGGCAGGCCTCGTTCATGCCCACCAGCCCGATCGTGGAGAAGTGGTTCTTCCAGTAGCTGCCCAGGCGCTCCCGGATGCCCCGGAGGTAGTGCTTCGTGTAGGGGTAGAGGTTGCGGTCCGTGAAGATCTCGAGGACCTTGCGCTTGATTTCGAGGCTCTCCTTGGCGTGGTACATGAGCCGCTCGAGACGCTCGAGGAACTCCTCCTCGGACTTGGACAGGTAGCCCAGCCGGGGCATGTTGAGCGTCACGACGCCGATGGAGCCCGTCAGGGGGTTGGAGCCGAAGAGGCCGCCGCCGCGCTTGACCAGCTCGCGGTTGTCGATGCGGAGCCGGCAGCACATGCTGCGCGCGTCCTCGGGGCTCATGTCGGAGTTGACGAAATTGGAGAAGTAGGGCACGCCGTACTTGGCCGTCATCTCCCAGAGGCCCTTCATCAGGGGGTTGTCCCAGTCGAAGTCGCGGGTGATGCTGTAGGTGGGGATGGGGAATGTGAAGACCCTGCCCTTCGCATCCCCCTCCGCCATCACCTCTAGGAACGCCTTGTTGAAAAGGTTCAGCTCTTCCTGGAACTCGCCGTAGGTCTCCTTGCGGGGCACACCGCCGATGATCACGTTGCGGTCGGCATAGTGCTTCGGCACGTTGACGTCGAGGGTCACGTTGGTGAAGGGCGTCTGGAAGCCCACCCGCGTGGGGACGTTGATGTTGAAGATGAACTCCTGCAGGGCCTGCTTGACGTCCTGGTAGCTCAACTTGTCGTAGCGGATGAAGGGCGCCAGCAGCGTGTCGAAGTTCGAGAAGGCCTGGGCGCCGGCCGCCTCGCCCTGCAGGGTGTAGAAGAAGTTCACCACCTGCCCCAGGGCGCTTCGCAGGTGCCTGGCCGGACGGCTCTCCACCTTGCCCGTCACGCCGCGGAAACCCTCGATGAGGAGATCGTAAAGGTCCCACCCGACGCAGTAGACCGAAAGGAGGCTCAGGTCGTGGATGTGGAAGTCCCCGTCGGTGTGTGCCTTCTTGATCTCGGGGGTGTAGATCTCGTTGAGCCAGTAGACCTTGCTCACCTCCGAGGAGATGTAGTTGTTGAGCCCCTGGAGGGAGTAGTCCATGTTGGAGTTTTCGTTGATCTTCCAGTCCGCCTTCTGGAGGTACTGGTCCACCAGGTCGACCTCCATCTTGTTGACCACCTCGCGCAGGCGCGCATGCTGGTCGCGGTAGATGATGTAGGCCTTGGCGGTCTTGCGGTACGGAGACTGGAGCAGGATCTCCTCGACGATGTCCTGGATTTCCTCGACGCTGGGAATGCGGTCGCCCAGGAGCTGCTCGGCCAGCGCGAGCACCTTGATGGTCAGGCGCTTCGCGGTGCCCGTTTCGTACTCTCCCGTGGCGGCCCCGGCTTTGGCAATGGCGTTGGTGATCTTCTCCGGGTCGAATTTGACAACACGTCCGTCCCGCTTCCGAATTTGAGTGAACATTCGGTTCCCCCTTTGCTTAGATTTTACAGAACGCGAGCATGAGAATGAGATGGACAGGAGTCGGTTTGCGTCCCCTCTACGCAAAGTGTCCGTGTCGCACAAGATATAGTGGTGCAATTTTGATGCAAGCACTACATCTAGTCAAGAGAAAATTGAAAAAATCTTCATCGCGGCCGGCTTCAAGCCAACATGCCGTAATGATTAACGGTTCGAATCGCTCAGCGGGCCTCCGCCGCCGGGGGGTCAAAATTTTTCTCAGGGCGGAAATTCGCGCATTCTTGGGGCAAGTGCCTGTTTTTTGACGGGGTATGAGAAGGCATCCGTCCCGGGAACCGCCCGGGGAGGGCCTTTGGCGGCCTTTCGGCCCCGGGTGACGGGTTGCCTCAAAGCGTCAAAAAATCATACTACATATGGGGGTCCAAAACTGCACCTTGGCCCATATGTTGGGGTTCGGGCCCCCGGATCGGTGCAAAGGGTAACGGTTCGTGCGGCGAAATGCAATACCAGATTTCTGCCAGGGCCCGGGGGCCGGGTATCGGGGTTCGGGAGAAGACGAAGCTGTGAAGTTGGGAAGCTGAGAAGCGGTAACGCTTCCATCTTTTTCCGATACCCGGGACCCTGTGCACTATCTCAGAGTTTCTCCGCCACGTAGAGGCGGCAGATGCCGAAGGTGAAGGGCCTCGATACGGCCAGGCGGAAGCCGTTTCTCAGAATCCTCTGCTCGAGGGCCTTGGGGGGCTCGAAGTCCAGCACGGAGTCGCGCAGGTAGAAGTAGGGCTCCTTCTTCCCGGCTATGGCGGCCCCGATCAGCGGGAGCACCTTCTTGAAGTAGAAGAGGTAGCCCTGGCGGATCACGGGGGTCTCGGGAAGGGAGAACTCCAGGATGGCGAAGCGGCCCCCGGGCTTCAGGACCCGGAGCGTCTCCCGGAAGAGGCGGTCCATGTCCTGGACATTGCGGATGCCGAAGCTGATCATGGCGTGGTCAAAGCTTTCGTCCCGGAAGGGCGCCTGCGTGCCGTCGCCCTGCAGGAAAAAGCAGCGGCCGGGGAAGGGCGACCTGCGGTTCTTCTCCCGGGCGATGCGGAGCATCTCCTCGGAGAGGTCGATGCCGGCGATGCGGCAGTCGGCCTGGCGGGCCGCCTCAAGGGCCATGTCGGCCGTGCCGGTGGCGATGTCGAGCACGTACTGGCCGTCACGGAGGGACAGGGCGCTCACGGTCCTGCGCCGCCAGACCTGGTCGATCAGCAGCGACAGGGTGCGGTTGCCCCGGTCGTAGGTCGCCGCCATCCGGTTGAACAGGGGGCGGATGACGCCGGGCCGCTTATCCATGCGGTTCTTGCCTTCCGGTTTCTGCATTGCCGATCATCCCTCGGCGGTTTGATATACACGCCTCGGATGACGAGGTAAAGAATTTTCGGGCTCCACCGGTTTCGATGGGACGGCATTCCTATTCTTTACCCTGAATTCTGAACCCTGTCTTGCCCCCTTGCGCTCCCGGGGGATTTTGTCCATAATGTCCCATATTCTTTTCTTGTCGTTGTCAGCGTTATTCTCGCCCCGTTCAACCCCGGGCGGGTTGAGTGGGGGCCGTCTTTTCCGGTCACGCACGCTCGCGAGGGACCTCATGAAGGCGCTCGGGATCTGCGTTGGGGCTTCCACGATCAGTACGGCCGCCGTCGAGCGGGATGCGATCGGCGCTGTCCGGATCGGCGACGCGCGCGTGGAGGCCCATCACGGCAACCCGCGCCGCACCCTCCTGGAGATGATCCGCGACGTCGATGCGGCGCGCTATGACCGGGTATGCGTCACCGGGAGGCGTTTCCGTCAATTCCTCAATCTCTCCTCCATCCCCGAGCCCGAGGCCGTCGAGCAGGCCCTCGCCCATCTCAACGGGCGAGGCGAGAACCTCGAGGCCGTCGTCAGCGCCGGCGGCGAGACCTTCCTGGTCTACACCCTCGGCAGGGACGGTCGCATCTCGACGGTCCACACGGGGAACAAGTGCGCCTCGGGGACGGGCGAGTTCTTCCTCCAGCAGATCAAGCGCCTCGGCATGGGCGTGGACGAGGCGACGGGGCTCGCCCGCTCGGAGAGCCCCTACCGGGTCTCGGGCCGCTGCAGCGTCTTCTGCAAGAGCGACTGCACCCACGCGGCCAACAAGGGCGTGCCGAAGGGGCGCATCGTAGCCGGCCTGTGCCAGATGATGGCGGGAAAGATCCTCGAGATCCTCCGCCAGGTGCCCCGGCGGGACATCATGGTGATCGGAGGCACGGCCCGCAACGAGGTCCTCATGGACCACCTGCGCGGGGAGATCGAGAACCTCCGGGTCCCCGATGAAGCGCCCTACTTCGAGGCCCTGGGCGCTGCCCTCTGGGCCCTCGAGAACGATACGGCCCCCTTCCCGGGTCCCGAGAAGCTCTTCCGCGAGGGGGAGAGCTCCTTCACGGTCCTCCGGCCGCTGTCCGATTTTGCCGATCGCGTCGAGTTCCGGCCCTCGCGACGGGGCGAGGCGAAGGCAGGGGATGTGCTCATTCTCGGCCTCGACGTGGGCTCCACGACGACGAAGGCCGTCCTGCTGCGCTGCGAAGACGACACGGTCGTCGCCTCCGTCTACCTGCGGACCCGCGGCGACCCCGTGCGCGCCTCGCGGGACTGCTACCGTGCCCTGATCGAGCGGCTCGGGCCGCTGGCCCCGACCGTCCGGATCGAGGGCCTCGGCGTCACGGGCTCGGGACGCCAGATCGCGGGGCTGCACGCCATGACGGAGGGCATCGTCAACGAGATCGCCGCACACGCCGCCGCCGCCGTCTGGTTCGACCCGGACGTGGACACGATCTTCGAGATCGGCGGTCAGGATGCCAAGTACACCTTCATCACCGGGGGTGTGCCCTCGGATTACGCCATGAACGAGGCCTGCAGCGCCGGCACGGGCTCCTTCCTCGAGGAGGCGGCCCGGGAGTCCCTCGACATCGCGACGGAGCAGATCGCCGAGATCGCCCTGGCCGGCAGGCGGCCGCCGGACTTCAACGACCAGTGCGCCGCCTTCATCAACAGCGACATCAAGCGGGCCTTTCACGAGGGGATCGCCCGGGAGGACGTCGTGGCGGGGCTGGTGTACTCGATCTGCATGAACTACCACAAGCGCGTCAAGGGCAGCCGGGCCGTCGGGAAGAAGGTCTTCATGCAGGGCGGGGTCTGCTACAACCGCGCCGTGCCCCTCGCGATGGCCGCCGTCACGGGCCGGCGGATCATCGTCCCGCCCGACCCGGGCCTCATGGGCGCCTTCGGCGTCGCCCTGGAAATCAAGCGGCGCCTCGCGCTGGGGCTCATGCGCCCGCGGCGATTCCCGCTCGCGGTCCTGCGGGACCGGGAGATCGAGTACGGCAAGCCCTTCCGGTGCAACGGGGGCGCCGAGCGCTGCGACCGCGGCTGCGAGATCGCCCGCATCCGGATCGAGGGCCGGACCCATCCCTTCGGGGGGGCCTGCAACCGCTGGTTCAACCTGCGTTTCGACCGCAAGACGGAGACCGCGGACCTCGATCTCGCGCGCGCCTGGGAGCGCCTGGTCTTCGAGGGCAGGGGGGCCGGGACGGACCGGCCGGCGGGCACCGTCGGCCTCAACAAGTCCTTCTTCGCCAACACCTGCTACCCGCTCTACCGGCGGTTCTTCGAGGAGCTGGGGTTCCGGGTCGTCCTGCCCGAAGCGATCCGCCCGGAGGGCGTCGACCGCCGGGGGGCGGCCTTCTGCTGGCCCGTCGAGATCGCCCACGGCTACCTGCAGGACCTCCTGGAGCGCAGGATCGACTGGCTCTTCCTGCCCCATTTCAAGGGGGGCGACCGGCGGGGCGGGGGCCGCGACGGGCAGGGGCCGTCCAAGAGCATCACCTGCCCCATCTCGCAGGGGGAGCCCTACTACCTGGCGGCGGCCTTCAAGGACCATCCCGCCTGGAAGTCCCTGAAGCAAGCGGGCCGCATCCTGTCGCCCGTCATCGATTTTTCGAAAGGCCCCGACGCGGCCCAGGGGGAATTCGCCGACATGGCCCGGGCCCTCGGCCGGGCGGCCGAGGACGGGCGGAGGGCCTTCGTGGCCGCCGTGGCCGAGCAGAGGGCCGTCTGGCGGAAGGTGCGGGAGTCGGGCCGTGAGGCCCTGGCGGCGCTGCAGGCCGACCCCCGGGCCTTCGCCGTGGCCCTGTTCGGCCGTTCCTACAACGCCTTCGTGTCCGAGGCCCACATGGGCATCCCCCAGAAACTGGCCACGCGCGGCATCCGTGTCATCCCCATCGACATGCTGCCCATCGACGACGAGCCGGTGCACGGCCAGATGTACTGGTCGGCGGGGCAGACCATCCTCAAGGCGGCGAGCTTCGTGGAGCGTCACCCGCAGCTCTTCGGCTGCTACATCACGAACTTCTCCTGCGGGCCCGACTCGTTCCTGCTCGGGTATTTCCGGGACCTCATGGGGGAGAAGCCCTCGCTCACCCTTGAGCTCGACAGTCACACGGCCGACGCGGGTCTGGAGACGCGCATCGAGGCGTTCCTCGGGATCGTCGAGGCCTGGCGGGAGATGCGGGGAAAGCGGGGCGCAGGCGGGGGCGCCCGGCCGCGGGCCTTCACCCGCTCGCGCTTCGACTACCGCAACCGGCTCTTCATCGACTCGCAGGGCAAGGCCCACTCCTTCCTCGACCCGAGGGTGCACCTGCTGTTCCCCTCCATGGGCCGGCTCAACTCGGAGGCCATGAGCGCGGTCTTCCGGGGGCTGGGGATCCGCAGCACCTGCCTGCCGCCCGCCGACCGCAGGGCCCTCGAGACGGGCAAGGGCAACACCCTCTGCAAGGAGTGCCTGCCGCTGCAGCTCGTGACGGGGGGGCTGCTGAACTACCTCGAGGGGCGCGAGCGGAGCGGCGAACTGCTGCTCTACGTGATGCCCACCACGTCGGGCCCCTGCCGCTTCGGGCAGTACGCCCCCTTCATCGAGCGCCTCCTGGAGAAGCTTCGCTTCGAGGACGTGGCCCTCTTCTCGCTGTCCGGCGAAAACAGCTACTCCGACTTCCACGGCAGTTCCTTCACGAGGAAGGCCTGGACGGCCGTCGTGCTGGCCGACGTCATGCACGACGTCTACTCCATGCTGCTGGCCTGCGCGGCCCGGAGGCCCCGGGCGATGGAGATCTTCTGGAAGGAGTGGTCGCGCCTGCTGGGGGTCCTGGAGCGGGGCTGCGAACCGCGGGCGCTGCGCGAGGCGGTCGTGTCGACTGCGGAAGAGCTGGCGCGGATCGAGCTGCGGCGCCGGCCCGCCGAGACGCCGCTGATCCTGCTGACCGGGGAGATCTTCGTGCGCCACGACGACCTGTCGCGCCAGTGGCTCGTCGAGAGGCTGGCCGACGAGGGCTTCGCGGTGAAGGTGTCGAGCGCCATGGAGTGGATCTACTACACCGACTGGTGCTACGCGAACCGGATGACGGCCGACGACATCTCCGTCCGGCAACGGCTGCAGCTCATGCTGCGCCAGGCGGTGATGAGGCGCCAGGAGCGGATTCTCAAGGGCCTCCTGCGGCCCTCGGGCCTCTTCCACTACCGCCTCGAGGACGTCGACCGCCTCATCGACGGGGTGCGCCACCTCCTGAGCCCGCGGCTCGTGGGCGAGGCGATCCTCACGGTCGGGGCGGCGCTCACGGAGGTCCTCGAGGACTACTGCGGCGTGATCGCCATCGGGCCCTTCGGCTGCATGCCGAACCGGATCGCCGAGGCGATCCTCTCGCGGGAGATGAACCGCGAGGGCAAAGGCGCCCTGAAGGACGGCAGCCCGAAGATCCGGCGGATCCTCGAGCGGTTCGACCACCTGCCGTTTCTCGCCGTCGAGAGCGACGGCAGCCCTTTCCCGCAGATCGTCACGGCCCGGCTCGAGACGTTCCTGCTCCAGGCCCGCAGGGTCCACGAGGCGATGCGGAAGGTCCCCCACGTCCGGGTGGGGGTGCCTCCCGTCGTGGCCATCCCGGACGAAATCTGCTGCGCCGCCCGCATCGGGCTCCCCCGCGAGACTCGGGACCGCTCGGACTGATTGCGTCACGAAGGCCAAAAAAAAGGGGAACCTCCCCCCCTCCTTCCAAAAAAGGGAGATTCCCCTAGGGGATGGCCCGGGCGAACCCGGGGCGAGAACGACACTCTAGGGTCGGGCCTGCCGGCCGCTCAGCATCTCTCCCGCTCGCGTCTCTCCTTCCGCGCCGGGAAGAGAAGCGTGTAGACGAGGGCCAGGCCGGTCAGAATGAAAAGCAGAAAAATCCCCTCCATGAATCCTCCTCCTCGAACCCCCTCCGGTCGGACGCAACTCTCTCCGGGTCACAGCCCGGCCCTTGTCTGGCGGGGATGGTACCGAAACGCGGGGGCGATGACAATACGGCGGACGTGTGATTTTTTTCTCGGAACCGATTAGTAGGGAAACTACGAAGAAAGTATGAGCCCGATACGGACGTTGCGCCTGTGGATAAGGCGGGGCGGGTCATTTCACGACGAAGCTGACCGCGTCGGCCACGCGGTCCTCACGGTCGACGAGGGTCAGCACGTGCCGGCCGCGCTCGGGCTTCCAGTCGAGCGTGGCCGTCGAGCCGAGGGCGCGGTTGTCAAGGCGCCACTCGTGGGTGTCGCCGGCGAAGCGCCCGACGAAGGAGACACGCTGAAACTCGGCGGGGATGTCCGGGTCGAGGGTGATGATCGTCGCGGGCCGGGGGTAGACGATCCGGGCCACCGCGTGGCGCCGCTCGAAGGCGATCTCCCCCTGCGGTTCCGTCCCCTCGATGAACCACTCCGTCCGAGGCGGCTCCAGGCCGTCCCGAAAGCTCACCGGGCGGGCGACGATCCCCGCGACCGCACGCGGGGGCTTCGAGGCGGTTCGCCGGTGGAGGTGGTTCATGATGTCGAGCCACACCGGGGCGGCTCCGGCCATGCCGGAGACGTTCCACATGGGATCGCCCGGGAAGTTTCCCACCCAGACCCCGACGGTGTAGCGCTCGGAGTAGCCCAGGCACCAGTTGTCGCGCATGTCCTTGCTCGTGCCCGTCTTGACGGCCGTCCAGAAGCGCGTGGCCAGCGGGTTCTCGAGCCCGAAGGTCGCGCTGCGGGCCTCGCGGTCCGAGAGGATGCCCGAGACGATCAGCGCCGCCCGCCGGTCCATGACGGGCACGGATTTCTCCGCCGCCCCGCCTGCGGCGATCTTGAGCCTGCCCCGGCGCCCCCCGTTGGCGAGGGTCCGGTAGGCGTTCACCAGCTCGTAGAGGGTCACGTCGGCCGAGCCCAGCGCGAGCGAGTAACCGTAGTAGTCCGCCTCGCGGTCGAGGCTTTCCATCCCGAGGGCCCGGAGCCGCTCCACGAAGGCCTCGGGCGTGACGAGCATCAGCGTCCTGACGGCGGGGATGTTGAGCGAGGCCGACAGGGCCGTCCGCAGGCTGACGGGCCCCAGGAACTCCCGGTCGTAGTTCTCCGGGACGTAGAGCCCCCCGGGCGTCGGGACCTGCAGGGGCGCATCCTCGAGGATCGAGGCCGCCGTCAGATACTCCTTCTCGATCGCCAGGCCGTAGAGGAAGGGCTTGAGCGCGGAGCCCGCCTGCCTCGGCGCCCGGATGCCGTCGACGTGGGGCGCGCTCGACGCGCTGCCCTGGTTGGCCGCGTACGCGAGAATCTCGCCCGTGGCGTTGTCGACGACGAGGGCGGCGCCGTCGCGCACGTTTCGATCCCTGAGCTGCGCGAGCTGGCGGTTGAGTGCCTCGAGCACGAAGGCCTGGAGCTCCCCGTCGAGCGTGCACTGCGCCTGCTGTCCCGCGCCGCCGGCAAGCAGCATCCGCGCCACGTGGGGGGCAAGCGCCGCCCGGGGGCGGATCCGGTAGGGCCGCCCGAGCGTCTCCAAGGTCAGCGCCGTGATTTCCTCTGCACTCAATGAGGAATGCGTCCGCTCGGCCAGCCGCGAGGCCCTTCTCGCCGCGGCCTCGGCCGTCGTCCTGGCCGAGGGGATGAGCGAGGCCAGCAGCAGCGACTCCGCCTCGCCGAGGCCCGAGGGGTCCTTGTCGAAGAGGCCCCGCGAGGCGGCGGCGATCCCCTGCAGCTCTCCCCGGAACGTGACGAGGTTCAGGTAGGCCTCGAGGATCTCGTCCTTGGACCAGCTGCGCTCCAGTGCGAGGGCCGCCGAAACCTGGCGGAGTTTCTCGCGCCAGGTCCTCTTCGCACTGCGGGGCGCCGCGGCCGCATCGAGGCGCGAGGCGAGCTGCATGCTGATCGTGCTTGCGCCCCGGGCTCCTCCGGCAAGGACTTGGCGCACCGCCGAGGCGCCGAGGGCGACCCAGTCGACGCCCCCGTGGTCGCGGAAGCGCCTGTCCTCGGCGGCGATGACAGCGTTGCGAAGCGCGGGCGAGATGTCGCCCAGGGCGACCCAGTCGAGCCGTCTGCCTTCCGGCTCCACGCGCAACTCGTGGATCACGCTTCCGTGCCGGTCGATGAGCAGGGCGTCGGAGAGGCGGTGGGAGGCGCGCACGTCTGCGAATGGGGGCAGCGCCGGACCGGAAAGGACGAGCCCCGCCGCGAGCGTGCAGAGGAACGCCGCGGCGCCCGTCAGCAGGGCCGCTGCAACAAACCTCCATCCTCTCAATGATGCACGAGTCATCGGTCTAATCCGTTCGGATAAATCATTTTGAGTTAGGAGTTATGAGTTTTGAGTCGGGGATGAAGATTGCCATGTCGGCCCGGCGGGCCTCCTTGCAGTGACACGGGACATCAGACACTTCCCCCACTTCCTTCACTTCTTCCTCTGTCCTTACGGATTCACCGACAGCGTCGCGTTCGGGATCTCGCCGAACATCTCCGGCGCGTAGAGCGCCTCGGCCCGCGTGGGCGGCATCTGGAAGGTGCCCTCGTTGTTGAGGCGCAGCGTGTAGCCCGTCTTCCAGGTCCCCTTCGGGACGAAGCGGTAGTAGAACCGGCAGGCCTCGAAGGCGCGCTCGACGTAGGCTTCCTGAGCGCTGCCTGCGTTTTTCTCCTGGCCCGGCTCGAGGCCCACGGCGATGACCGCCGAACCCGCCGGGATGGGGTCGTTCAGGACGACCCAGGTCATGTCCGACTGGGCTTCCACCTCGAGCAGCACCCGCACCACGTCGCCGCGGCTCCAGAAGCCCTTGACCTTTTTCTCCACGGGAGTGACCGTCTTCTTGATCCGGTAGCCGCTTGAGAAGGGCTTGCGGAGCGGCACGGCCGCGAGGCTCTGGACGGTGGCCCAGGGGGCGCCCTCCCCCTCGTGGCTCAGGGCGAGGGTCTGCTTGCCCTCGGGCCAGTCGAAGCGCACCGTCCCCCCCTTCGGCGTGTCCCAGGTGCCCCAGCTCACCGACGAGGACTTCTGCCCCAGCGAGGCCGACGTCTTGCCCGAGACGTCCTCCTTCTCGAAGGCCGCCGAGAACTTCTCGAAGGCAAGCGTCCCCCAGGCATTGGCCGTCGTCGTGTCCCAGCGGCCCTGCCGCATCCGGCCCAGGGCCCCCCTGGCGATGCGGGGGGCGTCCTCCTTCCAGGCCTCGAGGTCGGTTGCGGCAAGCAGGGTGCGTACGGCGTTGACGTCGGGCGAGACCATCAGCCACCACAGGCCGTCGGCCCGCTCCGTGGAGAAGCCCATCGCCGTCCCCTGGAGATTGAGCCGCGAGCGCAGGATCTGCTCAGCCGCGGCGAGCTTCTTCGCCCGGTCGGGGATGTCGGCCGTGCGCTTCAGCACGCCGATCCAGTCGATCACGGCCGAGGTGGGCCAGAGAGCGGGCTCGACGGCCACGGATGCGAGCATGGCGGCCTTCGCCTTGCCGTGGCGGGAGAGGGCCTCGACGGCGGCCACCTTGCGGACGGCGAGGTCCGCCGTGGCCAGGTCGCCCAAGCGCCGGATGCGCCCCTCCACGAAGCCCGTGAGTCCCTCCGCCATCCGGTCCCGCAGGGCCGGCGGGATCTCGTAGCCCGCCTCGTGAGCGACGGCCATCACGTAGGCGGTCAGCACGTCGCTTCCCGTCCGCATGAGGGGGAAGTACTTCAGCAGCCCCTCGCCGTCGAGATAGGCCGGAAGCTCGCGCATCCTCTCCTGCCAGAGCGCCTTGTCGCGAAGGGCCACGGCCTTCGAGATCTTCTGCTCGAGGCAGCCGTAGGGGTAGAGCGACATGTACTCGCGGACACCGGCAAGCCCGTCGGCGATCCGCGGCTGCAGCCGCACCGCGATGCCGCCCCTGCCCGCGAGGGCGCCGGCGGGGCGCTCCACGGGAATGTCGATCTTGTCGCGGACCTGCACCAGTGTGGCCTGCCGGGTCCGGACGGGGACGGCGGGGACGATCTTCTGCGAAACCCGGATGCGGTCCTCCGTCCTGCCGTCGCGTTCCATCGCCGAGATCTCGTAGTCGAGCGTGCCGACGCCGGCGGGCACGCGGATGTCCCATCCGATCTCCTTCGCCTCGCCCGGCGAGAGGCCGACGCGCAGCGTCTCGTAGTCGGTCTTCTCCTGCGCCGCCGTGACGGCGAGCCGCGCCTCGGCGTTCATGGGCCTCTGCGTCGCGTTGCGGATCGTGACGCCGGCCTTCAGGAAATCGCCCTCGCGGGCCAGCGGCGCGATGCCCGCCAGCAGCTGCAGGTCCTGCGTCGTGCGGATGTCGGCCTGTCCCGTGCCGAAAAGGTCCGGCCCGCCCGTTGCGACGGCGACGATCCGGTACTCCGTGAGGCTGTCCTTCAGGGGGATCTTCAGGCGCGCCTCGCCCCTCTCGTCGAGCGGCACGGACGCCTTCCAGAGAAGCAGCGTGTCGAAGAGCTCGCGGGTGATCTGCTTGCCGCCCCCGCCTCCCTGCGGCAGGGCCTTGAGGCCGAAGTGCCGCTTGCCGATCACCATCATCTGCGCCGTCGAGGTGAAGATCTCGTAGGGGCGCCGGCCCATCATCGCCTCCAGGAGCCTCCAGGTGCCGTTGGGCCGCAGGGCCAGGAGGCCCCGGTCCACGGCGGCCACGGCGAGCTCCGTCCCCTCCGGCAGCTTCTGCCCCGAGGCCGCGCGGACCCGGAAGAGCACGTCCGCCTCCTGGCGCACCCGGTAGAGGGGCTTGTCCGGCCTGACCTCCACGGCCAGCTCGTGCTCCTTCCAGCCCACGTGGATCTCGGCGATGCCCAGTTTCCAGGCGGGCTTGCCGGCATCGAAGGTCGCCGTGGGGGCCGCCTCGGCCGTTCGCCCCCGGACGGCCAGGACCGAGACGAAGGCGTTGGGTGCGTGGTTTCGCTTCACGGGGATCTCCACGACGGGGTTCGTGCCCGCAAGCTTCTGCACGTGCACGTCCACGATGCCCTCGCGCTCGACCGTGACCAGGGCCGTCGCCTCGCGGAAGGGCATCCGCACCTGCAGGCGGGCCTTCTCGCCGGGTTCGTAGCGCTTCTTCTCGGGGATCACGTCGATGCGGTCGTCGTTGCGCGCCTCGAACCACCAGTCGTCCTTGCCGGCCGCCCAGAGGCTGAAGGTCGCCAGGGCCGGGTTGCCGTCGGCGTCCTTCGCCTCGGCCTGCAGGATGACGTTGCCCGAGACGGGCGAGGGAGCCTCGCACAGGAGCAGCCCCGAGGCGTCCGTCCTGCCCTTGCAGTGCGGGCCGGCCTCGCAGAGAGCCCTCCCGGCGTCATCGGGCCCGGCCTTGCAGGGCACGGCGATCCGTCTGATCTCGGAGACGTTTTCGTAGGAGTAGAACCCGCCGGCGATCCGCCTGCGGTGCGAGTAGGTCTTGCGCTGGTACAGGTCCACGGCCACCTCCGTGTCGGGCACGGGGTTGCCCGCCAGGTCGAGCACGACCACGCGGTAGCGAAGCGAATCGGCCGAGGCCGTCCAGGATTCCGGCTTCAGGCCCACGGCGAGCTTCGAGGGGGCAAGCGGGATGTCCGCGGCGGCCGTCTGGACCTCGCCGTTGGGGTCGCGGTACTCGAGCTCGGCGTGGAGGGACTTCGGCGCGTCGATCTTCGGCAGCTTGGCGAACTTCGTCCGCGCGGAGCCCGTCCCGTCGAGCCTCAACTCCTGCGTGGGAAGCCGGCGCAGCCGTTCACGGCCGGGGGCGTCTTCGTCGTCGAGGCCCGTCTCGTCGTAGGCCGACAGTGTCCGGGTGCCCTCCTTCAGGCGCTCGCCCGAGAAGGTGTACTCGTCGTATCCCGTGAAGCTCAGCGCGCGCGGCCGGATCTCCCCGCGCAGCTTCACGGGGAGCCTCCCCGCGCCTCCGCCGGAGAAGTAGGACACGGAGAGATCGAGGCCGACCTCCTTCGGCTGCACGGGAGGTACGGAGGGCCCCTGCACGACGGCCTTCATCAGGGGGATGCGGAACTCCTGTACCTGGAAGGAGCCCGTGGCGAGCCTCGGCGCATTCCTGTCGCCCTTGCGCGCGAGGCTCACCTCGTAGGATCCCAGCCGCGCCCCCTCGGGGATCTTCCAGTCCGTCGCGGCGCTGCCGTTCGATTCCCAGGCGAGCGGCAGGCGGTACTCCTGCCCGCTGCCGTCGTGGCGGATCGCCACCTCGTCGAATCGGGGGCGGTCCCCGGCCAGGGTGAGCCCGGCCGTCGTGGGCACCCGCAGGATGTGCTTCATGTGCACCGTCTCGCCGACGCGCAGCAGGGTGCGATCCAGGATCGTGTGTCCGACGACGTCGTCGAGTCCGCGCCAGTCGCCCGAGGGGAGCTGGAAGCGCCAGGGCTCGATGCCGTCCTCCCAGCTCGAGTGGGTGAAGGTGGCGTCCGTCTCCGTGCGGGCGAAGACGAAGAGGCCCGTCGCCATGCCGCTCAGCATGCCCGTGTGTTCGCTGTAGTTGACGGGCCAGTTGCATCGGTCCTGCTGTTCCCGGGAGGGGAGGGTGCCCTGGATGAGGGCGACACCCCGCTGGTCCGTCCTGCCCTGCCAGAGTCTCTTCCCGCTGCAGTCGCGCACGGAGAGGGCGGCGCCCGCAACGGGGGCGCCCGTATCGAGGGCCGTGACCCAGACGAGCGAGGACTCGCGGCCCCACTTGAAGTGGGCGGCCAGGTTCGTCACGAGGGCCGCCGCCGGGACGTACAGGGGAGCGGGCCTTGCCAGCAGGTGCCGGCCCAGGATGCGGCTCTCGAGCTCGACGACGTGGAAGCCGGGTTTTTCGAGGGGGATGCCGATGACCTCGAAGGCCTTCCCGCCGCCGGGGGCGGGAAGCCTGAATTCCTTCCCGGCCGTCCGGCCCTCGAAGAGGGACTTCTCGCGGGTGGCCGCGGCGACGTTGCGCAGCCAGTGGATGACGCGCTGCTCCTCGGTGAGGCTCACCGTCCGGACCCTGCCCGTGACCTGCTGGTCCAGAGCGGGCCGGCCGTCGAGGGTCATCTCCACGCGCCTCCCCGGACGCGCGGAGGGCTCCGGCGTCTCCGGCACGGTCTCCTCGGCGTCACCCTCGACGGTGAGCAGCCGGTTTTTCAGCTCTGCCTCGATGTTGCGCACCGTCACGGGCAGAAGCGGGGTTGCCGCCTCGAGGATGCCGAAGCGTGCCGCGAATTTCGCCAGCGGAGGGTATCCCTCCGTCTTCACCGCAAGCGGGAACCGGCCGGCGTTGGCCAGGGGGCGCCCGGCGTCGTCCTTCATGCCCTTGGGCATCTCGATGGAGAATGCCGTCTTCTCCGGGAAGGGTCCCGGGAACATGATGAACCGGGTGTGCGTGCGGCTCTCTTCGTCCCCCGTCTTCGGTTTCCACGTCTTCCCGCTTGCGTCTTTCAGGACGATGTCTTTCGCGAGGGCCCAGGGCGCGGGCGCCGAGAACGTCATGCGCATGGGAAGCACGGGGATGCAGCCGCCGCCCTTCTTCTCGCGGGGGCAGGAGAACTCGGCCCGGAAGGGAGCCCGGGCCTGGAACTCGAGGACCTGGTCCTCCTCCGTCGCCACACCGCCGACGGCGGCGATGCCCTTGCCCCAGACGAGCCGGACCTTCGCCGAGGGCGGGAAGGCCTGCCTTGCCCGGAGGGTCAGCAGCGTCCCCTCGTCCTTCGGGATCCGCAGGGCCTTGAGGAGCTGTTCGCGCTCCTTGCCCGTGACGAGCGTCACGCCGACCCGCTCGTTGACCCCGTCAACCGAAAACCACGCGTTTTTCAGCAGCGTCTCCTGCACCGGCTGCGCATCCAGGGTGAGCACGAAGATCTGCCTCTCGTCGATGGACGTGTCCCCCTCGTAGGGACGCGACTGGATGACGGCGGGCCCGCCCGTGGAGAAGGAGAAGTCCCTGTCGCCATCAACGGAAGCCCCTGAAAGCGTCTTGACGCCGGCCTTCAGGGTGAAGCGGCAGGCGACACCGCCGGGGAGGTTCCGCTCGAAGTCGTAGGACCAGGTCCGGGCGTCGACCCAGCGCCCCTGTCCTTTCTCGGCGCACCGGATCTCGAAGGGATCGGCCAGCTGAGGGTCACCGAAGGAAACCATGGGCTCCGAGAAGCGCGCCGTCACCTGGCGGATCTCCTTGACGGTGCCCTGGGGCGCGAACATCTCGATACGCGCCCCCTCGCCGGAGCCGAAAGCAGACGGCGGAGGAAGCATGACAGGGACGATCCAGGTTGACAGGAAGAAGGACACGAGACCGCGCAACGGGATGCTTGAACGCATGGCCGACCTCTCAGGGTGGGATTACTGGAAGATTGTTTAGCAGATATAAAGGAATGAGGGCAAAGGCTTTCTTGAAAGCCAGGGGTCAGGGTCCAGGGTCCAGGGGACAGGGACGAGCGGAATCGGATTGAAACAAGAAAATCCCCCTCCGTCCCCCTTTACGAAAGGGGGATGAAGGGGGATTTGCGGCCTGCCGCCATTCAGTGTTTGACGCGACGTCTCGCGAAGGCGAAACCGATTGCCGGGAAGAAGAGGAATCCCAGCAGGAGCGGGTACTTCACCGCGTAGACGATCGGCGTGAGGACCCAGCGCACCGCCGTCCGCAGGCCTTCGTGCTGCGCAATGAACGCCGCCGCGGGAGGCGACCACGCCTGGTAGATCTCGACGAAGGCCCTGCCGCCCGGGCTGTGCACAAGCACCCGGTCCCTGAAGTCCCTCAGGGCCTGGACGTGCGGGTCGAGGGCCGAGCCGAAGGCCGCCGTGGCGATGAAGCAGCTCACGAACACCGCCGAGTCGTCCCCCGGCGTGCTCACGGGGGTGAAGACCTGGATCCGCTGATTCACCGTGTCGGCCACGTAGAGGTTGCCGTTCGGGCTCAAGGCGAGCCCCGTCAGCCCGTCGAACTGTCCGCTGCCGGAACCGAAGGAGCCCCACTTGTTGAGGAAAAGGCCTCCCGGGGTGAAACTCTGGATGCGGTGATTGCCCGTGTCGGCCACGTAGAGGAAACCGCTCGCATCGGCGGTGATGCCCGCGGGACTGTCGAACTGGCCGTCGGCCGTCCCGAAGGAGCCCAGGGTGCCCGCAAAGACCCCCATGGTGGTGAAT
>JAGPKU010000162.1 GCA_018053845.1 Syntrophobacterales bacterium
GCAGGGGCAGGTAGGCGCCCGCCGAGTCGGCGATGTAGACGAAGTTCAGGCCGCAGCGCTCGGCGATCTCCTGGGCCCGCAGGTGCTTCTTGCAGCTGATGGGGTAGTAGGCCCCGGCGCTCACGCGACTGTCGTTGGCGAGGATCATGACCCAGTTGCCGTGGATCTTGCCGATGCCCGTGACAAGACCTGCGCAAGGGACATCCATGACCCCCTCGTAGCCGATGCCGAAGCCGGCCCCGCGGCTCAGCTCGAAGAACTCCGTGCCCGGGTCGATGAGCTGCCGGATGAGCTGTCGCGGCGGCTTCTTGCCCTGCTGGGCGAGCCTGTCGTTCTGGGCCTGGCCCCCGGGGTTGTAGGCCCGCTCCCAAAGATCGTAGATCTTCTGCTCTTCGGCCAGCCAGTGCTCGCGGTTCTCCCTTTGCTCCTGCTCCTTTTTCTGCTGTCGGCTCGACTGTTTCCCGGACGTCTCCGTCATCCCCCGATCTCCTTTCACCCCTTCCGTATTCGGCGCGTGTCTGCCGCGGGCCGTCCCCATCGAAGGGGCCGGACCGCAGCAACAAGCCGTCACGCCGGCCTTTTGCCGCAGTAGAGCTTCATCACGAAGGCGGCGACCGTCTCATCCCTCTGGTTGACGATCCGGTTGCGGACGGTCAGGACCCCCGCGTCCTTGCCCTTGTCGGTGATGTCGACGACCTCCACCTCGCAGTGAATGGTGTCCCCGATCCGCGTCGGCGCCGTGAAGCGCACTCCCTCCATCCCGTAAAAGGCGATGAAGGACTTCGGCAGGTAGCTCGCATACTGCCCCAGCCGGAAGGGCAGCGCCAGCCCGATGCTGAGGACCAGCATGCCGTGGGCGATGCGGCCCTTGAAGGGCGTCTGGGCCGCGTACTCCACGTCGGTGTGAAGAGGGTGCCAGTCGCCGGTGAGGGCCGCGAAATTCACGAGGTCCGCCTCCGTGACGGTCCTTGCCGGCGAGACCATCCGGTCGCCGACATTGTAGTCGTCGAGATACAGGTACTCTTTTGCCATCTCCACCTCCCCGCTTCCGGAACCGTTGACCGCCGGGCCGGCGCCCGGCGAAGCCGGCGCGCCCGCCCGCTTCCGTGCCGGGCCGCGCTGTCACCTTTGCTTTTTTGGCACTTTTTATCCCGGAATGCAAAACTTTTCTGGCTGCCGGGTGTTGCCTCCCCTGGTCCGGAACTTGCAGATTCCTCCTTGGCCATAGTCACGGAAAAAACAAGGAGTTATTCGCATGTCAACCTGGAACCCGTTCAACGCGATGACCGCGGCACCGAAGTGGCTCTTCGACGCCTGGGAATACGGCGTCGACGCGGCGCAGCGTCAGGTCCTCTTCTGGGACGTGCTGCGCAAGCGCGGCAACAACTACATCGAACATCTGCGCAACGGCCAGCCGCCCGTGCTGACCTTTCACTACGAGATGATCCTCGACGGGCGGACGTTCGAGCGGCCCGTGAACTTCGCCCTGGTCCGCATCGTGGACCGGCGGCGCGAGGACCGGGGCTGCCGGGAAGGAGCCGAGCGCCGGAAGGGCGACCGACGCAGGGCGCCCGAGATGCCCAAGCGGCCCATCGTGATCATCGACCCGCGGGCGGGGCACGGCCCCGGGATCGGGGGCTCGAAGCGCGACTCCGAGATCGGCATGGCCCTGGACCACGGCCACCCGGTCTACTTCATCCTCTTCTACACGGAACCCATGCCCGGCCAGCGGCTCCAGCACGTGGTCGAGGCCGAGGAGCGCTTCATCGAGGAGGTCTGCCGCAGGCACCCCGAGTCAGGCAACCCCGCCGTCATGGGCAACTGCCAGGCGGGCTGGGCCTCGGCCCTGCTGTGCGCCGACCGGCCCGACATCGCGGGGCCGCTCATCCTCAACGGGGCCCCCATGTCCTACTGGGCCGGCGTGTCGGGCGTCAACCCCATGCGCTACAGGGGGGGCATGCTGGGCGGCGTCTGGCTCACCTCGATGCTCTGCGACCTGGGCAACGGCAAGTTCGACGGGGCCAACCTCGTCTGGAACTTCGAGTCGCTCAACCCGGCCAACACGTACTGGACGAAGAACTACAGGGTCTACGCCGAGATCGACACGGAAGAGGAGCGGTTCCTCAACTTCGAGAAGTGGTGGGGCGGCTTCTATATGATGAACGCCGAGGAGATCCACTTCATCGTGAGCAACCTCTTCGTGGGCAACAAGCTCGAGCAGGGCAAGCTCGAGCTCCACGAGGGAGAGCCCCTGAGCCTCAAGAACATCCAGAGCCCCATCCTGGTCTTCGCCTCGAGGGGCGACAACATCACCCCGCCGCAGCAGGCCCTCGCGTGGATCCCCCGGGTCTACCGCTCCCTCGACGAGATCAAGGCGCTCGGCCAGGTCATCGTCTACATCATCCACGAGAATATCGGGCACCTGGGCATATTCGTCGCGGCCGGCGTCGCGAAGAAGGAGCACAAGGAGATCATCCGCAGCTCCGAGATGATCGACTTCCTCCCGCCGGGTCTCTACGAGATGGTGATCGAGGGCGACACGGCGAAGGGCGACTTCGCGACGCACTTCGAGGAGCGGACCCTGGAGGACATCCGCGCCCTGGGCGACGCCCCGGAGACGGAGGAGGACTTCAGCATCGTGGCGCAGGTCTCCGAGTTCAACGACCGGATGTACCGGACCTTCCT
>JAGPKU010000013.1 GCA_018053845.1 Syntrophobacterales bacterium
AGGCGTAGTTCAGGACGTCGCGCCCGATGTGGGGGAAGAGCCACAGGTAGACGCCGATGACGACGAGAACAACCAGGATGCTGTAGACGACGATCCGGGAGGGCGTCCAGAAGCCGCCGCGCGGCGCGTCGTCCTCCGCGTCCTCCTCTTCCGGCTCTTCCTCCTCGGGCAGGGCTTTCGGCACGGCCGGCGCCGCGTCCCCGCCCGCCGGGGTGCGCACCGTCGGCGCAGGGGCCGGCTCCTGCGCGGCGGCCGCCTTCGGGACGGGGGCCTCCGGGGTCGGCTCCGCCGTCTGCGCCCGGGGTGCCGCGGGCGCCTCCTCCCGCCTTGCCTGCGGCGGGCCGGCGTCCTTGAGGGGGTTGATCTTGAAGAACTCGTGACCGCACCGGCCGCACCGCACCCAGACCCCGTCGCCCGTCATCAGCTCGTCGCTGAACCGGAACTTCGTCGCGCACTGCCTGCACTGGATAATCATCGTTCCCTCTTCCCCTGTGCCTTGAGCCCCGTGCCTCGAGCCTGCAGGGCCGCTGCTACTCCTCCATCACGTAGATGTCCGGCAGGTACCGGGCCTTCTCGTCGAAGTCGATCCCGTAGCCGAGGATGAACCCCTCGTCGAGGTCGAAGCCCACGTAGTCGGCCGTGAACTCGATCTTGCGCCGGTGCTTCTTGTCCACCAGCGCGCAGACCCTGAGGGAGCGGGGGTTCTGGTCCCTGAGCTTCCTGACCAGGAAGTCCAGGGTGATCCCCGTGTCGACGATGTCCTCCACGATGAGCACGTCCTTGCCGGCGATGGGGGTCTCGAGGTCCTTCGTGACGAGGACCTTGCCCGAGGTGGCCGTTCCGGACCCGTAGCTCGCGAGACGGATGAAGTCGATGACGCAGGGTGTCTTGAGGTGCCTCACGAGGTCCGCCATGAACATGAAGGCGCCCTTGAGGACGCAGACCACCACGAGGTCCTTCCCCTCGTAGTCCCGAGAGATCTTTTCCGCCATCTCCCGGACAACCCGGTCGATCTCGTCGCGGGAGAAGAGGATCCGCATCCGGAGCTTTTCCATAACCCCCCTCCTTCAACGATTGTTGAGACTAGCCAAGAGAGAGCGGATTGTCAACGTGAATCCATGGGTTCCCGGCATCGGAGCACGACGGCGTCGAGGCGTTCCCGGATGATCGCCTCGGCCCTGCGCACATCCCCGGCGCTGCGGAAATCGGACTGCAGGCTCAGAAAGATCCGGTCGAAGCGGGATTTCCCGCAGCCCAGGGCCCCGTAGTCGATGGCCTGGATCGAGTACTCCGTCCCGTCGAAGCTGTACTTGCCGAAGCGGTTGGCCGCCTCGGAGCGGAAGGGCCAGGCGAGCTTGAGCTCGAAGAACCGGCGCGCCCCGTTGCGGATCTCCGGGCGGGCGAAGCGCGCGGGGCCCGGCATCTCCCCGAGGGACTCGCTGACGTGCCGGAAGAATTCCTTCACGAGATCGATGTCGGTGACGCAGACGCCGTAGAGGTACCAGTCGTCGAGGATCTCGAGCAGGGCGAGCTTCTCGGCGCGGGCGAGGTAGCTGTAGCTCGGGCAGAAATGGCCGTCGCAGAGATCGCGGCCGTAGAAGGAAGCCTCCCGGAGGTCCCGCCCGCCGTTCTGCATGGGGTGCAGCAGGCAGCCCACCCTGCGTTCCTCCGCGTCGAGGAAGCCCACGTACTCGCAGCAGTGGATGACCTCGTAGCGCCTCGTCCCGTCCTCGAGCCCCTTCACCGTGTCGGAGAAGCGGGGCAGGTCCTCGGGGCCGCCGACGGTGGTGCGAAAGAGCGCCGTGCGGCGTCGCAGTCTCGCCGCCAGGGCCTCGCGGCCCGAGTCGGCGTAATTGTAAAGGCCGCAGCAGGCGCCGCAGGACTTCGAGGCGTCGGGCTGGCAGAGGTGGACGAAGGGGCTGTCGGGCCCGTCGTGCAGGGACAGCGGTCTGCGGGTTGTGGGCGAGCCCCCCTTTGCCGGTTCACACATGACTTGAAAATTTTCCCGATCGCGCATAAGGTGTTCCCCCGGCCCGCCTTTCGAGGCCGGGATGCCGGACGGCGGAAGCGGGTCGTGAACACCCGCCGCCGTTCGAGCCGGGTATATCGGCAAATCGCTTCCGGGGTCAAGCACAAAGGTGGAGGGCAGAGGCACATGAACCGGCGCGGGGAGATCCGGATGCCCAACGGGCTGGTGGCGGAGATCTGGGACGGGTCCCGGATGATCGCCGCCGATACGGCCAGCGTCGTGCTCGTCGTCAGGGTCCCCGTTGCCGTGAAGGGGGAATACTTCGAGTCGTCGGCCGACTGCGAGAGGACGAGGCGGGTCTTCGGTCCCGAGATCGTCTTCGAGTTCCGCAACGAGCGGACCTTCGTCCCCGCCGGGGAGCGGGAGGCCCTGTTCGAGGAATTTCTCGCCGCCTTCAGGAAGGACGTTCTGCCCTACCTGTCGAAGGAGCATTTCCCGCGGCGCTACGTCCTCTCGAAGCACCGGGAGATCGTGAAGAACCCGTGGAAGTACCCCGAGCGGGACTAGGCGGCCACCCCGGGGAGTCCCCGCGAGGGCCTTGCATTCATCTGCAAGAGGCCATTTCATGAAGGTCGGAAGAGCGGAAGAGAGGAAGAGCGGACGGAACGAATATGCATTTCAACTCCACGCCGCGCTTCCGCTCTTCCTGCCTTCCTGCCTTCGTCATCGGGTGCGGTCGTCCTGCACCCGGAGACGATGAACCCGCTTGAACGCGGAATTGCTGAAGGTAGACATGTCCTGTCATGGACCCCAACACCGCCTGCTCGAGACCTTCCTGGCCTTCGTCGAGAAGCCGAGCCGCTACATCGGCGGCGAGGCCAACGCCGCGGACAAGGACCGCGCCGCCTGCCGGCTGCGCGTCGCCCTGGCCTTCCCCGACGCCTACGAGGTGGGCATGTCCCACCTGGGGCTCCAGATCCTCTACGCCATCCTGAACGCCCACCCGCACGTCTGCGCCGAGCGCGTCTACGCCCCCTGGCCGGACATGGAGGCGAGGCTGCGGGCGGCGGGGCTGCCCCTCGCGACGCTCGAGTCCGGCACGCCGCTTGAGGCCTTCGACCTCATCGGCTTCTCCCTGCAGTACGAGCTGTCCTACACCAACGTCCTGACCATGCTCGACCTGGGACGGGTGCCGCTGCGCGCGAAGGACCGGCGCGAGGGGGACCCCATCGTGATCGCCGGGGGTCCCTGCGCGTTCAACCCGCTGCCCATGGCGCCCTTTTTCGATGCCTTCGTCATCGGCGAGGGTGAGGAGGTGATCTCCGAGATCGCCGACGTTCTCCTGGAGGCAACGGAGAAGAGCCGGCGGCGCGAGGAGATCCTGGAGCGCCTCGGCGTCCTGGGGGGCCTCTACGTCCCGGCCCGGTTCCGGGGGGGGAGCCGGGTGCGCAAGCGCCTCGTCGCCGATCTCGACCGGTGGCATCACCCGCTGAGGCCCGTCGTGCCGCTCATGAACACGATCCACGACCGCATTTCCCTCGAGATCGCCCGGGGCTGCACCCGGGGATGCCGGTTCTGCCAGGCCGGGATGGTCTGGCGGCCCGTGCGGGAGCGCAACCCCTCGACGCTGCTCGCGATGGCCGAGGAGGCCCTCGGGGCGACGGGCTACGACGAGATCTCGCTGCTGTCCCTGAGCGCGGGCGACTACTCGCGGATCGAGCCGCTGCTGGGGGAGCTGATGAACCGCTACAGCCGCCGGCGGGTGGCCCTGGGGCTGCCGTCGCTTCGCGTCGAGACCCTGACCCCGAGGCTCATCGAGGAGATCCGCCGCGTCCGCAAGACGAGCTTCACCATCGCCCCCGAGGCCGGGACGCAGCGGCTGCGCGACATCATCAACAAGGGCAACACCGAGGCGGACCTCCTCGAGACGGCCCGGCGCGTCTTCGAGGGCGGGTGGAAGTCCATCAAGCTCTACTTCATGATCGGCCTGCCCGGCGAGCGCGGGGAGGATCTCGAGGGGATCGCCGACCTGGCCCACCGCGTCATGCGGGAGGGCAGGGGGCGGCAGGTCAACGTGGGACTCTCCACCCTCGTCCCCAAGCCGCACACGCCCTTCCAGTGGGTCCGCCAGATCGGCCTCGAGGAGACGCTGGCCGCGCAGGGACACCTCAAGCGGCGGCTGGCGAACCGCAACATCAGCTTCAAGTGGCACGACGCCCGGATGAGCCTCCTGGAGGGGCTCTTCTCGCGGGGTGACGAGCGGCTCGCCGACCTCGTGGAAAAGGCCTGGTCGCTCGGCGCCCGATTCGACGGGTGGAGCGACCGTTTCCTCTTCGAGCGCTGGGAGGAAGCCCTTCGGCGATCGGGCATCCGCCTCGAGGAGCACCTGCGCGGCCGGGGCACGGCGGAACCCCTGCCCTGGGAGATCGTCGATGCCGGGCTCGACAGGGCATTCCTGCTTGCGGAATACGAAAAATCCCTGCGGGGCGAGCCGACCCCCGACTGCCGCCGCGAGGGTTGCCGGGGCTGCGGGGTCTGCGACGGCTCGATCGTCGTCATCCGGGAGGCCGAGGGGGTCCCGGACCGCCCGGCCCCCGCCGCCGATGCGGCTCCGGCGGCCGGCGCGCCCCCGGTTTCTCGCTGGCGGCTCGTCTTCGCCAAGACGGGGATGTCGCGGTTCCTCTCCCATCTCGAGGTCTCCTCGGCGCTGACCCGGGCCGTCAAGCGAAGCGGCCTCGCCCTTCGGTACTCGGAGGGGTTCCACCCGCACCCGAAGATCTCCTTCCCCTTCGCCACGGCCGTGGGGATGGAGAGCCTCGAGGAGTTCGCCGACATCCAGCTCGAGGGCGTCATCGGCGACGCCCGGGAGGCTGCGGGGAGGATCAACGCGGCGCTGCCCCGGGGCCTCGAGGTCCGTCGCATCGAGCGCCTCGAAAGCGGCGAGGCGCCCGTGGCGAAGATCGTCAGGGGGTTTCGCTACCGCGTTTCCCTGCCCCCCGAGCTTTGCGGGGAGGACCTGGAGCAGCGCATCGCCCGCTTCCTGGCGCTGCCGTCCGTCATCGTGGAACGAGAGGGCAGGGACGGGGTATCGCGCAAGGACGTGCGCCCCCACGTGGAGGGGATTGCCTTGGATCGCGTCGCCGGCTCCCTGGAGATCGTCCTCCGGTTTGCCGACGGCCGGACCGCGAGGCCGGCCGACATCCTCGGCCTGGCCCTCGGGCTGGACGACGAGGGACTCCGGGGCCTGCGGATCGTCAAGACGCGGACGATCCTGGTCGGCGACGAGGGCTGAAGGCGGCGGGTGGGCGGATGGGCCCGGTCTCCGGTCAGCCTCTCCGGCGGTCCCACTTGAAGCAGCTTCCCGGGAACTGCTTGGCGTACTTCTTCATCTCCGATGCCCGCTCCGTCATCTCGCCGAAGTGGCTGAAGGGCCCCGCGGACGTGTCGGTGATCCCGATGGAGATGCTGGTGAGGGGGAAGGTCCTTGCGGCGCCCTGGCGGTCCACCGAATGGATGCAGCCCCTCTCGCGGTCCTCGGCGTCGTAGAAGCCCGGGATGATCCGGTCGAAGGTGGTCACCAGCTCCTGCGAGGCGGCCTCGATGCCCTCGGGGCTCATGATGTAGACGAAGTCGTCGCCCCCGATGTGCCCCACGAAGCTGCGCTCCCGCTGCTTGTCCTTCACCGCGCCGAGAATGAGCCGACCCGTGATGCGGATGATGTCGTCGCCCCGGGAGAAGCCGTACTTGTCGTTGAGGGGCTTGAACTGGTCCAGATCGGCCCAGGCCAGCGCGAAGGGCTCCCCCCGGTCGAGGCGCTCCTGGATCTCGCGGTTGATGGAGATGTTGCCGGGCAGGCGCGTCAGGGGGTTGATCTCCACGATCCGCTCCGAGCGCAGGATGCACAGATTGACCCGCCGCAGGATCTCCCGGTCCAGGGCCCGCCGCCAGATGTAATCCTCGAACAGCAGGGAGTCCCCCGGGGTGAGAGCGTCTTCGTCGCCCAGCACGGCCAGCACCGTGAGGTTGCGGAACATGGGGTCCTCCTTGAGCTGGCTCAGGGCGCCGACGGAGACGAGGTCCTTCGGGTCCACGTCGAGGACGACCAGGTCCGGCGGGCTCGTGCTGCAGATCAGTCCCATGGCCGACTGGATGCGGTCGAACAGAATGACCCGGTAGCCGTGACGGATCCGGTTCTCCACGGTGCTCGTGAGCCCCATGTCGCGGGAGATGACGATCACGGTTTTCATGTCGCGCCGCTTCTCCTTCCATCGGGCCGCTCGACGGGCCGGCGATTCGAAATCATGAAGTGAGGAAGCCGTGAAGAGCGGAAGATCGGCGGGGATGAAAAATCTTGTCCCGTCCGCTCTTCCTCATTCCTGCTCCCCCGGTTTCCGCAAGGCTGCATCCGAGGCGAATCAAACGCGGATCGCGGGACCCGACCCCGGCCGTGCGGTCAGGACCTGAACTCCTCCTCGGTCTGCTCGACGGAATCCTCGAGCTCTTTGAGGATTTCCCTCAGGTCCGCCTCCGACAGGCCGAGGGTGTCCCAGGCCCCGGGATTGACCTCGGGGACGAGGCGGTCGCCCGAATACCCGATGCCCCGGGCCTTCACGATCACGTCGGCCGTGTGGACGATGGCCGTCTCGAGAGACGCCAGGGAGGAGCCCTGGGGACGGTGATGGTTTGCGATGCACTCGCAGAGCTTCCGGGGGAAGTGCCATTTTTCCGCCAGCCAGCCCGCCACGGCGGCATGGGTCTCGGAGAAGCGGCCGCGCTCGGCGTCGAAGATGGCGATCCCCGCCGCCTCGGCCTCCTTGACCGTCCGGTCGTACTCCTCGGGCCAGACGAGGGTGAGGATGACCTTGCCCACGTCGTGCAGCAGCCCCGCCACGAAGACCTCCTCCGGCTCCTTGAGGCCTTTCATGCGGCCCATGACCTTCGAGGCGATGGCGACCCCGATGGAGTGCTCCCTGAGGCCGATCATGGCCTTGTGCATGATCTCGAAGACCGACACGCTCAGCAGCAGCCCCTTCACCACGTTGAGACCCAGGAGCATGACGGCGTGGTTGACCGACGAGATCCGGCCCGGGAACCCGTAGAGGGCCGAGTTCACCATCTGGAGGATCTTGGTGGTCAGGGCCGGGTCCTGTGAGACGAAGTTGCTGATTTCATTGAGAGATATCTTTGGATTCTCGATGATCGCCGACAGCTGCTTCAGCACGCTGGGGATCGTGGGGATGGTGCTGATGTTCTCCACCCGGTTCCGGAGGGCTCTGGGGTCCATCTCAGCCATACATCGCCTCGATATGCTCTTGAACCGCCTTCTTGAGGAGCGCCATCCGGGGGTTGCCCCCCACCTTCCGGAATCGCTCCTCCAGGGCGGCGAGGAGTTCCTCTTTCGGCCTCGCGGGCCGGGACGGTCCGTCGATGTAGACGCTGTCGACGCCCATGTTCTCGATCTTCGAGATGCGGGCCTCCGTCAGTTCGGTCCCCGCGGCCATGAGGACCATGCCCGAGGAATTTTCCAGGGGCCGGGCCAGCTTCATGCCCGGCCTGAGCTGCTCGACGGGTATTTTGGGCATCGATTCGCGGTCCTTTCGCTGACGTTGTCAAGATGAGGCATGCAAATTCCGTGGAAAAATGTTAGAAGGGAGCATCGGGCCCCCGCGCACGGGAAAAGGCCGGGGCACCGGGCCGATAAAAGTTGTTGACAAACAGCGTTGAATCCCTATAATTGCTGTTTTCAATTTCCCTTCAAGGAACCGGACATGTACGCAGTCATCAAAACGGGCGGAAAACAGCACAGGGTCTCCGAGGGTGACGTCCTGAGGGTGGAAAAGCTCGAAGGCCTCAAGGGCGACACCGTCGTCTTCGAGGAGGTCCTGTTGGTGTCGAAAGAGGACCAGACCCGCGTGGGCACCCCGGTGGTCGAGGGCGCCAGGGTCGTCGGCGAGATCGTCCACCAGGGCAAGGGGCCCAAGATCATCATCTTCAAGAAGAAGCGCCGCAAGGGGTTTATGAAGAAGACGGGGCACCGGCAGCCTCTCACCGAGGTCCGGATCAAGGAAATATCGCTTTAATCAGCTTCAGGAGCGTGGAACGATGGCACACAAGAAAGGCCAGGGCAGCAGCCGCAACGGCAGAGACAGCAACGCCCAGCGAAGGGGGGTCAAGGTCTACGGCGGCGAAGCCGTCAGCGCAGGCTCCATCCTCATCCGCCAGCTCGGCACGAAGATCCACCCGGGACGCAACGTCGGCATCGGCAAGGATTATACGATTTTCGCCAAGATCGACGGCGTCGTGAAATTCGAGCGCTTCGGGAAGGACCGCAAGAAGGTCAGCGTCTACGCGTCCTAGCCTTCCCGGCTCCCCGAGACACACAACCCGGCGTGAATCAGATTGTCCAGGCCCTCGGTGATCGATCGAGGGCCTTTTTGTTGGCATCGGAGCCCGCAGCCGGGGCTTCCCCGGCTCCCCGGGAAACGATGCGGGTCAGGGGTGGATTCTTGAAGTTCGTCGACGAGGCGAAAATCTACGTCAAGGCCGGCGACGGGGGCCGCGGCTGCGTGAGCTTCCGGCGGGAGAAGTACGTCCCCCGGGGCGGCCCCAACGGGGGCGACGGCGGCAAGGGCGGCGACGTGGTCGTCGTGGCCTCGGCAAGCCACCGGACCCTGCTGGATCTCAAGTTTCAGCAGCACCACGTGGCGCGCCACGGGGGCCACGGCGAGGGCAGCGACCGCACGGGCCGCAATTCCGAGGATGTGGTGATCCCCGTGCCGGTCGGGACGATCGTCGCCGATGACGCAACGGGGGAGGTCCTGGCGGACCTCGTCGAGGACGGCCAGCGCGTCATCGTGGCCAGGGGCGGCCGGGGCGGAAAGGGGAACGCCTTTTTCGCCACGTCCACCAACCGGGCGCCCCGCTATGCCCAGCCGGGCGAGCAGGGCGAGGAGCGCTGGATCCGCCTCGAGCTGAAACTGCTGGCCGACGTCGGGGTCATCGGGTTCCCCAACGCCGGCAAGTCGACCCTCATCGCCCGGGTCTCGGCGGCGAAACCGAAGATCGCCGACTACCCCTTCACGACGCTCACCCCGAACCTCGGCGTCGTGCAGTACAAGAATTTCGGCACCTTCGTGATCGCCGACATCCCCGGCCTCATCGAGGGGGCCCACCGGGGCGTCGGGCTCGGGACCCGGTTTCTGCGGCACGTGGAGCGGACGGCCGTCCTGGTCCACCTCCTGGATCTCTCCGGCGAGGCCCCCGTGAGCGGGTGGCGCAATTTCGAGACCATCAACCGGGAGCTCGAGCTCTACGACCCGGCCCTGGCGAAAAAACCCCAGGTCGTGGCGATCGGCAAGGCGGATCTCCCGGAAACGAGGGAACGGGCGAAAAAAGAAATTGACTTCTTCCGGCGGAAAAAGATAGAAGTCTTTTTAATTTCGGCAGTTACGGGCGAGGGGATCGACGCCCTGATCGCGGCGGTCGTGAAAAAACTCAAAGGGGATGAACGGGAAGACCATGAGCACTGAGCGCAAGAAAATCCTCGCCGGCGTCCGGCGGGCCATCGTCAAGATCGGCAGCGGCGTCCTCACGGGCAGCGAGGGCCTCGACCGGGACATCATCCAGCAGCTCGTCGACGAGATGGCGGCGCTGATCAAGAAAGGCTACCACATCGTCATCGTCACCTCCGGGGCCATCGCCTCGGGGAAACACCGCATGGGCATCTCGGGCAAGCTCAAGAGCATGCCCGAAAAGCAGGCCTGCGCCGCCATCGGGCAGAGCCGGGTCATGCGCGTCTACTCCACGGCCTTCGGGAAACACGACCTCTACGTGGCCCAGATCCTGCTGACCATGGAAGACCTGACGGACCGCAAGCGCTTCATCAACGTGAAGAACACCCTGTCCACCCTGATGGAGTGGAACGTCATCCCCATCATCAACGAAAACGACACCGTTGCCGTCGACGAGATCAAGTTCGGCGACAACGACCACCTCGCCGCGATGGTGGCCAACATCACCGAGGCCGACCTCGTCATCAGCCTGACGAACACGGAGGGGCTCTTCGACCGCAACCCCAAGGCCCCGGGGGTGAAAAAAGCCAGGCTGATCGGGGTGGTGCGCGAGATCACCGACGAGATCGAGGCCATGGCCACGGCCGAGACGGACCCCACCGGCATGGGCGGGATGCGCAGCAAGATCCTGGCGGCCCGGAAGGTCACGGCATGCGGGATCCCCTACATCATCGCCCGGGGCAAGAAGAAGGGGATCCTCGGAGAGATCTTCTCGGGCAAGGACGTGGGGACCCTCTTCCTCCCCATGACGGAATGCCTGTCGAGCCGGGAGTACTGGATCGCCTTCACGCTGCGCTCGCGGGGAAAGCTCTTCGTCGACGACGGCGCGAGGAAGGCCATCGTGGAGAACGGCAAGAGCCTGCTGCCCTCGGGCATCGAGCGTGTGGAGGGGGAATTCGTCGTGGGCGACCCTGTGCTCGTGATCGGCCCGGACGGGAAGGTCGTCGCCAAGGGCCTCGTCAACTACAGCGCCCAGGAACTGCACAAGATCCAGGGCCTCAAGTCCTCGAAGATCGAGCAGGTTCTCGGCTACAAGCACTACGACGAGGCCATCCACCGGGACAACATGGCCGTCCAGAAGGCCCAGAGGGCGAGAGGGTAGGGCACAGGGCCCGGGGTACAGGGAATCCCGCCGTCGACTTTCCCCCCCGATCCCCTCTACGCGATGACGTATTCCGGGAGCACCTTCCCGGTTTTGTCGAACCGCACGCCTTCCATCTCCAGCAGGGCCCGCTTGAGCGCGAGCCCGCCGGAGAAGCCCCCAGGCGAGCCGTCCGACCGGACAACCCGGTGGCAGGGGAACAGCAGGGGGAAGGGGTTCTTCGAGCACCCCCGGCCTGCGGCCCTCGCCGCGCCGGGGGCCCCTGTTCTCGCGGCGAGCCGCCCGTAGGGGATGACCTTCCCACGGGGGACGGCTGCGAGCGCGGCAAGCACCCTCCGCTCGAAGGGCGTCAGCCGGTCCCTGTCGAGCACGGTGGCGTCGAAGGGGACGGGCTTCCCCGCCAGGATGCCCCGAATCCCCCTTGCGAGGGTTGCGACGGCACCGCAGGATCCCTCGGTCGCCTTCGGGAAAAGACTGCGGATCTCCCGGATCGTTTGCCGTTCCGGGGCCGGCAGGCCGATGCGGACGACCCGTGGGCCGCGCCCGTCCTCGGACCAGACGATTGCCGCAGAGCCGAGGCGGGTCTCGACGAGCTCGAAGAAATAAAGCGGAGGGGCGGTCATGGAACCCTCGTTTGACAGGAAGCCTCCGCTTCCCCCGGGATGCGGCAATCCTACCAGAAACCGGCCCGGGTGCAAAGCGATACGTCACGAGGGGGCCGAGGCAACAGAAGGGGGCCGTTGGCGGATATCTATTTCTACCTGATCGTTGTCGCCTTTCTGGCCGGGTTCATCCAGGGACTTTCCGGGTTCGGCTCCGTCCTGTTGTCGCTGCCCCTCATGGTGCTCTTCCTGGACATCCGCGAGGCGATCCCCCTCGTCAACCTCATGGGCGTGATCCTCACGGTGATCCTCATCGTCCAGCTCCGGGCGCACTGGGAATGGGGGAAGATCCTGCCGCTGCTGGCCGGGGCCTGCCCGGGGATCCCCGTCGGGGTCTGGCTCCTCAAGCGGATGGACCCCGTGCACGTCCAGGCCGTTCTCGGGGTGGTTCTCCTGGCTTATGCCCTCTACGGGCTGCTCTTCAAGCTGCCGATCGGGAAATGGACCGGCCGCTGGGCCTATCTGTTCGGTTTCCTCGCCGGCTGCCTGGGCGGCGCCGTCAGCGCCTCGGGCCCGCCGGTGATCGTCTACACCTCCCTGCAGGCCTGGACGAAGGACCAGATCAAGGTCACCCTCCAGGGGTTCTTCGTCGTCTCGGGGCTGATCATCGGCTTCTTCCACGCCGCCGGAGGCCTGACGACGCACCGGGTCATCGTGCTTTTCCTGGTCACGATCCCCAGCCTCCTGGCCGGGACGTGGACCGGCTCGCTCCTGTACGGCAGATTCAGGGAGGAAGGCTACCGCAGGGTCATGCTCGGTCTTCTGGGCGCTCTCGGTGTCTTCACGCTGGCGAGGGTGCTCTAGGGCGGGGTGCGGGGACTCGGATGAAGATGGAAGTGAAGAAGACGGGAAGGCGGCAAGCGCGGGAAATCCTGCAAGAGGCTGTCCGCTGAAAGCCGTTCCGAACTTCTGAACTTCCCAACATCACGGCTTTTTCCGGGCGCGGTCCCTGTTTTTCAGCTTGACAGGTCCTCGAAACTTATGTATGAAAGCGCCTTCGAGATTGTACCCGCAAGGAGGATACGCGTTTGGCTACCCATCGTTCGGCGGAAAAAAGGGACCGGCAGAGCAAGAAGCGCAAGGCCCGCAACGCGGCCGTGAAATCGCGGACGAAGACCGAGATCAAGAAAGTGCTGGCTGCGGTGGAGAGCAAGGACGGGGAGGGTTCCGAGAAGGCCCTCAAGAGCGCCATCCGGGTCATCAAGAAGGCCGCCTCGAAGGGCGTCTATCACAAGAACAACGCCTCGCGCAAAGTCTCCCGCCTGACCCGTAAGGTCGCCGCCCTGAAAAAAGCATAGAACCGCGGCAGAGCGGAAGATCGGAAGAGCGGAAAAAAACCTGAAGGCCCGGGGCCTTCAGGTTTTTTGCGATCCGCTCTTCTCAATTTCCGGCCTTTAGGCCTGCCGCTTCGCGGCATCAGAATCCCGACATCAGGTTCCGGTAGGCCTTCTCGGCCATGTCGGCGGAGAGCTTCTGCAGGGCGGCCTGCTTGTTGGTCGACGTGGTGTTGGGGTTGGCCTGGTCGATCCGGAAGCTCTCGCTGCCCGAGAAGCTCTCCACGCTCCAGAGTTTCTTGCCCGTCCTGCGCTCCTCGAACGAGAGATTCAGCACCATGACCGCGCGGCTCTCCGACGCCTTGTCATACCGGTCGTAGGCGACGTAGGACGTGGACAGCGAGGCGATCGCGCCCCTGAGAACGGCATCGGCCTCCTCGCGGCCGGCGGCAAGGCGGAATCGGGGGCTCTTCCTGAACTGATCCTCGAAGCCGCTCCGGACGTAGATCTCCACAAAGGGCTCGCTCGTGGAGTTGACGATGTTGTCGACGAAGACGGTCCGGATCCCGCTGTCGAGCCACTCCCCCCCGGGCGAGAACCGGTACCCGCACCCCGTGACGGTTACGGAGAGGCACAGCAACGCCAGAGCCGTTCCGACAAGCGTCTTTCCCTTGACCTGATGCCTGATGCCCAATGCCCGACGCCTATCCCTTCACAACAATATTCACCAGCTTCCTCGGCACGGTGATGACCTTGACGACCTTCACGCCCTCGAGGAACTTCTGCGTCTTCTCGTCGGCGAGGGCCATCTCCTTGATTTTCTCCTCCGACTCGTCGGCGCTGACCGTGATGCGGCTGCGCAGCTTCCCGTTGACCTGGATGACGATCGTCAGCTCCTCCTCCGAGGCGAGCTGCGGGTCGTAGGAGGGCCAGGGCACGTCGGCCAGGGGCCCCCGCCGGCCCAGCATCTCCCAGAGTTCCTCCGTGATGTGGGGCACGATGGGCCCCAGCAGGAGGATCACGGTCTCGACGGCCTCCCGGATGACCGCCAGGGCGGCCCTGTCGTCTTTGCCGGGCCGCGGGACCTGGTAGACGAGGTTAACCAGTTCCATGACGGCGCTGATCGCCGTGTTGAAGTGGAAGCGGTCCTCGATGTCCGCCGTCACCTTCCGGATCGTCTGGTGCGTTTTTCTCCGCAGCTTCTTGAAGTCTTCGTCGAGCGCCTCCGACCCGGTCAGGGGTGCGGCCCCCCGGATATCCTCCAGGTAGTCCACGGCCAGCCGCCAGACCCTGCCCAGGAACCGGAAGGACCCTTCCACGCCCTGGTCGCTCCACTCCAGGTCCTTCTCCGGCGGCGAGGCGAAGAGGCAGAACATGCGGGCCGTGTCGCAGCCGTACTTCTCGATGAGGTAGTCGGGGTCGATGACGTTCTTGAGCGACTTGGACATCTTCTCGGTCTTGCCGATGACGACCGGCTTCCCGCACTTGCCGCACTTGCCGTCCACGACCTCGTCGGGGTAGAGAAACCCGTGCTCGGGGCACTTCGTCGTCTCCTTGCAGACCATCCCCTGGGTGAGCAGGTTCGTGAAGGGCTCGTCGATGCCCAGGACGCCGAAGTCCCGCAGGACCTTCGTGTAGAACCGGGAGTACAGCAGGTGCAGGATGGCGTGCTCGATCCCGCCGATATACTGGTCCACGGGGAGCCAGTAGTCCATGGCCTTGCGGTCCAGGCCGGGCTTGACGTCGCAGTGGGGCGAGGCGAAGCGGTCGAAGTACCAGGAGGACTCGACGAAGGTGTCCATCGTGTCCGTCTCGCGCTTCGCGGGCCCCCTGCAGCCGGGGCAGGTCGTGTTCACGAAGGAGTCGACGCGGGCCAGGGGCGAGCCGCCCTCGCCGGTGAACGCGACGTCCTTCGGCAGCACGACGGGCAGGTCCGACTCCGCCACGGGGACGGTCCCGCATTTCTCGCAGTACACGACGGGGATCGGGGCGCCCCAGTAGCGCTGCCGGGAGATCCCCCAGTCGCGCAGGCGGTACTGGATCGTCTTCTTTCCCTTCCCGATGGACTCCAGGTGCGCCGCGATGGCCTCCATGGCCTCCGTGTTCTTCATGCCGTCGAAGGGCCCCGAGTTGACCAGGATCCCCTCGTCGACGTAGGCCTCCGTCATGGTTTCCACGTTGAGCGCCCTCTTCGGGTCCTGGATGACGACGATCAGGGGCAGCTGGTACTTCTTGGCGAACTCGAAGTCGCGCTGGTCGTGGGTGGGGACGGCCATGACGCAGCCCGTCCCGTATTCGGCCAGGACGAAGTTGGCGGCGTAGATGGGCATCTTGCGGCCCGTCACGGGGTTGAGGCAGTAGGCCTCGAGGAAGATGCCCTCCTTCTCGTAGTAGTCGGAGGTCCGCATGAGCTTGTCCTGCTTCTTGACCCGCTCCACGTACTCCATCACGTCCTTCTCGATGGGCTTGCCCTTGGCGAGCTGCATGACCAGCGGGTGCTCGGCGGCCACGAGCATGAAGGTGGCCCCGTAGATCGTGTCCTGCCTCGTCGTGAAGACGCGGATGGGCTCGCCGCCGTCGGCCATGGGGAAGGTGATCTCGAGGCCGTAGCTCTTGCCGATCCAGTTCTTCTGCATGGTGAGGACCCGCTCGGGCCAGCCCGTCAGCCGGTCGCAGTACGCCAGCAACTCCTCCACGTACTGCGTGATCCGGAAGAACCACTGCGACAGGTGCTCCTCGCGCACCTCCGATCCGCAGCGCCAGCACTGCCCCGCTTCGACCTGCTCGTTGGCGAGCACGGTCCGGCATTTCGGGCACCAGTTGACGGCGGATTCTTTCTTGTAGACGAGGCCCTTGTCGTACATCCACAGGAAGAAGAGCTGCTCCCAGCGGTAGTAGTCGGGCTCGCAGGTGGAGATCTCGCGGTCCCAGTCGTAGCTGAAGCCCATGCGCTTGAGCTGGGCCCTCATGTTCGCGATGTTGTCGTTCGTCCACTTCGCGGGGTGGATGCCGTGGTCGATGGCGGCGTTCTCGGCGGGCATGCCGAAGGCGTCCCATCCCATGGGGTGCAGGACGTTGAAGCCCCGCATGCGCTTGTAGCGGGCCACGACGTCACCGATCGTGTAGTTGCGCACGTGCCCCATGTGGATGCGCCCCGAGGGGTAGGGGAACATCTCGAGGAGGTAGTATTTCGGTTTTCCCGGCTCCTCGGCGACCTTGAAGATCTTGTTCTCTTCCCAGAACGTCTGCCACTTCTGCTCGATGGCGTGGGGGCGGTATCTCGTCTCCATGGCATTCTCCTCGCGGGTCCCTTTCTTGCGCGTCAAAAAGGGGTAGCACAGGGGCCGGTTTCTTTCAACGCTATTTTTTCCAGAACGCGGGGACGAGCAGGATGAGGACGGTGTAGATCTCGAGCCTCCCGAGCAGCATGCACACCGAGAGGATCCACTTGGCCGCCTGGGGCAGCCCGGCGTATGTCGACGCGGCGTTGACGAGCCCGAGGCCGGGACCGACGTTGCCGATCGTGGCGGCCACCCCCGAGATCGCGGTGACCATGTCCACGCCCAGCAGGGTCAGGGCCAGCATGGCCGACAGGGCCAGGGCGATGTAGAGGAAGAAGAAGCTGCGGATGCTCGAGACGATCTCCGGCGGCACGGCGACCTTCGCGATCTTGACGGAGAGGACGGCATGGGGGTGGATCAGGCGGTAGAGCTCGATGAAGGTCTGCTTGACGACGATCATCAACCGCAGGCACTTGATGGCGCCCCCCGTGGAACCGGCGCAGCCGCCGATGAACATGAGCACGACGAGGATGAATTTCGACGGGGCCGGCCACTGGTCGAAATTGGCGGTGGCAAACCCCGTGGTCGTCAGGATGGAGACGACCTGGAAGGCGGCGAACCGGAGCGACTCCCCGAGGCCGGCGAAGACGTGGAGCCGCAGATCGAGGGTGACGAGCGCCGTGGCGACGAGCACGATGGAGACGTAGAGACGGAATTCCGGGTCCCGGAGGAGCGGCTTCGCCTCCCCCCGGAAGAGCCGGTAGTGCAGGGTGAAATTCACCCCGGCGACGAACATGAAGACGATGATGACGATCTCGATGGCCAGGCTGTTGAACCGGGCGATGCTCGCGTCGTAGGTGCCGAACCCCCCCGTGGCCATGGTGGTGAAGGTGTGGCAGACGGCGTCGAAGACGCTCATCCCCCCCAGGTAGAGCAGGACGGCCTCGACGGCGGAGATCGCGATGTAGACGAACCAGAGGTTCCTGGCCGTCTCGGCGATCCGGGGCGTGAGCCGGTCCTTGACGGGCGAGGGGATTTCCGCCTTGAAGAGCTGCATGCCGCCGACGCCCAGGATGGGGAGAATGGCGATGGAGAGGATGATGATCCCCATGCCGCCCAGCCACTGGGTCAGGGCCCGCCAGAAGAGGATTCCCCTCGAGGTCGTGTCGAGATCCGAGATGACCGACGCCCCCGTGGTCGTGAACCCCGACATGGTCTCGAAGAACGCGTCGCAGAAGGTCGGCACGACTCCCGAGAACAGGAAGGGCAGCCCCCCGAAGGCCGAGGCGAGGACCCACGCCAGGGTCACGATCAGGAAGCCCTCGCGGTGCGTGAGACTGATCCGCTCCCCCGTCCTTCGGATGAAGACGTACATCCCGAGCCCCGCCCCCATCGTGACGAGGGAAGCCAGGCCGATGGCTCTCCATGCCGCCTCGTGCAGGGCCGCGGCGATGACGAAGGCCGGCAGCATGGCGGCCCCGATCAGAAAGACGAAGATCCCCAGGATGTGGAAGATGTTCTTGAGGTTCATTCGAAGTATTCCAGCTTCACCATGAGGATCTTCTCCACCTGCGGGATGGACGAGCGGAAGGTGAAGATGATGACGTGGTCCCCCGGCTCGATGACCGTGTCGCCGCCGGGGATGATCATCTTCTCGCCCCGGATGACGGCGCCCACGATCGTGCCCGGCGGGAAGGCGATGTCCTTGACGGGCCTGCTCGTGATCTCGGAGGTCGCCAGGGCGACGACCTCGAAGGCCTCGACCCGCTCGTCGTGCAGCGGGGCGGCGGTGACGATCTTGCCGCGCCGGACGTAGTGGAGGATCTTGCTGATGGCGGCGTGCCGGGGGTTGATCACCCCGTCGATGCCGACCCTCGAGACCAGCGGCATGTACTCGACCCGGTTGATCAGGGCGATCGTCTTTTTCACGCCCAGGCGCTTGGCGAGGAGCGCCCCGAGGATGTTGGCCTCCTCGTCGTTGGTGACGGCGACGAAGACGTCCATGTCCCGGATGTTCTCCTCCAGCAGGAGCTCCTGGCTCGTGCCGTCGCCGTGCAGGACGACGGTCCGGTCGAGCCTCTCGGCCAGGAGGCGGCAGCGGTCCCGCCGCTTCTCGATGATCTTGACGCCGATCCCCTTCCCCTCGAGGACCTCGGCGAGCATCCGCCCCGTGTTGCCCCCTCCCATGATCACGATCCGCCGGGCCGGCTCCGCCTTGCGCCCGAAGACCCGCAGCAGCTCCTTCGCCTCCTCCGCGGCGGCGACGGCGAAGAAGTAGTCGCCTTCCCGGATGACGGAGTCCCCCCGGGGCTCGATGAGCGTCTCGTCGCGGATGATGGACGTGATGAGCATCTTGCTGTCGGGATGGCTCTCCCGGAGTTGCTGGAGGGTCTTCCCCGTCACGGCGCCGCCCGGCACGGGGAAGCCGATGAGCTTGATGCGGCCGTCGTGGAAATCCGTGACCTCCGCGGCGCCGGGGAACTCGATGAGGTCCAGGGCGTTCTTGACGGCCTCCCGCTCGGGGTTGATGCAGAGGTTGATGTTGAGGTGATCCTTGCCGAAGAGCACGGAGTACTCGTCGAGCTCGGGGTTGCGGATCCGGGCGATCTTGAAGGAGACCCGGGACTGCGTCGAGGCCAGCAGGCAGGCCACCATGTTGGTCTCGTCGCTGTCGGTGACGGCGATGACCATGTCGGCCTGCTCGAGGCCCGCCTTCTTGAGGACCTCGGGGCTGCTGCCGCTGCCGTGCAGCGTCATGACGTCGAGGGTCTCCGCGAGCTCCTGCAGCCGCTCCTCGTCCCGGTCGATGAGGATGACGTCCTGTTTTTCCTTGGAGAGGATGTCGGCGATGTGGTACCCCACCTCCCCCGCCCCGATGATGATGACCTTCATGGGTCCCTCCCCGCCGCTTCCGGGTTCAGCCGATCGGAAGGGCCTCTTCCTCCCGTGCAATCCGGATGTCGATCTGCACCTTGTCTTTGACGTTGAGCCGCAGCTTGTGGATCCCCAGCAGGGTTTTCTGCAGGTAGGACTCGTCGGACAGCAGGCAGGGCGTCGCGGCGGCGAGGGTGTCGAGATCGCCGGAGAGGAAGTCGAACATCCCCGTCGTGAAGTGGGTGGTCATCTCCGCCGGCTCCAGCAGCGAGCGGTCCGCCGCGGGGACCTCGACGGCGAAGTCGTAACAGTGCATCCGGACCGCCGTCTCGGCCATCCGGGCCCCCGCGTCCCGGAGGGTTTCGTAGCGGAGATCCCGGCGCTTCCCCAGCCCGAAGAGGACGATTTTCCGCGGGGGGATCCTCCGCTGCGGGCCGATGAGCACCCTCTCCGAGAACTCGCCCCGGATCCTGCCCTCTGCGATCAGCCTCGAGACAAGCCCGTTGAGGCGCCAGTCCACGAACCCCCCGTTTCCGCGGGGGGGCCGCTCGTCGGAGAAAAAGCCCAGCACCAGGCACTCATGATCGAGCCGGTCCAGGCTTTCCGTTGTCACCTTGATCCGCATGGTCCTTCAGCAGTTTCGAGTACAAAGCATCGAGGATGCCGTTGATAAAGGAACCCGAGTTTTCGGAGCCGAATTCCTTGCCGAGGTCGATGGCCTCGTTGAGGGCCACCTTGGGGGGGATCCCCCGGCCGTAGAGGAGCTCGTAGACGGCCAGGCGCAGGATGTTCCGGTCGACCCGCGCCATCCGCTCGAGGGACCAGTTCTCGGAGCAGGAGCTGATCATCCGGTCGATCGCCTCCCGGTGCGCCCACGTCCCCTCGACGAGTTCCGAGGCGAACGCGCGGGCCTCCGCGGGCGCATGGAAGTGACCCCAGAAAAGCTCGATGGCCTCCCGGGGGTCGATTCTCAGCACATCGAGCTGATAAAGAACCTGCAAGGCGATTTCCCTTGCCTTCCTTCTGAGACGCATGGCATTTCCCGCCGGGTCGCCGCGGCACCGGATTTACAGGTTTCGAAACAGGTCCACCATCTCGATCGCGGCCAGGGCGGCATCCCAGCCCTTGTTGCCGCTCTTGGTGCCCGCGCGCTCGATGGCCTGCTCGATCGAGTCGGTGGTCAGGACGCCGAACACGATGGGGACCTCCGTCTCCAGGGCCGCCTGGGCCACGCCCTTGGAGACCTCCGCCGCGACGTAGTCGAAGTGGGGCGTCGCGCCCCGGATCACCGCGCCCAGGCAGATCACGGCGTCGAACTTGCCCGTCTTGGCGACCTTCTTGGCCACCAGCGGGATCTCGAAGGCCCCGGGGCACTTGAAGATCCGGATGTCCTGTTCCCGGGCGCCCGCCCGGGTGAGCCCGTCCAGGGCGCCCTCGATGAGCTTGCCGCTGATGAAGTCGTTGAACCGGCTCGCCACGAGGGCGAACTTCATCCCCTGGGCAACGATTTTCCCTTCCGTGATGTTCTTCATGCTGTTTTTCCGCTCCCTGTCAGGCTGATGGATTTCTTGGTTCAACCCCCTGTGCCCTTTGCCTAGACCTTCAAAATGTGCCCCATCTTTTCCTTCTTCGTCCGCAGGTACCGGAGGTTCGCCTCGTTGGGCTTGATCTCGATGGGGACCCGCTCGACGATCGTCATCCCGTAGCCCTCGAGGCCGACGACCTTCTTGGGGTTGTTCGTGAGCAACCGGATCTTCCGCACGCCGAGATCCACCAGGATCTGGGCCCCGATGCCGTAGTCCCGCAGATCTTCCTTGAACCCGAGCTCGAGGTTGGCCTCCACGGTGTCGCGGCCGTGCTCCTGGAGCTCGTAGGCCTTGACCTTGTTCACGAGGCCGATTCCCCGGCCCTCCTGGTGCATGTAGACGATGACGCCCTTGCCCGCCTCGTGGATCATCTCCATGGCCGCATGGAGCTGGTCGCCGCAGTCGCAGCGCATGGAGCCGAAGACGTCGCCCGTCATGCATTCCGAGTGCACCCGGACGAGCACGGCGTCCTCGGGCCCGATCTCCCCCTTCACGAGGGCGACGTGCTTGAAGTCGTCCACGTCGTTCTCGTAGACGATGAACTTGAAGTCCCCGCCGAAGGCGGTGGGCAGCGTGGCCGTGGCCGCCCTTCGGACGAAGGATTCCGTCTTCATTCGGAAGTTGATCAGGTCGGCGATGGTGACGATCTTGAGGCCGTGCTCCTTCGCGAAGATCTCGAGGTCGGGCATCCGGGCCATGGTGCCGTCGTCCTTCATGATCTCGCAGATCACCCCGCTGGGCTTGAGCCCCGCCAGCCGCGCCAGGTCCACGGAGCCCTCGGTCTGGCCCGTGCGCACCAGCACCCCGCCCCTGCGGGCCAGGATCGGGAAGACGTGCCCCGGGCTCACGATGTCCCCGGGCTTGACGTTGTCCGCGATGGCCGTGCGGATCGTCGTGGCCCGGTCGTGGGCCGAGATGCCCGTCGTGACCCCGCGCCGGGCCTCGATGGAGACGGTGAAGGCCGTCTTGAAGCGCGACTGGTTGTCGTTGACCATGAGGTGGAGGTTGAGCTTCTCCGCCAGCTCGTCGTTGAGGGTCAGGCAGATGAGACCGCGGCCGTACTTGGCCATGAAGTTGATGGCCTCGGGGGTGACGAACTCGGCGGCCATGCAGAGGTCGCCCTCGTTTTCGCGGTCCTCGTCGTCGACGAGGATCACCATCCTGCCGTTCTTGATGTCTTCGATCGCTTCGGGAATCGTGCTGACCGCCATGATATACACCTAAAGACGGCTAAAGGCTTAAGGCAAAGGGCAAAAGGCAAAGAGAAAATCCCGAGCCGTTCGCCATTCGCCTTACGCCATTTGCCATTCATTTCATGAACCCGTGCTCCCGGAGGAAATCCATGTCGATCCCCTTTCCGGTGCGCAGGAGCTTTTCCACGTACTTTCCGAGGATGTCCGTCTCGAGGTTCACGGCATCCCCCGCCCTCTTCTCCGGCAGCGTCGTCTTCTGCGCCGTGAGGGGGATGATGTTAACATAAAACCGGTCGCCTTCGCACGCATTAACGGTGAGGCTGATCCCGTCGACGGCGACGGACCCCTTGGGGACCACGTACTTCGAAAGGCCCGGCTCCACGACGATCCCGAAGACGATGGAGCCGGCGCGCGGCGTCCTCTCGGCGATCCGCCCCACGCCGTCCACGTGCCCCAGGACGAAGTGCCCGCCGAGGAAATCGCTCATCCGCAGGGCCTTTTCCAGGTTGACGCGGTCGCCCGCCCGGAGCCGACCGAGGGTCGTCTTCGAGAGCGACTCGGCGGAGACGTCGAAGGTGAAGCTCCCCGCGCCGAGGGCCGTCACCGTCAGGCAGGCGCCGCTTACGGCGATGCTGTCGCCGATCTTTACGTCGTCGAGGGGCAGCGCCGTCGCCACCTCGAGCCGGGCGTCTTCGCCCTTGCGGATGAGGCTGCGGACCGTCCCCGTGTCCTGGATGATGCCGGTGAACATAAAAAACAGGCTCCAGGCTTCAGGCTTCGGGCTTCAGGATCAAGAAAAGAGATCCGGGGACCTATTTCCTGATGCCTGGCGCCTGGTGCCTGATGCCTTCTACTTCGATTTCAGCAGCTCCTTCAGCTCGTCGAGGAACTCGTTGGCGTCGCGGAACTGCCGGTACACCGACGCGAACCGCACGTAGGCCACCTTGTCGAGGTCGTGGAGCTCCTGCATGACCCGCTCGCCCACGAACGTCGAGGGGACCTCCTTGAGCTGCGATTCCTGACAGGCCCTCTCGATGCGGTCCACGACGGCCTCGATCGCGTCGATGCTCACGGGCCGCTTCTCGCAGGCCTTCTTGATCCCCGCGAGGATCTTCGCGCGGTCGAAGGCCTCGCGCCGCCCGTCCTTCTTGACGACCATGGGCAGCACTTCCTCGACGAACTCGTAGGTGGTGAACCGCTTGCCGCAGGCGGCGCACTCGCGCCGCCTGCGGATGGCGTTGCCGTCCTTGCTGATCCGGGAGTCGATGACCCGGTTTTCCGTGTCGGCGCAAAAGGGGCACTTCATCGTTTCCTCACCTCGATGCCCGACTCCTCGAGCAGGCGCGCGGCCAGCTCGTCGCTGTAGCCCTCCCGGTAGACGATCTCCGTGATCCCGGCGTTGATGAGCATCTTGAGACAAATGCTGCAGGGGTGGTTCGTGCAGTACAGGGTCGCGCCCCGGATGCTCACGCCGTGGACGGCGGCCTGGATGATCGCGTTCTGCTCGGCGTGGAGCCCCCGGCAGAGCTCGTGGCGTTCGCCGGAGGACACTTTCATCTCCTCGCGCAGGCACCCGAGCTCGAGGCAGTGCCGCAGGCCGCTCGGGGCGCCGTTGTAGCCCGTCGTGAGCAGGCGCTTGTCCTTGACCAGCACGGCCCCCACGCCGCGCCGCAGGCACGTGGAGCGCCTCGAGACGAGATCCACGATGTCCATGAAGTACTCGTCCCAGCTGGGGCGGGCGATGCCCTGCTTTTTCCTGTCCGCCTTCACGCTCGATGCCTGTTCATTGCGCGGTGTTGCAGAATCCCCGGTTTCCAGGTCCGAGGAACGAGGACCGGGGCACAAATGACGAATTCTCGAACTTCGTGCCTCGATCCTGTATCCTCCGCGCCGGCGTTATCCCCTTGCGATGCGCTCCGCGTACAGCGGGAAGCGCCCGCAGAGCTCGCTGACCTCTTTGCGGACCTTGGCGATCGTCGCTTCGTTCTTGAGGTCCTTGAGGACCGTCGAGATGAACCGTCCCACGAGCTTCATCTCCGCTTCCTTCATCCCCCGGGACGTGATGGCCGGGGTGCCGACGCGGATGCCGCTGGTCACTTGGGGGCCCCTCGTGTCGAAGGGGATCATGTTCTTGTTGGCCGTGATGCCCGCCCGGTCCAGGGCGTCGGCGCCCTCGGCGCCGGTCACGCCGATGGAGGTCACGTCGATGAGCATGAGGTGGTTGTCCGTGCCGCCCGAGACGAGGCGGAACCCCTCGGCCATGAGCGTGTCGGCCAGGGTGCGGGCGTTTTCCCGGATCTGCCGCTGGTACTGCCGGAACTCCTCCGTCAGGGCCTCCTTCAGGGCCACGGCCTTGGCGGCGATGATGTGCATGAGCGGCCCTCCCTGCATGCCCGGGAACACCCGGCCGTCGAGGGCCTTCTGGTAGTCCTGCTTGCACAGGACCATGCCGCCGCGGGGGCCCCGCAGCGTCTTGTGCGTCGTGGTCGTCACGAACTCGCACAGCGGGACGGGGTTCGGGTGGATGCCCGCCGCCACGAGCCCGGCGATATGGGCGATGTCGAACAGCACCACGGCCCCGACCCGGTCGGCGATCTGCCGGAAGGGCTCGGAGGGGATCTCGCGGGGGTAGGCGCTCGCGCCCACGACGATGACCTTCGGCTTGTGCTTCTTCGCCTGGGCCTCCACCTCGTTGAAGTCGATCCGCTCCGTCGCCCGGTCGACGCCGTAGTGGACGACGTTGTAGAAGCGGCCCGAGAAGTTGACGGGGCTGCCGTGGGAGAGGTGCCCGCCGTGGGCGAGGTTCATGCCCAGGATCGTGTCGCCCGGCTGGAGCATGGCGAAGTAGACCGCCATATTGGCCTGCGTGCCCGAGTGGGGCTGCACGTTGGCGTGGTCGGCCCCGAAGAGCTTCTTCGCCCGCTCGATGGCCAGCGCCTCGACGATGTCGACGAACTCGCAGCCGTGGTAGTAGCGCTTGCCGGGGTAGCCCTCGGCGTACTTGTTCGTCATGACGCAGCCCTGGGCTTCGAGGACCGCCTCGTCGACGAAGTTCTCCGACGGGATCAGTTCCAGCTTGCCGGCCTGGCGCTTCGTTTCCTCCAGGATGGCGGCCGCCACCTCGGGGTCCACCGTGTTGAGCAATGACATCGTCTCCTCACCCTCCTGTTTTGCTGCAGAGTTTCTGTTCCAGTTCCCGGATCTTGTCGAGGCGCCTCTGGTGGCGCCCCCCGTCGAAGGGGGTCTCCAGCCACGCCCGGGCGATCCCCCCGGCCGCCTCGGGGTCCGTCTTGCGCCCGGCCAGCACGAGGACGTTCGAGTCGTTGTGCTGCCGGGAGAGCCGGGCCGTCTCCACGTCGAGGCACAGGGCCGCCCGCACGCCGGGGAACTTGTTGGCCACGATCGCCATCCCCACGCCGGAGCCGCAGACGAGGATGCCCCGCTCGAACCGGCCCGAGGAAACCCCCTCGGCCGCGAGGATGCCGTAATCCGGGTAATCGACGGACTCCTCGGTGCCGGTCCCCATGTCCACGATCCGGTGGCCCGCCGCGGCAAGCGACGCCTTGACGGCCTCCTTGAGGGCGAACCCCGCGTGGTCGGATCCCATGACGATGGTCACGCCTCCTCCTCAGTCCCTGTATCGGCGGAAGACGAGAACCGCGTTGACGCCGCCGAAGCCGAAGGTGTTGGACAGCGCGGCCTCGACGGCCGTTTCCTTCGCCCGGTGCGCGACGTAGTCCAGGTCGCAGCCCTCGTCGGGTTCGTCCAGGTTGATCGTGGGCGGAATGATCCCGTCGCAGAGGACCTTGACGGCCACGATGGCCTCGAGGCCGCCCGCCCCTCCCAGCATGTGTCCCGTCATCGATTTCGTGGAGGAGACGGCCAGCTTTCGGCTGTGCTCCCCGAAGACCCGCTTGATGGCCTGGGTCTCGTAGACGTCGTTGAGCGGCGTTGCCGTCCCGTGGGCGTTGATGTAGCCGACGGCGGCCGGATCCATCCCGCAGGATCTCAGGGCGGCCTCCATGCTGCGCGCGGCCCCCTCGTGCCCCGGGGGCGGGGCGGCCATGTGGTAGGCGTCGGCCGTGCAGCCGTACCCGCAGATCTCGGCGTAGACCCTCGCGCCGCGCCGGCGGGCGTGGTTCAGATCCTCCAGGACGAGGATGCCGCCTCCCTCGCCGATGACGAAGCCGTCGCGGCGGCGGTCGAAGGGGCGGCTGGCCTTCTCGGGCTCGTCGTTGCGGGTGGAGAGCGCCCGCATGGCGTTGAACCCGGCCACCGCGAAGGGGGTGACGGCCGCCTCGATGCCGCCCGCGAACATCGCATCGGCGTAGCCGTCCTTGATCAGCCGGAACGCCATGCCGATGGCGCTCGTGCCGGCGGCGCAGGCCGTGACGGGGCAGCTGATGGGCCCCTTGGCCCCGTAGCGGATGGAGATCTGTCCCGCGGCGAGATTGGGCAGGACGGCCGGGATGGTGAACGGCGAGATCCTCCGGGGGCCGCTCTGCTCGAGGACGGTGTGTTCCCGCTCGATGGTCCGGACCCCCCCGATGCCCGAGCCGACGATGGTGCCCACGCGCTCGGCGTTGCCGCCGTCGATGACGAGTCCCGCGTCCTGCACGGCCATCTCGGCGCAGGCCAGGGCGTAGACGATGAAATCGTCGAGCCGGCGCAGCTCCTTCTTCTCCACGTAACGCAGGGGGTCGAAGTTCTTCACCTCGCCGGCGATCTTCGTGGCCAGAGGGCCGGCGTCGAACTTCGTGATGGGCCCGATGCCCGAGCGGCCGGCGCAGAGGGCCGCCCAGGTCTCGTCGACGGAGTTGCCGACGGGGTTCACGGTTCCCATGCCGGTGATGACGACGCGCCTCTCCACGGGCAGCTCCACGCAGGCGGCCTAGCCGGCCAGGCCCTTCTTCTTCTTGATGTAGTCGACGGCGTCCTGGATCGTCCGGATCTTCTGCAGCTCCTCGTCGGAGATCTCGATGCCGAAGTTCTCCTCCATGGCCATGATCAGCTCGACCAGGTCGAGGGAATCCGCGCCCAGGTCCTCGATGAAGGATGCCTCGGGCACGCACTCCTCCCGGGTCACATCCAGTTGTTCCACGATGATCTCGATGACTTTTTCTTCGATGGACATCAATCCGCCTCCTTCAGAAGTGTGCATTCCGTTTCCGCTCGAACGGCCTGTCCCGGGGCGCGGCGCGCTGCACGCGGCTACATGTAGAGACCGCCGTTGACCCCGATCACCTGTCCCGTGATGTATCCGGCTTCATCGGAGGCCAGGAACAGCACGACACCGGCGACATCGTCCGGTGTGCCCAGCCGGCAGAGGGGGATCTCCCCGAGAACCCGCTGCCGCTGCTCCTCCGTCAGGGCGGAGGTCATATCCGTGTCTATGAGTCCGGGGGCCACGGCGTTGACGCAGATGCCGCGCGGCGCCAGCTCCCGGGCCAGGGACTTCGTCAGCCCGATGAGCCCGGCCTTCGAGGCGCCGTAATTCGCCTGGCCGGCGTTGCCCGCCAGGGCGACGACCGACGAGACGTTGATGATGCGGCCCCCGCGCTGCTTCATCATGGCGCGGGCCACGGCCCTGCAGCAGTGGAAGGCCCCCTTGAGGTTCGTGTCCATGACCCGGTCCCAGTCGCGGTCCTTCATGCGGACCAGCAGGCCGTCGCGGCTCTCGCCGGCGTTGTTCACCAGGATGTCGATGCGGCCCCTCTCCCGGATCAGGGCGACGATCGCCCCGGCGGTTTCCCCGTCGTCGGCGACATCGAAGCGCACGGTCTTGCCGTCGCCGCCCGCCCGGCCGATGAGGCGAAGCGTCTCGCGGGCCGCCTCCTCGTTGCGGGCGTAATTGACGCAGACGAAGGCCCCCGCGGCCGCCAGCCGCACGCTCACGGCCCGGCCGATTCCCCGCGACCCTCCCGTGACGAGTGCAACCTTGTCTTGCAGTCTCATGCCCGTCCCAAGCCTGTTGACCGGGGGTGCATCCTTCCCGCCTTCATCCCCTCTTACCCTCTTTCTGGCTGGAAGGGCGCCTTTCATCCGGACGGTTTTGAACAGCCCGTCGTCTCCGCTGAAGGTGCCTGTTTCGAAAGCGTTTCGACGGTCCTCTGCAGGGACTCGAGATTTTCCACGTTCAGCACCCGGAGGTCCCGGCGGATCCGCAGGGCCAGGGCCGACAGCACCCTCTTGGGACCCACCTCGACGACCGTGTCGATCCCCATCGCGGCCATCCTCTCGATCGTCTCGAGCCAGCGCACGGGCTGGTGGATCTGCCGGACGAGCAGCCCCCTTGTCGTGGCGGCCGAGTGGAGCGCCCCGGGGTCGCAGTTCGGGATCACGGGCACCGAGCCGTCCCGGAAGTCGACCCTGTCGAGATCGGCGCCGAACCGTTCGGCCGCCCCTTCCAGCAGGGCGCAGTGAAAGGGCGCGCTCAGCGGGAGTTTCAGGGCACGCTTCGCTCCGGCGGCAAGGGCCTTGGCCATCACCGATTCCACCGGGGCCGCATAGCCCGAAACGACGGTCTGGTCCGGGGCGTTGTAACACGAGGGGCTCACGAGCCCCTCCCCGGCGCTGACCTCCCGGCAGAGCGCCTCGACCCTGTCGCGCCCCAGTCCCTGGATGGCGGCGTTGGCGCCCACGCCGGGGGCGACGGCTTGCTGCTGCCGGGCAGCCCTCTTCCGGACGAGCCGCAGGGTGTCGGCGAACCCCAGCGCCCCCGCCGCGCAGAGCGCCCCGTATTCCCCGAGGCTGTGGCCCGCCATGGCCGACGGGCGCATCCCGAGGTGCCGCTCGAAGACCCGCCAGGCGGCGATCTCGAGGGTCAGGGTCGCCACCTGGGTGTTTTCGGTCAAATCCAGCGACTCCCGGGGCCCCTCGAAGCACAGGCGCCCGATGTCCGTGCCGAGCACCGCCTGCGCCTCCTCGAAGCACGCCCTGGCGGGCTCGAACTGCCGGAACAGGTCCCTGCCCATGCCCACGTACTGCGAGCCCTGCCCGGGAAATAGCACGCCCAGCCTGGCCATAGGTTCCCCGGCGGTGACGCTATTCGCCCTTTTCGACGTTCAGCACGCCCCTGCCCTTGTAGGTGCCGCAGTTGGGGCAGGCCCGGTGGGGCAGCTTCGGCTCGTTGCACTGGGGGCAGACCGAGCCGGCCGGCGCCTTGATGAAGTCGTGGGCCCTCCGGCTGTTCCGTCTCGATTTCGAGTGTCTCTTGACTGGGTTCGGCATGGCTTGGGTTACTCCGTCACGTTGATGTTCTTGCCTTGAAGTTCTTCAGCGCCTCCAGGCGGCGGTCGACCGCGCCGGGCCGGCACGCGCAGGATTCCGTGTTGAGGTTGGCGCCGCACTGCGCGCACAGCCCGCGGCAGGTTTCGGCGCAAAGCGGTTTCATGGGGACCAGCAGCAGGATCTGCTCGAAGACCAGGGCGTCGAGGTCGATCATGTCCTCCCGGTAGTGCCCGAACGAGATGTCCTCGTCGGAGAGTTCCTCCTTCTGTTCCTCCATCGTGTCGCGCGAGGGGACCAGGATGTGGCGGAACCCGCCCTGCACGGGCAGCCGGAAGGTCTCCAGGCACCGCCCGCAATCCAGGTCCAGTGCCGCCTCCACGCGGATGTCGAGGGTGACCGTCTCGAGGATCCTGTGGATCTCGACGGAGACCTCCGCCGGGAAAATCCGGAAGTCGATCCAGCCTCCCCCCTGCAGGAATTCCCGGTACCAGTCCCCGTCGAGCCGGTACTGGAGCCGGCGCCCCTCCTCGGGAATGAGCGATACCTGAACCTTCAAAGAGTGTCCCTGGCGAATGGATTCACGCTTCCCTCGGGGAAGCCTTTGCGAAAGAGTAGTTGTTAATTACAAAACCCTTATTTTGTCAAGTACATTTTGGCGCAGGGCCGGCGGGTGAGCCCCGCCGGATCAGGGACGAAACCCGCCTTTGGCATGATCCCCCAGGGTCCCTCGCCGGGGTGCGGGCACTCCCGGATTTCCCCGCGGCGCGAATTTTTCACCTTGACATTTCAGCCGCTTTCATTTAGCTTTCGAGGCTTCCAGATCGAGGAGATCCTGGGGGATCGTCTAGTGGTAGGACTCAAGACTCTGGATCTTGCTACCAAGGTTCGAATCCTTGTCCCCCAGCCAAGGTCCCATCGTCTAGCGGTCAGGACGCTGGCCTCTCACGCCGGAAACCAGGGTTCGATTCCCTGTGGGACCACCAGAAACGCAAAGGAGTCTGACGTCGCCGTCAGGCTCCTTTTTTGTTCGGGAAAGCGAATGCCGTGCCCCGCGCCGTCCTGGCCCTGATCGTCATGTCCCTCATCTGGGGCTACAACTGGGTCCTCGTGAAGGAGGCTATGCGCTTCGCTTCGCCCTTCGACTTCTCGGCCCTCCGCACGGTCGGGGGCGGCCTCATCCTCCTGGGCGTCCTGGCCTGGCGGGGGGAGTCGCTCAGGCCGCCGGACTGGGCCCGGACACTCCTCGTGGGGCTTCTCTGCACCACCTTCTCCGTGGGGTTCGCCACGTGGGCGCTCGTCGAGGGGGGCGCCGGGAAGATGGCCATCCTCGTCTACGCGATGCCCTTCTGGGTGATCCTCATGGCTTGGCCCCTGCTGGGCGAGCGACCCCGGGGCCTGCAGTGGCCCGCCATGGCCCTGGCCCTGGCAGGTCTCGTCCTGCTCGTCGAGCCGTGGCATTACCGGGGCGACTGGTTTCCGAGCGCGCTGGCCGTTGCGAGCGGGCTGGCCTGGGCGGCCAGCGCCGTCGTGACGAAGCGGATGGATCGGAACGGCGGGGTGAACGTGCTGTCCCTGTCGGCCTGGCAGATCCTGTTCGGGGGGGCCTTGCTTGCCGCCGCCGCTCTCGCCGTGCCCTCGGCGCCGATCCGGTGGACCCCCTGGATGGCCGGGACCATGGCGTACAACGTCGTGCTCACGAGCGCCGTGGCCGTCCTGCTGTGGTTCTACGTCCTGAAGGTCCTGCCGGCCGGCATCGCCGGCCTTGCCTCCCTGGCCACGCCGGTCCTGGGTCTCCTCTTCGCCTGTGCCCTGCTGGGGGAGCGGTTTTCCCCCCCCGAGGCCTGGGGCGGGGCGCTCATCGTCGCGGCGCTTGCCCTGCTGGCCTTTCAGGGGGTCCGGAACAACGGTCGGCGCTGACGCGGAGGCGGGCGCGCAGAGGGACCGTCACATCCCGAACCCCGTCGACTGGAATTCGTTGAGGAAGAGCATGGCCGCCGTCAGGAAGCCCAGCAGCGTCACTGTCTCGGCGGTGATCATGATTGTGCGGTCCTGCCCCTCCACGGGCTTTTCGAACTGCGCGATCCGGTAGAGGAACCGCATGACGGCCTTGTGGACCGAGAGGACCCCCACCACGGCACACCCCCCGAAGAAATAGAGCAGCCAGTCTTCCGCCGCTCCCGTGTAGTTGGCGTGGAACAGGAACAGCCACGCCGAGATCAGGAACAGCGGCCCCAGCTTGAACTCGTAGAGGAAGGGGCGCACGCCCGGGAGACCGGAAAGGGTCTTGATGATTTCGTTTTCCCGCAGGGCGGGGTGCATCAGCCGGTTGAACCGTTGTTTCAGTGTTTCCTTGATTTTCATTGTCGAAGCCTCCACTTGCAGCTCAGCAGCACGCGCAAGCCGCATGGCTTCCGACCACGAACGCCTTGGTCTCTTCACTCGAGAGGGATCTCTTCGAAGGGGCTGACGGATTCAGCGGGAAGGAGCGGATTTCGGCCGTTGATCACTGCGGTGATCGGCAGGGCGGCATAGGTCCTGGAGTCGGTCTGTCGCTCCTTCAGGCAAGGCATCCGTGGGGATGCGTGCTGAATGGTTCGATCGGCCCGGGCGGTTCGCCCGGGACCCGTCATGACTCCCCTATGAGTGGTCCCGAAGGACGAGAAGAACGTTTCGATACAGCATGGAACACCTCACATGACCGGAAGGGTCCGCTTCCCTGTGCTGGTGTTTGTCGGCGGGCATGGCCCGGAAGGGAAAAGGCCCTTTACGAAAGTCATGAGGCCCGCGCTGCAGGGAGCTCTTCCGGATTGTTTTCGACGCGCTAATTTGTCACGTCGCCTTCCGTTTGTCAATGATTATTAGCAAGGACCGTACCTCCCGACGAAAAAAAAGAGAATATTTGTTAATGCCCCGGGATTTCAAGCGGTTTGTCCATCGTCACCCAGGCGGGAGACCCGCCTCCCGGCCGGCAGATGGAACCTTTTTGTCACATTCCATGGCCGGTTCATCGCAACCGTACCGGGGGCCGCGCTTTTGCTTGACAGGTCTGCAGGGATCGCTAAGATTCAACGAGCCGGGCGTCCGACACCCGACGAGGAGAAGAACCCATGGATCTGAAGGAAAATCTCAAACACGCTTCGACCGTCCTCCTCGAGGCCGACGCCGTGCTCGTCACGGCGGGGGCCGGCATGGGCGTCGATTCGGGACTTCCCGATTTCCGGGGCAACGAGGGGTTCTGGAAGGCCTACCCGCCCATGGCCAGGCTGGGGGTTTCCTTCGTGGAGATGGCCGACCCCCGGTGGTTCGAGCGGGACCCCGCGCTGGCCTGGGGCTTCTACGGCCACCGCCTGAACCTCTACCGCAGGACCGTCCCGCATGCGGGGTTTGCCCGCCTGCTCGAGATCGGCCGCGGAAAGCGGGAGGGCTACTTCGTTTTCACCTCCAACGTCGACGGCCAGTTCCAGTCGGCCGGCTTCGACGGGGACCGCATCGAGGAATGCCACGGCTCCATCCATCACCTCCAGTGCTCCCGGCCCTGTTCGCAGGACATCTGGGAGGCCCGGGGGGTGTGCGTCGATGTCGACGAGGCGCAGTTTCGCGCCCGCGAGCCCCTGCCGCGCTGCCCCCGCTGCGGGGCGCTGGCCCGGCCCAATGTCCTCATGTTCAACGACTGGGACTGGGTCGAGCACCGCACCCGGGCGCAGAGCGGGCGCTTCCGCCGCTGGCTGGACGGCCTGGCGCGCATCGGCGCCTTTCTCGCCGTGGTGGAACTCGGTGCGGGCAGGGCCGTGGCCACCGTGCGCATGACCTCGGAGGGCATCGCCGGGGCGGGCAAGGCCGTCCTGATCCGCATCAACCCCCGGGATTACGACGTTCCGGCGGGACACATCGCCATCCCCCTGGGTGCCGAGGAAGGCATCCGTCGGCTCACGTCGGGCATGGGCCGATAGCCTACCTGCACCGCCAACAATGCACTTGTTTTCCAACGGTTTCGGCGGTAGATTGTCATAGAAGGCTGGATTCTGATCATCCTGGGAAAGGAGGTAAGAGTTATGGCCGTACGAGTGATGATCAAGAGGCGGGTGCCGCCCGACAAGGCGGGAGAGCTCCACGGGCTCATCACCGAGCTCCGGAGCATGGCGTCGAGGCAGCCCGGGTATATATCGGGCGAGACCATGCGCAACATCAAGGACCCCAATGAATATCTCGTCATCAGCACCTGGGAGACTCTCGAGGACTGGAACAACTGGATCGCCACGAAGAAGAGGCAGGAACTGCAGGGCATGATCGACGCCCTGATCGGCAGGGAGACCGTCTACGAAATCTACGACTACCCGGACAAGCGGCTCTTCAAGGCCCTTCCCGAGGACTACCTGCAGAGGGCGACCTGAGCCGCAGCCTCTGCCCGCAGGAGGGCCGCGCGTCGAGACGAGTCCCCCGTCGGCACGAAACCGACCAGACCCGGACGAAAACGCCGCGCCTCCGCGCGGCTTTTCGTTGACACCCCCCGGGCTTTTCCACTATAACGATGCAACGGCCCGACCCCCGCATGGCCATGGCCCCTGCGGCATGGCGGCGGGACCGGGCCCGCCCGTCACACAAACGGACCCACAACAATCGGGAGGTGAAAGCCATGGCGAAGGTCGGAGTCGTATTGTCGGGCTGCGGCGTCTACGACGGCGCCGAAATCCACGAGGCCACCCTGACCCTGTACTTCCTCGACAGGGCGGGGGCGCAGATCGTCTGCATGGCGCCGGACGTGAGCCAGATGCACGTGATCGATCACACCCGCGGCGAGCCCGGCACGGAGTCGAGAAACGTGCTGTGCGAGTCGGCGCGCATCGCCCGGGGCGAGATCAAGAACATGAAGGACGTCAGGGCCGACGACCTCGACGCCCTGATCTTCCCGGGCGGCTACGGTGCGGCCAAGAACCTCTGCGACTTCGCGGTGAAGGGCCCCGACTGCTCGGTGAACCCCGAGGTGGCGAGGCTCGTCCGGGAGATGCATGCGGCGAAAAAGCCCGTGGGCTTCATCTGCATCGCCCCGGTCATCGCCGCCAGGGTGCTCGGCGCGGCGCACCCGAAGCTCACCATCGGCAGCGACCCCGGGACGTCGGGGGCCATCGAGGCGATGGGCGGCCGGCATGTCCAGGCCCCGGTCGAGGGCGTCGTCGTCGACGAGGCCAACCGGATCGTCACGACGCCGGCCTATATGCTGGGGCCCACGATCTCTAAGGTGGCCCAGGGCATCGAGAAGCTCGTGGCCGAAATCCTGAAAATGGCGAAGGCGTAGCGACGGGCCGCGTCGGATCCGCCTGCGCGGGGGTGAGGAAATGAGAGAAATCCAGGCATCAGCCGTCACGAAGGCCGTCCGCGATCTCTTCATCGACGCCAACTGCAACCTCGGCGAGGACGTGCTCGCGGCCTACGACCGGGCCATCGAGAGGGACGAGTCCCCCGTGGCCCGCGAGGTCCTGCGGGAGATCAAGGAGAACGCGCGCGTCGCCCGGGAGGAGCAGTCCCCCATCTGCCAGGACACGGGGCTGGCCGTCCTGTTCATCGAGGTCGGGCAGGACGTGCACGTCGTCGGGGGAGACCTGAGGGCGGCGATCAACGAGGGTGTCCGGCAGGGTTACGGCGAGGGCTATCTCCGGAAGTCGGCCTGCCATCCCTTCACGAGGGCCAACACGCAAGACAACACGCCCGCCGTCGTCCACTTCGACATCGTGCCCGGCGAGAAGATCCGGATCGCCGCCGTCCCGAAGGGGGGCGGCGCGGAGAACATGAGCCGCGTGGACATGCTCTCTCCCTCGGCGGGGCTCGAGGGGATCAAGGACTTCGTCGTCCGGCGCATCGAGGCCTCGGGCTCCAATCCCTGCCCGCCCACGGTGGTGGGCGTGGGGATCGGCGGCACCTTTGAGCGTTCGGCCCTGCTGGCCAAGAAGGCCCTGATGCGCAGGATCGGCGAGCGCAACCCCGACCCCCTGCTGGCGGCGGTCGAGGTGGAGGTCCTGGAACGGATCAACCGGCTGGGCATCGGCCCCATGGGCTACGGCGGCACCACGACGTCTCTCGATGTCTTCTTCGAGGTCGAGCCTTGCCACATCGCGAGCCTTCCCGTGGCGGTCAACGTCCAGTGCCACGCGGCGAGGCATAAAGAAGCGGTCCTCTAGAAGCAGAATGGCGGAGGGTGAGAAGGGAAGACGCATGACTGAAATCAGACTGAAGACACCGCTGACCGAGGGGGATGTGGAGCAGCTCCACATCGGCGACCGGGTCCTGCTGACGGGGGTGATCTACACGGGGCGCGACGCGGCCCACAAGCGCCTCTTCGAACTTGTCGCAGCGGGGAAACCGCTGCCCGTGGACCTCCGCGGCCAGGTGATCTACTACGTGGGCCCGGCGCCGGCCAAGCCCGGACAACCCATCGGCTCCGCGGGGCCCACGACGAGCTACCGCATGGACGCCTATGCCCCGAAGCTCATGGAGCTGGGCCTCAAGGGGATGATCGGTAAGGGGAACCGCTCCGCCGAGGTCGTCGAAGCGATGAAGAGATTCAAGGCCGTCTACCTGGGCGCCACGGGCGGGGCGGGGGCCCTCCTGGCGAAGCGGATCCGCAAGGCCGAGACGATCGCCTACGAGGACCTCGGTCCGGAGGCCATCCAGCGCCTCGAGGTGGAGGACTTCCCCGTCGTCGTCATCAACGACGTCCGGGGAGGCGATCTCTACGTGCAGGGGGCGAGACGATACCGGAAAGACTAGTGCGGGAAGCCGAAAGCAGGCCCTGCGGGACCGGCCGGCCGCCCCGGCTTCGGCCATGGGGTTCCCCCTTGCCGAAGGGCGGTCCCGAGGCGGTCCGCACCCTACGCAACAGAGGAGGAAGACGTTTATGGCAAGAGCACTGGAAGGAATCCGAGTCGTCGACCTGAGCCACGTGCTGGCGGCCCCCACCGTGACGATGTACCTCGCCGATCTCGGCGCCGAGGTCCTGCACATCGAACCCCCCATCGGCGACGACGCCCGCGAGTTCGGCCCCTTTGCGGGGGAGCACGACAAGAACCACAGCGGTTATTTCATCAGCCTCAACCGCAACAAGAAGGGGATCGTCTTGAACCTCAAGCACCCCAAGGCCAAAGAAATCCTGACGGAGCTCATCAAGATGTCCGACGTCGTCGTGGAGAACTTCCGCCCCACGACCATGCGCAAGCTGGGCTTCGGCTGGGAGGACCTCAAGCGGATCAACCCCCGAATCGTCTATTGTTCGATCTGCGGATTCGGCCAGGACTCGCTGCCCGAGTATGCCGAGCGGCCTTCCTACGACATGGTGGCTCAGGCCTACAGCGGCCTGATGAGCATCACCGGGCCCGAGGGCGGCCCCCCCTGCCGGGTCGGCTCCTCCGTAGGCGATATCCTCACGGGGCTGCAGGCTACGATCGGCATCCTGGCGGCCCTGCGCCACCGGGACAGGACGGGCCGGGGCCAGCACGTGGACATGGCGATGATCGACAGCGTCTTCGCCACCCTGGAGAACGCCGTGGTGCGCTACACGATCAGCGGTGAGATCCCGGGGCCCCTGGGCGGGATCCACCCCTCCATCACGCCCTTCCAGGGATACAAGACGAAGGACGGAAGCTACATCATCGCCGCGATCGGCACGGACGCCCTCTTCGCCCGGTACGCGAAAGTCATCGGCCGGCCCGACCTGCCCGGGGACGAGCGCTTCAGGACCAACCCCCTGCGGACGAAGAACCGCAACGCCCTCAACGCGATCCTCGACCCGATCATGGCCTCGAAGACGACGGCGGAGTGGGCGGCGATCTTCGAGAAGGAGGGGCTTCCCTACTCACCGATCAACAACATGAGGCAGATCTGCGAGGACCCGCACATCGCCTATCGCCGGATGCTCGTCGAGATCGACCAGCCCCGGGTGGGGAAGATGCGGATCGCCGGATCGCCCATCAAGATGTCCGAGACCCCCGGAGAGGTCTACATGCCGGCGCCGCTGCTGGGCCAGCACACCGACGAGGTGCTCCAGTCCCTTTTGGGCTACAGCGACGAGACGCTCGCGCAGCTCAAGAAGGAGGGCGTCATCAACGACGGCTTCTAGCGCGGCGGCCGGGCAAAAAAGCGGGGCGACGGGCGCCCCGCTTTTTTTATGGCTTTGAGGTGACGGCCTGCGGGCCGGCGGGAATCGGTCCCGCCCGCTCTACAGGGGGATGTTGCCGTGCTTCTTCCAGGGCCGGTCCTCCCTCTTGTTGGCGAGCATCTGCAGGGACCGGATGATCATGGGCCGCGTCTCCCGCGGCTCGATGACGTGCTCGATGAGGGCATGGCGCGCCGCCTGGTAGGGCGTGGCGAAGTTCTCGATGTACTCCTGGGTCTTCTGCTTCAGGCTCTCGGGGTCCTCCTTGCGGAAGATGATCTTTGCGGCCCCCTCGGCGCCCATGACGGCGATCTCCGCCGAGGGCCAGGCCATGACGATGTCCGCCCCCGTCTGCCCGGAGCACATGCCGAGGTAGGAGCCGCCGTAGGCCTTGCGGATGACGATGGTGATCTTCGGCACCGTCGCCTCGGGGTAGACGTAGAGCATCTTGGCGCCGTGGCGGATGATGCCGCCGTACTCCTGCGCCGTCCCCGGGAGGTAGCCCGGGACATCGACGAAGGTGAGGATCGGCAGGTTGAAGCAGTCGCAGAACCGGATGAACCGCGAGGCCTTGTCGGAGGAGTTGATGTCGAGGCACCCCGCGAGCACCGCCGGCTGGTTGGCGATGATCCCTACGGGCTGGCCGTTCATGCGGGCGAAGCAGGTGATCATGTTCATCGCGTAGAGGGCCTGGCTCTCGTAGATCTCGCCGTTGTCGACGACCATCTTGATGATGCGCTTCATGTCGTAGGGGCGATTGCTCGCCTCGGGGACGAGCGTGTTGAGGGCGTCCTCCATGCGGTCCGCGGGGTCGCTGCACTCCGCGACGGGGGGCTTCTCACGGTGGTTGGAGGGCAGGTAGCTCAGCAGCCGCTTGATCTGGTCGATGCAGTCCTCGTCGCTGGCGGCCACGAAATGCGCCACCCCGCTCTTGGTGTTGTGCGTCATGGCGCCGCCGAGCTGCATGGCCGTGACGTCCTCCCCCATGACGGCCTTGACGACCTGGGGGCCCGTGATGAACATCTGGGCGTATTCCTTGTCGACCATGTAGATGAAGTCCATCAGCGCCGGCGAGTAGACGGCCCCTCCGGCCGAGGGGCCCATGATGGCGCTGATCTGCGGGATGATCCCCGAGGCCATGGTGTTCTTGTAAAAGATCCGCCCGTAGCCCGCCAGCGAGTCCACGGCCTCCTGGATCCTCGCGCCGCCCGAGTCGTTGAGGCCCACGATGGGGGCCCCGGCGGCCACGGCGCGGTCCATGCACTTGACGATCTTCGTCGCGTGCATCTCGCCCAGGGAGCCGCCCATGGTGCTGAAGTCCTGCGCGAAGGCGAAGACGGTCCGGCCGTCGACCCTGCCGTAGCCCGTCACGACGCCCTCGCCGGGGACCTCCGTCTTGTCCATGCCGAAGTTCGTGCAGCGGTGCTCGACGAACTTGTCCAGTTCCACGAAGCTCCCCTCGTCGAAGAGGCGCCCGAGCCGCTCGCGGGCCGTGAGCCTCCCCGTGGCCTTCACCTTCTCGAGGGCCTTGGTCCCGCCGCCCATCTCGATCTTCCGCTCGGCGGCCCTCATGCGTTCGATTTTTTCCTGATTCGTCACGGTTCATCACCTCTTTCTTTTTTTGGGGTTCTGTTCGGGTCTCAGTCTCGTTCGCTCAGCTCCAGCAGCACGCCGCCGGTGGAGCGGGGGTGCACGAAGGCGATTTTCGCGCCGCCCGCGCCGTAGCGGGGCTTCTCGTCGATGAGCCGCACGCCCTTGGCCTTCATCTCCGCCAGGGCCGCCTCGAGGTTGTCCACGCGCAGCGCCAGGTGCTGGATCCCCTCGCCGTTCTTCTCGATGTACTTGGCCACGGGACCGTCCGGCGCGGTCGACTCGAGCAGCTCGATCTCCGTCTCGCCGATCGGGAGGAACGCCACGCGCACCTTCTGCTCGGCCACCTCCTCGACGCCCACGGATTTGAGCCCCATCGCCTCGTAGACCTTCAGGGACTCGGCGATGCTCTTCACTGCGATACCGATGTGATCCAAACGTGTGATCTTCATGCTGACTAGACCTCCTGATTCGTCTGTGCCTTCAGGTAACGGTGATGCTGTAATTCTGGAGAAAGGACAGGATCCGGGCCGCCCCCGAGGTGGCCGTGATCTTCCCGCCGACCACTTCCTTCTCGATGAGGGGCAGGAGGTTGACGACCTGGGCGTTCCTGGCGAACCAAGCCTCCAGCCCTTCCTTGACCAGGGCCCACATCCACAGGCGTGACTGCTCGCTGCGCTTCCTCTCCAGCTCCCCCTTGTCGTTCATGATCCTGCGGTGCTTGAGCACGACGTCCCAGATCTCCTCGAGCCCCGCCCCCGTGAGGGAGCTGCACAGCAGCACGGGCGTGCTCCAGTCCGGCGAGGGGGGCGAGAGCAGGTGCATCGCCGTCTCGTACTGCGCCCGGGCGAGCTTGGCCCGCTCCACGTTGTCGCCGTCGGCCTTGTTGACCGCGATCGCATCGGCCAGCTCCAGGACGCCCTTCTTGATCCCCTGGAGCTCGTCCCCGGCCCCGGCGATCATGAGCACGAGGAAAAAGTCCACCATGGAGGCCACGGCGACCTCCGATTGCCCCACGCCGACCGTCTCCACCAGGATGACGTCGTAGCCGGCGGCCTCGCAGATCATCATGGTCTCCCGGGTCTTGCGGGCCACCCCGCCGAGGGTGCCCCCCGAGGGGGAGGGGCGGATGAAGGCCCGCTCGCTGGTGGAGAGCTTCTCCATCCGAGTCTTGTCGGCCAGGATGCTGCCGCCCGTCCGGGGGCTGCTCGGGTCGACGGCCAGCACGGCCACGCGGTGGCCCTTCTCGGTGAGCATCGTGCCGAAGCTCTCGATGAAGGTGCTCTTGCCCGCGCCCGGCACGCCCGTGATCCCCAGGCGGACGGCCTTGCCCGTGTAAGGCAGCAGCGCGTCCAAGACGGCCTGCGCCGTTTCCTGGTGCTCCGGCAGGATGCTCTCGATCAGCGTGATCGTTTTGGCCATGACCAGCCGGCTGCCGCCCGTCACGCCCTGGACGTAGTAGTCGATTCCCTTTTCGGCCATCGCCCTGCACCGGGTTCGAAGCGTTGCGTTGATGCGGCAAGGCCGGGGGAGGGGTTCTCCCCCGGCCGTCGTCCTAGGCCGCCCGTTTCAGGTACTTGTTCTCCAGCAGGGACAGGACCTTGTCCGCCGATTCGGGGATCGAGGTCCCCGGCCCGAAGATCCCCACGACCCCCGCCTTGTAGAGGAAGTCGTAGTCCGTCGGGGGGATGACGCCGCCGGCGATGACCAGGATCTCGCCCGCGCCCATCTCCTGGAGCTTCCGGATCAGCTCGGGCACCAGCGTCTTGTGGCCCGCCGTGAGGCTCGAGGCGCCCACGACGTGGACGTCGTTCTCGAGGGCCATCCGGGCCGCCTCCTCGGGGGTCTGGAACATGGGGCTGATGTCGATGTCGAAGCCCAGGTCGGCGAAGGCCGTGGCGACGACCTTGATGCCGCGGTCGTGGCCGTCCTGGCCCATCTTCGTGACGAGCATCCTCGGGCGCCGGCCCGTCTGCTTCAGGAAGTTCTCCGTGCGCTTCTGCAGGCCCCGGATCACGTCGCTTTCGCCGTACTCGGAAGAGTAGACGCCGGAGATCATCCGGGTGGTGGCCACGTAGCGGCCGAAGACCTTCTCCATGGCGTCGCTGACCTCGCCCACGGTGGCGCGAAGCCGGATGGCCTGGATGGAGGCCTCCAGGAGGTTGCCGCCCTTTTCGGCCGCGGCCGTGATGTTCTCCAGGGCCTTCTTCACGGCGGCCCCGTCGCGCCTGGCCTTGAGTTCCTTGATCCGGGCGATCTGCTCGTCGCGCACCGTGCTGGGCACCTCGAGCACCTCGACGGGGGGCTCTTCCTTCACGCGGTACTTGTTGACGCCGACGATGACGTCCTTGCCCTGGTCGATGCGGGCCTGGCGCCTGGCCGCCGACTCCTCGATGCGGAGCTTCGGCATGCCCGTCTCGATGGCGCGGGCCATGCCGCCCAAGGCCTCGATCTCGTCCATGATCTTCTTGGCCTCGCGGATGATGGAGCCCGTGAGGGCCTCGATGTAGTAGGAGCCGCCCAGGGGGTCCACCACGTGGCAGATCTGGGACTCCTCCTGAATGATGATCTGGGTGTTGCGGGCGATGCGGGCCGAGAAGTCCGTCGGCAGGCTGATCGCCTCGTCGAAGGAGTTCGTGTGGAGCGACTGGGTGCCGCCCAGGGCCGCCGCGAGGGCCTCGAGGGTCGTGCGGATGATGTTGTTGTAGGGGTCCTGCTCCGTGAGGCTCCAGCCCGAGGTCTGCACGTGGGTGCGCAGCACCGTGGAGCGGGGGTTCTTCGGGTTGAACTCGCTGACCGTCTGGTGCCACAGGTAGCGGGCCGCGCGCAGCATGGCGATCTCCATGAAGAAGTTCATCCCGACGCCGAAGAAGAACGAGAGCCGGGGAGCGAAGTCGTCGATGGAGAGGCCGCCGTCGATGGCCGCCCGGATGTACTGCTTGCCGTCCGAGAGCGTGAAGGCCGTCTGCAGGACCGAGTTGGCGCCCGCCTCCATGATGTGGTAGCCGCTGATGGAGATCGTGTTGTAGCGCGGCATGTGCTTCGAGCAGTAGGCGATGATGTCCGAGACGATCCGCATCGAGGGCTGGGGCGGGTAGATGTAGGTGTTGCGGGTGAGGAATTCCTTGAGGATGTCGTTCTGGATCGTGCCTGCGAGCTGCTCCTGCTTGACGCCCTGCTCCTCGGCGGCGACGATGTAGCCCGCCAGGATCGGCAGCACGGCGCCGTTCATCGTCATGGAGACGGTCACCTTGTCCAGGGGGATCCCGTCGAAGAGGACCTTCATGTCCTCCACGGAGTCGATGGCGACGCCGGCCTTGCCGACGTCGCCGGCCACGCGCGGGTGGTCGGAGTCGTAGCCGCGGTGCGTGGCCAGGTCGAAGGCCACCGAGAGGCCCGTCTGGCCCGCGGCGAGGTTTCTTCGGTAGAAGGCGTTGGATTCCTTCGCCGTGGCGAACCCGGCGTACTGCCGGATCGTCCAGGGCTGGTTGGCGTACATGGTGGCCACGGGGCCGCGGACGTAGGGGGCCATGCCGGAGAGGGTGTTGACGAAGTCGAGACCCTCGAGATCCTCCGCCGTGTAGATGGGCTTCACGGTGATCCCCTCGGGCGTCTCCCAGTTGAGCGCCTCGACGGGCTTCCCCTTGAGTTCCTTCGCAGCCTGTTCCATCCATTTCTTCATCTGGGGGTGTTGAGCCATTGTCTTCCTCCTTGATTCAGCCTGTGCGTGAAAGGCCTGTGTTGCTGTGTCGATCCCGGTTGTCCGATTCCGCCTCGATGCCCGCGGCGCGGCATCGATGTCCCCGCCCCGAAGGGACCCGCTTCCGCTCCTCAGGGCAGCATCCGTGGGTCCTCCGCCGCGACCCGCTGGCCCAGGAGGCCTCGGGCGAGCCTGACGAGATTCTCCCCCCGATGGTTGTACCGCCACTCGATTTCCTTGAGGTAGAGCGGGAAGTACGCTCGGGGCACCCCGCGGTAGTGCCTGAGCCACTGCCGGGTGAAGGACCAGAACCCGTCGATCTCCGGCGGGATCTCGCGGTCCCTCCGGGTCCCCGGCGCGCCGTTGACCACGACGCTGCCGCCGCGGACATCCAGGGACGTGCAGGCCAGGGTCCCGCCGCAGTATCGCAGCTCCCCGGCCTCCGCGGCGCCTTCGCCCTCGGCGACGGGGATCGCGAAGAGACGGCCGTTGCCCTGGTAGATGCCCAGGGCCATCCGCTCCCCCGACCGGGAGAAGTCCGGGCGGAACCGCACGCCGTCCCCGGCGATCGCCGCCCCCCCGTCCGTCCTGGCCAGCAGGGCCTTCAGGGCCTTCATCTCGTGCGTGTAGATGGCGGTCCGCAGGATCCGAAACCATCGCTGGACCGTCTTGAGGTCCAGCGGCACCTGGTGCCGAAGTCGGTAGGCCGGTACCCCCAGGCAGAAATATTCGAGCAGCCGGCCCTTCCAGTAGGGGGAGATCTTTGCGGAACCCCAGAACGTCCTGTCGAACTTGCGCGTCAGGCCGCAGCGGCCGCAGCGCCGCTGCCCCGTGGAAAGGCGCCAGAAGCTCGTTCCGCCGCATCGAGGACAAATCAACATGACCGACTCTGTCTGCAGGACAGGTGCAACCGACATGGGGTAAGGTTTGTGCGCGCTTCTAGCACCGGGACCGGGCGAAAACTATCGGGTACCGTCTGATTCTGCTGTAGGACTCGTTCAGGGGCGCCTGTCGGGTTTTGTCTGACAACATCCGCAAGGCCCCGTGCTGCAAGGGTTGCGAGGCGCTGCACCCGGCCGCGGGACCCGTTTCCCCGCGGCCGCCCGACCGTTTGGCTCAAATATTCACTTGAAAAGCGGCGGCGAATTTGTGTAGACGGGTGCAAAACAAGCGGGGGGTTGACATGCCGACCGTCGAAGAATTGCTCGCCCGGGCCGCGCAGCCGTCGAAGGACGCCCTGCGGATGCACCCGTTCTACCGGGGAAAGCTCCAAGTGGCCCCGAAGTGCGCCATCCGGGACTTCTCGGATTTCTCCATCTGGTACAGCCCGGGGGTCGCCGCCCCGTGCAAGGACATCCAGGCGAACCCCGAGAGGGTCTTCGAGCACACCAACAAGGGCAACCTGATCGCCGTCGTCACCAACGGGACGCGCGTGCTGGGACTGGGCGACATCGGCCCCGAGGCGAGCCTGCCCGTCATGGAGGGCAAGGCGATCCTCTTCAAGTACCTGGGCGGCGTCGACGCCGTGCCCATCGCCCTGCGCACGAAGGACCCCGCGCAGTTCATCGAGACCGTCAAGCTCCTCGAGCCCGCCTTCGGCGGCATCAACCTCGAGGACATCTCCCAGCCGGAGTGCTTTCGGATCCTCGACACCCTGCGGGCCGAGATGAACATTCCGGTATGGCACGACGACCAGCAGGGGACGGCCTGCGTGATCCTCGCCGGGCTTCTCAACGCCCTGAAGATCGTCGGCAAGCGCCTGCAGGACGCCCGGATCGTGCTCTTCGGCATCGGGGCGGCCAACGTGGCCACCTACCGCCTGCTCCGGGCGAGCGGGGCCGACCCGGCGCGGATCGTCGCCGTCGACTCCAAGGGGACGCTGCACCGCGGCCGCGGCGACATCGAGGCCGCGCAGAGGGACTTCGCCGTCAAGTGGCGGATCTGCCTCGAGACCAACGGGGCGGGCCTGGTCGGGACCGTGGCCGACGCGCTGAAGGGGGCCGACGTCTTCATCGGCGCCTCCACCCCGGGGCCGGGCGTCATCAAGCCCGAGTGGGTCCGGGGGATGGCGAAGGACGCCGTCGTCTTTCCCTGCGCGAACCCCGTCCCCGAGATCTGGCCCTGGGAGGCCAAGGCGGCGGGCGCTCGGATCGTCGGGACGGGACGGAGCGACTTCCCCAACCAGATCAACAACTCGCTGGGCTTCCCCGGCATCTTCCGGGGCGTGCTCGACGTGCGGGCCCGGAACATCACCGACGAGATGGCCGTCGCCGCCGCGGAGGAGATCGCCCGGGTGGCCGAGGAGAAGGGCCTTTCCGACGACCGCATCGTCCCCGCCATGGACGACGAGGATCTCTACCCCCGCTGCGCCGTCGCCACGGCCCTGAAGGCCCAGGAGCAGGGGATCGCGCGGGTCGAAAAAACCGGGGAGGAGCTCTACCGGGAGGCCGTGGCGGCGGTCCGCGGCGCGCGCGAGATGACCCGCGTCCTCGTGGAGCAGGGGGTCATCGCCCCCGCCCCGGCGGAGTGACGGCGGAGCAACAGGGGCACCGCGGGGAAAGGGGGCCGGGCGAAGCGGCGAAACAGGCGGTCCGGAGCCGTTGACGCGGGCCTGAAAGGTTTCAATTCAGCACAAGGAGGCAAAACCACTATGGGAATCGAGAGCCGTATCTTCAACAAGGAACTGCTGTCCAAGATCACGACGGCCGAGGAGGCCGCCAGGCACATCAAGGACGGGATGATCGTCGGCACGAGCGGGTTCACCCCCTGCGGGTACCCCAAGGCCGTGCCGCTGGCCGTGGCCGAAAGGGTCAAGAAGGGCGAGAAGCTCCGGCTGTCCCTTCTGACGGGCGCTTCCGTCGGCGTCGAGCTCGACGAGGCCTGGGCCGAGGTGAACGCCATCGCCAGGCGCTACCCCTACCAGACGGGCAAGAAGATCAACCAGCGGATCAATAGCGGCGACACGATGTTCTTCGACATCCACCTGAGCCAGATGGCCCAGCAGCTGCGCTACGGCTTCCTGGGCAAGATGGACGTGGCCATCGTCGAGGCCGTCTGCATCCTGGAAAACGGCGGGGTCGTCCCGTCCACCTCGGTCGGCAACTCACCCACCTTCCTCCAGCAGGCCGAGAAGGTCATCATCGAGGTCAACACGAGCCAGCCCATGGAACTCGTCGGGATGAGCGACATCTTCATCCCGGCCGACCCGCCGGCACGCCACCCGCTGCCGATCACGGACGTCAACCAGCGCATCGGCACGATCTACATGCCCTGCGACCCGCGTAAGGTCGTGGCCGTCGTGCCCTGCGACATCGGGGACAAGACGCGGCCCCTGGCCCCCATCGACGAGCAGTCCAAGGCCATGGCCCGGCACCTGATCAAGTATCTCGAAAAGCATTACGGCGCGGTGCTCCCGCCCCTGCAGTCGGGCGTGGGCAACGTGGCCAACGCCGTCATGGCGGGCCTCGTGGAGAGCGACTACAAGAATTTGAAGGTCTGGACGGAGGTCATCCAGGACGCCATGTTCGACCTCATCGACGCGGGCAAGCTCAACGCCGTCTCCGGCACGTCGCTCTCCCCCTCGCCCGAGGGCCTGCAGCGCTTCTACAAGAACATCATGAAGTACCGCGACAAGATCATCCTGCGGCCCCAGGAGGTCAGCAACAACGCGGAGATCGCCCGACGCCTGGGCCTCATCGCCATGAACACGGCCCTCGAGGTGGACATCTACGGCAACGTCAACTCCACCCACACCTTCGGCACCACCATGGTCAACGGCATCGGCGGCTCCGGCGACTTCTCCCGCAACTCGGGGCTCGTCGTCTTCCTGACGCCGTCGGCGGCCAAGAAGGGGGCTATCTCCCGCGTCGTGCCCCACGTGACCCATTACGATCACACGGAGCACGAGGTGCACCTCGTCGTGACGGACCAGGGGGTGGCCGACCTGCGCGGGCTCGACCCGAAGGAGAAGGTGCCCCTCATCATCGAGAACTGCGCCCACCCGGACTACCGGCCCCTGCTGTGGGACTACTACAGGCGCGCCCAGAAGAAGGTGGGCGGCCACATCCCCATGCTTCTCGACGAGGCATACAGCTGGCACGTGCGCTTCAACGAAACGGGAACCATGAAACCCGAGGGGGCGGCCTGAAAGAGCTTCCCGCTGAAGACGCCGGGGACCGGGGGCCATCGCCCCGCCCCCGGCAGGGGGCGCGTTCCGGTGTCGGGGTGTCGGACAAAGACTGACACAATCTCAATGAGCGGTCCTACAAGAGAATCGGACAATGCCCGATAGCGCAGGGCGGCCCGCGGTGATAGAAGCGCAACCGGTTGACCCGCCAATCAAACACCATTGCTTCGACAACGTGCAGCGTGTCCGAAAGGGAGCATGCGAATGAAACTGTTATTTGGCCTGACTGTGGCATTGATCGGGATGGGCACGGTGTTTTTTGCCCTGGTGCTGCTGGTGGGCGTCATCAAGGTGCAGAGCTACCTGGTGTCGCTTGCGGAGCGGCGGAAGGCCCCGAGGGTTTCGGCGGCACCGGCCGCCGGGTCGGCGGCGATGGCGGCCCCCGCGGGGGACGAGGGGGAGGTTTTGGCCGTGATAGCGGCGGC
>JAGPKU010000014.1:0-24354 GCA_018053845.1 Syntrophobacterales bacterium
CAGCGCATAGAGACCCTCGACGATTTTGCCGGCCTTCCGGATGATCATGGCCCCCCTCGCACCCCCTCGAAACCGGTCGGCATGTTAGAAGAAGGGCTTTGAAATGTCAAGCAGTTTCGGGACTCTCCTGTTGACGGGCGTCGAGCGGATGTGCTAGTGAGACAGGCGTAAGGCACAAGGCATAAGGCATAAGGCGAAGGGCGAAAGAATGAGAATATTGGCCTCACGCCAGGAGCCTTTTGCCTTTTTTGATGAAAGGAGAACGACATGGCGGTATCGAAAAAGATCGAGGGGATGATCACCCAGTCCTCGTGGATCCGGAAGATGTTCGAGGACGGCATCCGGCTCAAGCAGCAGTTCGGAGCCGAAAATGTCTTCGATTTCAGCCTGGGAAACCCGAACGTGCCGCCGCCGCCCGAGCTGAAAAAGGCGATTCTCGAAGTGGCAAGGGACGAGAGGCCGGGGGTCCACGGGTACATGCCCAACGCGGGGTTCCCCGAGACCCGTGCCGCCGTTGCGTCGAAGCTGACCCGCGACCACGGGGTGGCCCTCTTGGCCGATCACGTCATCATGACCTGCGGGGCCGCGGGGGCCCTGAACGTCATCCTGAAGACCATCCTCGACCCCGGCGACGAGGTGATCATCCCTGCGCCGTTTTTCGTCGAGTACCTGTCCTACGTGGACCACCACGGCGGGGTCGTCAAACGGGTCAAGTCGAAGGGGGACTTCTCGCTGGATCTCTGGGCCATCGAGGAGGCCGTCACGGAGAAGACGAAGGCCGTCCTCATCAACACGCCCAACAACCCCACGGGGCGGGTCTACGACGAAGCCTCCATACGCGCCCTGGCCTCTCTGCTGGAGGACAAGGGGCAGAAAATCGGCCACGCGATCCACCTCATCTCCGACGAGCCCTATGACAAGATCGTCTACGACGGCGTGAAGGTCCCGAGCCTGCTGAAGGCCTACCGGCACAGCCTGATCGCGAACTCCTTCTCGAAAACGCTCTCCATCCCCGGCGAGCGCATCGGCTTCATCGCCGTGAACCCGGCGATCGACAGCCTCGAGCTGCTTCTGGGCGGTCTCGTCATGTGCAACCGCACGCTGGGGTTCGTCAACGCGCCGGCCTTCATCCAGAGGGTCCTGCCGAAAGTGTTGAATGTCGGGGTGAACGCGGCGGAGTACCAGCGGAAGCGGGATCTTCTCTGCGACGGCCTCGCCGCCTGCGGCTACGAGTTCACGAAACCCGAAGGGGCCTTCTATCTCTTCCCGAAATCGCCCGTGGCCGACGACGTGGAGTTCGTCCGGGCCCTGCAGAAGAAAAACATCCTCACCGTGCCGGGAAGCGGCTTCGGCGCGCCGGGCTACTTCCGGATCGCCTATTGCGTCGAGGATGCGACGATCGTCAACGCCATGCAGGGCTTCGGCGAGGTCATCCGGGCCATGCGAAAGTAGGCCTGCAGCGGGGCCCCAGGGAAGGCATAGAGGCATGGACAGGAAGCTCATCGAGCAGTTCCGTTACTTTCTGAAAGACAGCATCCGCAAGAAGATCGACTTTGCGTTGACCGACCAGAACCGGGGTGTAGCCCCGCCTCCGATCGAGAAACCGTTCCCGGCGGACGGGGTGCGGATCGATCTGGCCAAGTACGGCCAGTGGCGGGACATCCCGGGCGTCGATTTGGCGAAGGCCATCCGGAACCGCAAGAGCCGGCGCGTCTATACCCGACAGGAGCTGTCCCTGGACGAGCTGAGCTTCCTGCTGTGGGCGACGCAGGGGATTCGGACGAAGATCGACGAGGGCCACGCCTACCGGACGGTGCCCTCTGCAGGGTGCCGTCACGCCCTCGAGACCTACCTGTGCGCGGTACGCGTGAAGGGCCTTCTGGCGGGGACCTACCGGTATCTTCCCGTGGAGCACCAGCTGCTGCTGGAGCGTGCCGACGAGAACATCGGCGCGAAGGTGGTGGAAGCGATCTTCGGCCAGCCCTACCCGGCACAGTCGGCGGTGACCTTCGTCTGGACGGCCGTACCCTACCGCATGGAGTGGCGCTACAGCCTGGCTGCCGCCAAGGTCATTGCCCTGGATGCCGGGCACGTCTGCCAGAATCTCTACCTCGCTTGCGAGGCCATCGGGGCGGGGACCTGCGCCGTGGCCGCCTACGACCAGGAGGCCATGGACCGCCTCCTGCGGGTGGACGGCAGGGAGGAGTTCACGATCTACCTGGCCTCCGTCGGCAAGCGACGATCGTAAGAGGCTGTCAAAGGTTTCAACATTCGCACTGCCCGTCGCAGGTCTGTCCGCATCCGGTACGGGAAGAGCGGAAGAGCAGAAGTTAGGAGGAGCGGATCTATACGGATGAGAGAACCCATGTCCGTGCTTCCGCTCTTCATCACTTCCGGGCTTCGCTGTCGCATCGAGGCGGCCCTTCGCTGACGACGTCCCGCGGCATCGCTGACGACTGATCTCAGACGGACTGGGCCGGTCGTTTCACCTTTTTCCCCAGGAAGTTCTCCACCACACCGCGGTACTTCTCGTGGATCATGTTGCGGTCGAAGGCCCGGAACTCCTCGAGCATCCGATCCTGCTCGGCCTGTGTAAGGTATTCCAGGCAGGGGAAGAAGAACCGCTTGTCCTCCTTCTCGATGTGCCTGGGGTAGAAATCGACGAGTGCCTTGAGCTCCCGGGCGATGTGGGGCAGCGCCTCGGTGTAGCCGTTGACGTGGAGGTCCTTCGCCTCGACGAGTTTGCGCACCAGCTCGCGGCCGTGGACGTGCTCGCGGATCAGCTCCTCCATGACGGCCCGGTGTTCCGGGGACATCTTCTTTCCCGCGAGATCGCGGAACAGGATCTCTTCCTCCTTGCCGTGGTGGGTCCGGTCGGCGTAGGTCCGGAAGAAATCGACGGCCTGATCGATGAGGATCACGTTGACCGTCTTGCGGCTCGTGATGCGGTCGATCTCCCCGCGCAGCAGATCCACCATTTGCTCGATCAGCCGATGCTCCCACATCAGGGGTCCGATGGGTTTCATGAAAACCTCCTATAGGATGGTCTGTCCGATCTTGTCGGTCTGTTCCGTCTATTCGGTCAGAATCAAGAAAAGGTCTGCACTCAGGCGAAGCGAGGTGATGGCGAGCGGTTGGATGTGATGGAAGTGTAGCACGTCGGCAGGTGAATGTGAAGTATTGCTGAGAGACGGCCGAAGTAAACGATTCAATTCGTCTTCGCCTGAACCCTGGACCCTGACAATCAGCCGCCCAGGTAGAGTTTTTTCACTTCCTCGTTGTCCAGAAGCCCGGCGCCCGTGTCCTCGATACGCGTCTGTCCCAGGTCCAGAACGTAGCCGCGGTGGGCGATCGAGAGGGCCTTGCGGGCGTTCTGCTCGACGATCGCGAAGGTGGTGCCCCGACGGTTGATCTCCGTGATCTTTTCGTAGACCTCGTCGATCATTCTCGGGGAGAGGCCGATGGAGGGCTCGTCCATGAGGATGAGACCGGGCTTGACCATGTCGGCCCGGGCGAGCGAGAGGATCTGTTTTTCGCCGCCGGAGAGGTTTCCGGCACGCTCGCGGATCTTGTCCTTCAGGAGGGGGTAGGCCTCGACGGCCTCCTCGATGGCGAGCCGGACGGCCTTTGCATCGTTGAGGACGGTGCCGCCCATCTCGAGGTTCTCCCGGACCGTCAGCGACGGGAAGACATTGCGGCCCTGGGGGATGAAGGCGATCCCGAGGGGCACCTTCTGCTCCGGATCGAGACGGGTGATGTCCGCTCCGTCGAAACGCACCGTGCCCCTCGTCGGCTTGATGAGGCCGAAGACGGTCTTGAGCAGGGTCGACTTTCCGGAGCCGTTGGGCCCGATGATGCAGACGATCTCGCCCGCCGTCGCCCGGATGGATGCCCCGTGCAGGACCTCGATCTTGCCGTAGCCGGCGTAGATGTCCGTCGCTTCCAGTCTCAACATCCCAAATAGGCCTCGATCACGCGGGGGTCTCTCTGGATCTCCTCCGGCCGCCCCTCGGCGATCTTCTCGCCGCGGTCGAGGACGAAGACCTTCTCGCAGACCTCGATGACCACGTCCATGTTGTGCTCGATGATGAAGAAGACCTGGCCCCGCTCGCGCATCTTGAGAATCATCTCGATCATCGTCCGGATGAGCGTCGGATTGATCCCCGCCGTCGGTTCGTCCAGGAGGATCATCTTCGGACGGGCCATGATCGCCCTTCCCAGCTCCAGGAGCTTCTGCTGTCCGTAGGAGAGGTTCTCGGCGAACTGGTCGTGCAGCTTCGTCAGGCCGAGCAGGTCGAGCAGATCGAGGGCCCGTTCGCGGTTTTCCGCTTCCTCGTTCCGTATTGTCGGCAGCCTCAAGCACAGCGAAAGAAGTCGCTCCCCCGTCTGCCCCTGGGGGGCCAGGAGCATGTTTTCCAGCACCGTCATCCGGGGGAAGACCCTGGAGAGCTGGAAGGTCCGGATGAGGCCCAGCTGTGCCATATCGTGGGGCAGGCGCCCGTCGATCCGGTTGCCGAGGAAACGGATCTCGCCGCTGTCGGGCCGGAGGAGACCCGTGATCAGATTGAACAGGGTGGTCTTGCCGCTGCCGTTGGGGCCGATGAGCCCCGTGATGCCGAGGCCCTCGAGGCTGATCGAGCAGTCCGAGACGGCGCGCGTGCCGCCGAAGGTCTTGGTCACGTTGCGGATGTCAATCACCGCGCCGTCCCCCCTTTTCACGGACGATGCCCTCGGGACGGAAGACCATGAAGACGACGAGCAGCAGACCGAAGACCATCTGCTGCAGGGGGCCCAGCAACCGCGTCCACTCGGGCGGCAGGCGCAGGAACCGCACCGACTCCTGGAAGAAGATCAGGACCACGGCGCCCACCACGGGCCCGTGGAAGGTCCCCTTGCCGCCCATGACGACGATGAGCAGCACGAGGATCGTCTCGGTGAGGGTGAAATCGCCCGGGCTGATGAAGGTGGCGTAATGGGCCCAGAGCACGCCTGCGAGGCCCGCGAAGACGGAGCCGATGACGAAGGACTTGATCTTGAATCGGAAGGCGTTTTTCCCGAGGATCTCCGCAGCCGTCTCGTCGTCGCGCACGGCCTTCAGGGCTCGGCCGAAGGGGCTCAGGACGATGAAGGCCAGCACGGCGAAGGTCGCCAGCGCCATGCCCCCCGAGAGGGCCAGGTAGGCCGGCAGGGTGTCGAAGTGAAGGCCGAAGAGCTCGGGGCGCGGGATGCCGGGAAGCCCCATGGGCCCCTTGGTGAGCCAGACCTCGTTGTTGACGACCATCCGGAGGATCTCGCCGAAGCCCAGGGTCGCGATCCCGAAGTAATCCCCCTGGAGCTTGAGGGCCGGGATGCTGAGCAGATACCCGCAGAGGCCCGCCGCGGCGAGGCCGGCGGCCAGGCCCAGGCCAAAGGGGGCTCCGGCGAGGGTCAGCAGGGCCGACGTATAGGCCCCGATGGCGAAGAAGGCCACGTGGCCGAAGTTGAAGAGGCCCGTGTACCCGATCTCCACGTTGAGGCTCAACGCGAAGACGGCGTAGATGGCGATGACGATGGCGAGGTGCAGAAGAAGGTCCACCTCAGTCGCTCCTTTCCCCGGTGATGACGTAGGGGCGGGCCAGCAGGATGATCACCATGATGACGAAGGCGATGGCGTCCTTGTAGCCCGGGGAGACGAACAGCACGCCCAGGTTTTCCGCCAGCCCGATGAGAAGCCCGCCCAGCAGCGCGCCCCAGAGGTTCCCCACGCCGCCGATCAGGGTTGCCGCGAAGGCCTTGATCAGGTTGATGACGCCCATCTCGGGGGAGAGGTTCGTGTCGAGGGCAAGCAGGATGCCCCCCACGGCTGCGAGGACCGCCGAGATGACCCACGCCGCGAGGATCGCCCGCTTCGTGTCGATGCCGGAGATCCGGGCCAGGTCCAGGTTGTCCGAGAGGGCCCGCATCGACTTGCCGAGGCGCGATCGGAAGAAGAGCAGGTACACCGCGGTCACGCAGAGGATCGTCACGGCGATGATGGCGATCTGAGGCGCCGTGAGGCTGAGGCCCAGGAACCGCATGCCGGCCGTGATCTCGAGGCCGTAGGTCCTCACCTCGGCACCCCAGAAGAACTGCGCCGCGTTGCGCAGGAAGACCGAGAGCCCCATCGCCGCGATGAGCAGTGTCAGGCGGTTCGCCCTGCGGAGGGGCCGGAACACGGAGAAGTCCATCGCGACCCCCAGGCAGCCCGTCAGGGCCAGGGCGGGCAGCAGCGCGGCGTACAGCGGCAGTCCGAAGGGATCGCCCATGAACAGGAACAGGAAGTAGGCCCCCCACATGATCAGCTCCCCGTGGGCGAAGTTGACGAAGTTCAGCACGCCGTAGATCAGGGTGAGCCCCATGGCGAACAGGGCGTAGATGCAGCCCGCGAGGAGGCCGTTGAGAGCCGTCTGGAGATAGTAGCTGATGGAATCCATGCGAAAAAAAGGAGGTTCCGGCCGAAACGACGGCCGGAACCCTCCTGCGCAACCCGATGGTTGTTCGTGGCCCGGTTACTTCTTGTAGTCTTCGATCTTGCCGTCCTTGACCACCCAGATGCCGTACTCGGCGAATTTCGGGCTTCGCTCGGCATCGAAGGTCTTGTCGCCCGTCACACCCTTGTAGCCCTTGGCGACCTGGGGCAGGGCCCTGCGGATGCCGTCGGCGGTGTAGCCGCCCTTTTCGATCGCCCGGGCCGTCACGTAGACCATGTCGTAGTTGTAGTCGCCGAAGATGGGGATCTTGTCGTCGCCGTACTTCTTCTTGTAGGCCTCCTTGAAGGCCTGGTAGGCCTTCGTGTTCTGCGGCACCGAGGGGTAGGTGCCCATGACGCCTTCGGCGGCCTTGCCGGCCAGCTCCACCATCTTGGGGGCTCTCGCGGCGGAACCGCAGAGCCACTGTGTCTTGATGCCCATCTCGAAGGCCTGCTTGAACTGCACGGCCCCCTCGTTGATGTAGGTCAGGTTGACGATGGCCGGGGGGTTGCCCTTGCTGGCGCGCAGCAGCTCCGTGCGGTAATCCGTCTTCTTCTCGTCGTAGGCGATGAGGTCCGTCACCGTGCCGCCCATCTTCTTGTAGGAATCCACGAAGGCGTTCTTCAGACCGAGGCCCCAGTCGTTGTTCACGTACATGACAGGCACCTTCTTGTAGCCCTTGCTGACGGCCAGCTTGGCCAGGTGCGGGCCCTGCAGGGTGTCGGAGGGGAAGACCCGGAAGATGTAATCCCCTGCCTTGGTCAGACCCACGGCCGCGCCCTGGGCCGAGATCAGGACGACTTTGTTCTCCTGGGCGACGGGGGCCGTGGCCATGAAGTTGGAGCTGCCGGCGGGGCCGAAGATCACGGGGACCTTGTCCACGGTGATGAGTTTGCGTACCGCCGTGACGCAGTCCTTCGGGTTGCTCTTGTTGTCCTCGTAGACGATTTCGATCTTCTTGCCCTTGATCCCGCCCTTGGCGTTGATCTCCTCCACAGCGAGGTCGACGCACTTCTTGAACCCCTCGCCGTAGACGGCGATGCTCCCGGATAGGGCGAAGGCGGCCCCGATCTTGATGGTGTCGGCAGCCCGGGCGGACGGGGCGGACGCGAACGCGACGGCCGCGATGACGGCAACGAGCACGGCGAACTTTTTCATGACCTGACCTCCGGCGCTGAAATCTCGAATTTCTTATAGGGAAAGGCAGGCAGTGTCAACAGAAAACTGGGATCGCGCAACGGCGCATTTCCCGTGCATCGGCGGGAGCATCCGTGCTATCATCCGCCCCGCGTCGAGAAAACGAATCGAAAAGGAGGGTGCACCATGAAGACCATCGTGGCGACCGCCGCGGCGCCCGCCGCGATCGGGCCCTATGCGCAGGCCGTCAGGCACGGGGACCTGCTGTTCGTCTCGGGGACGCTCGGGATGGACCCCAAGACGGGCGAATTCGCCGGGCCGGGCATCGAGGCCCAGGCCTCGCGTGCCCTGGAAAACCTCAAGGCCATCGTCGAGGCGGCCGGCCTGAGCCTGGGGAACGTGCTGAAATCGACGGTGTTCTTGCGGGACATGAACGATTTCGCGAAATTCAACGAGATCTACGCCCGCTATTTCCCCGCCGATCCCCCGGCCCGGGAGACCGTCCAGGTCGCCCGGCTGCCGCGGGACGCCGCCATCGAGATCTCCGTGATCTGCGGGGCCTGACGTCCTGCGCGGAGAAAAGGCCCGAGCGGCTTCAAAACACGCTCGGACCCTTTCTCGCGGTCCAGGAGATTCGTGAACGACCCCCGCGGCCGGTTTATTTGAAGATCACCGAGATCTCGGCGGGGCCTTTCGGGTCGAGGCCCACGTAGCGGGCCTTGACGGCCGTGTTGGGCGCCGTGGGGGTGAGTTTCGTGATCGTGCCCAGGGACAGCAGGTCCCCTTTCTTCAGGGCGATGCCGTCGGCCCTGAGGGAATCGCGTATCCAGAGAACCACGTTCATCGGGTGGTCGAGGAGGCTCGAGCCCGGCGCTTCGATGAGCATCGAGCCCTTTTCATCGTAGATCTGGCACTTGAACGTCCTGAGCCGCTCCATCCACTCGGGCGTCGCCGCCACCGGGATGGGCTCCCCCACGATGCCGTAGCGTGCCGCCACGTTCACGGCGGCCAGCAGCGCCCCGTTGATCTTCACGTCCTTGGCGTAGACCAGATCGGGCAGCTCGATGAAGGGGATGGCCGCGTCGATCCCGGCCAGGGCCTCCATCGGGGTCTTTGCCGTATTGACCGCATCGCTGCCGACGCGCAGGATCAGGTCGCCCTCGTACAGGGGCCTCGCCCCGAAATCCGCCTCGATCGCCGTGCCGGATTTGAGGATCATCTTCTCCAGCAGCGTCCCGCGCACGGGGGCCGTCACGCCGAAGACCTTCTGGACGTTGGGGTTCGTCAGTCCCGCCTTATAGCCGACCACCCTGCCGTAGACCGGCATGACGGCGGTGATGAATTCGGCCTGGATCTTCATGGCCTGCTCGAGCGTCGGGGCCGGCTCGATGGCGGGCGCAGGCCGTTTCTTGAGGTAATAGTCGGCGAGCTTCGCGCCTTCCCCGGCGGCGGAGGCCTCGACGGTCAGGGCCAGGACAAGGAGCAGGCCCAACGCGGCTGCGCGCAACACACTCGGTCTCTTCATCGCATTTCCCTCCTGTCTGGATGTTCGGGTTTCCTGGTTCGTCGCCTGCCGGGCTTCCTCCCGTCAGGGCCGATAACGGATCTCGAAATCATGGAAAGCCCCGGTATAGGGTTCCTCGACCGCCTCCACGCCTTCGACGACGGCATGGCTGGGGCCGATGCGGCACCACTCGACGAGGCGGTCGACATCCTCGGGCTTTCCCTCGAACACCGCTTCGACGCGCCCGTCGGGCAGGTTCCGCACCCACCCCCTCACGTTGTTCCGGATGGCTTCGCTGCGGGTCTCGGCGCGGAAGAAAACGCCCTGCACCGTTCCGCTGATCGTGACGCGGATGCGTTTCATAAAAACAGGCTGAAGGCTGAAGGCTGAAGGCCGGATTCCTGCCTACGTCTTTTCCGCTTCTGAGATGAGCCTGAGGAACGCCTCCTCGTCGAGGATCGTCACTCCCAGTGCCTTCGCCTTGTCGTATTTCGACCCGGGGTCCTCGCCGGCGACGACATAGTCCGTCTTTTTCGACACCGACGATGCGGCCGCACCCCCGAGGGACTCCACCATTTCCTTGGCCTTCTCCCGGGTGAGGCCCTTGAGCCCTCCCGTGAAGACGAAGGTCTTTCCCCGCAGAGCACCCGCCGTCGGCCGCTTACGGGCCATGGGCTTCACGCCGGCCTCTTCCAGCTTCCGGACAAGTCGGACCTGGTGCGGGTCGCGGAAAAACCGGTAGATGCTCTCCGCGATCGTGGGACCGATCCCTTCGACCGCCGTGAGCTCCTCCTGGCTCGCCGCCTCGATCGCCGGGACGCTCCCGAACGTCTTTGCCAGGATCTTCGCCACGTATTCGCCCACGTGCCGGATGCCCAGGGCAAACAGGAACCGTTCCAGCGGCGGGCGCTTGGAGCCTGCGATCGCGGCGATCAGGTTCTCCGCCGACTTGTCGGCGAAGCGCTCGAGCTCCAGCAACTGCTCCTTCGTGATGCGATAGAGGTCGGCCGCGTCGCGGATGATGCCGGCCTCCAGCAGGCGGCTGACGATCTTGTCGCCGATCCCCTCGATATCCATGCCGTTGCGGGAGACGAAGTGCTTGATCCTCTCCCGCAGCTGGGCGCCGCAGTCGGGGTTGACGCAGCGGTAGGCGACCTCGCCCTCGGGCCGGACGACGGGGGAATCGCAGAAGGGGCATCGCTCCGGCATCCGGAAGGGTTTCTCGCGCCCCGTGCGCTTCGACTCGATGACCTTCACCACCTCGGGGATGACGTCGCCGGCACGCTGGACGATGACGGTGTCCCCCACGTGGACGCCTTTTTTCAGGATCTCGTCCTCGTTGTGGAGCGTGGCGTGGGTGACGGTCACCCCGCCGACCTGCACGGGCTTCATGACCGCCACGGGCGTGAGGACCCCGGTGCGCCCGATGCCGAGGATGATGTCCTCGATGACCGTCGCGGCCTGGGTGGGGGCGAACTTGACCGCCACGGCCCAGCGGGGACTCCGGGAGACCATGCCCAGCTGATCCTGGAGCGACAGGGAATTGACCTTGACGACGATCCCGTCGATCTCGTACGGGAGCCTGTCCCGGATGGTCTCGATGTGGCGCCGGTAGGCGATGCAGTCCTCGATGGTACGGGCGAGCCGGACGTTCGGGTTCGTGGGGAATCCCCACTCGCGGAGCGCCTGCAGGATGTCCCAATGGCTCCGGAAGCTCTCGCCCTCGACAAGGCCCGTGCCGTAGCAGAAGATGCCGAGAGGACGACGGGCCGTGATGCGGGGGTCGAGCTGCCGCAGGGACCCCGCCGCGGCGTTTCGAGGGTTGGCAAAGGCGTTCTCCCCCTGGGAGAGCCTGCGCTCGTTGAGCCTCCGGAAGGCCTCCTTCTCGAGGTAGACCTCCCCGCGGATCTCGATCCGCGCCGGGAAACGGCGGCCCGGCACGGGGGTCATCTGCAGGGGCAGGGTGCGGATCGTCCGGAGGTTCTGGGTCACATCCTCCCCGGTCATCCCGTCGCCGCGCGTGGAGCCGACGGCCAGTCGGCCGGTTTCGTAGACCAGGTTGACGGCGACGCCGTCGATCTTCGGTTCCGCCACGAAGTCGAGATCCGTGCGGTCTCCCAGCAGGCGCCGGAGCCGCTCGTGGAACTCGATCATCTCCTGCTCCGAGAAGGCATTGCCGAGGCTGAGCATCGGGGTGAGGTGGGTGACGGGGCGGAACTTCTCCAGCGGGGCGGCGCCCACGCGCTGGGTGGGCGACGCGGAGCGGTCGATGTCGGGGTGTTGCGCCTCGAGCTCCGCCAGCTCGCGCATGAGCCGGTCGTATTCGGCGTCCGAGATCTCGGGGTCGTCGAGCTGGTAGTAGCGGCGGTTGTGGTACTCGATGAGGTCCCGGAGTTCGCCGATGCGCTTGAGGGCCTGGGATCTGTCCATCTACTTGACGAGCTTGAGGTTGGGTTTTCCCTTCGGTGCCGGCTCTTCGGGCTTGGACTCGCCGTGCTGCCGGTGCTGCAGGATCCGCTCGTTGAAGATATGGTTCTTGACGCGCACGGAGTTGATGATGAAAAACACGATGACCGATCGCTCCCATTCCCTTGTGGGCTGGAACTTTTCCATCTTCTGCTTGTAGCGGTCCCAGAGGGCGGCCAGCGACGCCTCGTCGAGGCTCAGGATCTTCTCGGCGATCTTTTCGAGGGTGTTTTCCAGCATGCTCCGCGTCCTCTACCGGTGGCTCCGATCTTAGTCCCGCGGCCGTGAAATGTCAAACCGAAAGCGGGCGGGCTTCCCGCAGAGCCCAAAAAACACTTGTCTTTTTGCCGTCGGGCGATATAATCACCGCGTTCCGGGAGGGTCAGGTTTGAAGATCGGCGTCATCTCCGACACGCATCTTCGGGAGCCCGACGACAGGCTCCGCGCCATCATCGGAAAACACTTCTTCGACGCCGGCATGATCCTTCACGCAGGCGACCTCGTCGACCTCTCGGTGCTGGAGGCCTTCGGGGACAAGGACGTCATCGCCGTCTGCGGCAACATGGACCCCCCGCACCTCGGCGTGCATTTCCCGTTCAAGCGGGTCGTCGAAGTCGGCCGCTTCCGGATCGGTCTCATCCACGGGTGGGGCTCTCCCGTCGGCCTCGAGGAGAGGCTCCGGGGGGAGTTCGAAAACGTCGATTGCATCGTCTACGGCCACAGCCACTGCCCGGCGAACCACGTCCGGCAGGGGGTTCTTTTTTTCAACCCCGGCTCGGCCTGCGACCGGCGTCACGCCAGTCACCCATCCATCGGTATCCTTGAGGTCGGGCCGGACGCGATCGAGGGGCGAATCATCAACCTCGACGAGACGGGGTAGCGCAGCGGGGATACACGACCCATGAAGAGCATCTACGCGCCGTGGCGAATGGAGTACATCAGGGGGAAGAAGGTGGACGGGTGCATTTTCTGCAGGGATTCCATCCGCGACGGCGAATTCGTGCTCCACGACGGCCGGCACGCCTTCGTCATCATGAACCGCTATCCCTATATCACGGGCCATCTCATGGTCGCTCCGCACCGGCACGTCCGCAACATCGAGGAGCTGACGCTGGAGGAGCACTGCGAGATGTTCGAACTCACGGCCCGGTGCGTCAGGGTGCTCAAGGAGGCGATGAACCCCCAGGGGTTCAACCTCGGGATGAACCTGGGCCGCGCCGCGGGCGCCGGCGTCGAGGACCACCTGCACATGCACATCGTCCCCCGCTGGGTCGGTGACACGAACGCCCTGTCCGTCTTCGGAGAGGTGAGGGTCATCTCCGAGGATCTCATGAAAACGAAGGAGGCGCTCCTGCCTCATTTCCGGAAATACGAGGAGGGGATCCTGCCATGAGGTTCGTCTATCTGATCGTCATCCTGGCCTTTGCCTTTTTCTTCGTCACCTTCGCCTTCGAGAACCCCTACAACGTGTCGCTGAAGTACTACGGCTATCTCTACGCCGAGGTCCCGCTCTACATCATCGTCTTCGGCGCTTTTCTCATCGGTGTATTCGTGGCGGCGCTGCTGGGCGCAATCGACAAGCTCCGCATGACGCTCCGGATGAACAAGCTCTACCGGAAGATCGACGAGCTCGAGCAGAAGAACCTCTCGCTTCTGCGCGGCGCCTCCTATCAGCCGCCCCCGCCCCAGGCCACGGGGATGATGTAGCCCGAAGCCTTGTCCTTTCGCTGCAGGACCGCCATGAAGTTTCTTGCCGACCCTTCCCTGGGCCGTCTTGCGAGGTGGCTGAGAATCCTCGGTTTCGACACGGCGTACTGGCGCGGGGAGGCGGACCGGGCGTTTCTGCGTGCGGCGGAGAGGGAGGGCCGGGTGGCCCTGACGCGGCGCAAGGACGTCCTCGCCCGCCAGCACCCCGGCGTCGTCCTGTTCGTCGGGAACGACCGGGTGGAGGACCAGATCGGCGAGGTCCTCGAAAGACTGGACCTTGCGCCGAACCCTTCGACATTCTTCACGATCTGCCTCGAGTGCAACGTTTTCCTGAAACCGGCTGAGCGCGACGAGGTGCGGGACCGGATTCCCGAGCACGTCTGCCGGACGCAGCGGGACTTCATGCGCTGCCCGGGATGCGGGAGGGTCTACTGGCCCGGCACGCACCGGGAGCGGGCCCTGGCCGTGCTACGACGGACATTGAAGGCCGGGTGAGGTGATGGTCGGATGACGGGAATCGAACATGAAGACAGGAAATGAGGAAGAGCGGCGGGAATAAATTTCTTTTCCGCGCTTCCTAACTTCTGACCTTCCTAACTTCCGCAGTCTCGAGGGTCCCCCTTGATCTTCTCGATGGCGTGCTTGAGGGCGGGGAGGATGACGGCGAGGTTTTCCCGGACGCCTTTGGGGCTGCCGGGAAGATTCACGATGAGGGTCTGCCCGCGGATGCCGGCGACGGCCCGGGAGATCATGGCATGGGGGGTCTTGAGCATGCTCTCCCGGCGCATGGCCTCGGCCATGCCGGGGATCTCCCGGTCGATGACCCTCAGGGTGGCGTCGGGTGTGACATCCCGGGGGCTCACGCCCGTGCCGCCCGTCGTGACGACGAGGTCGAGACCGAGCCGGTCGGCGAACTCGACGAGCTTCGCCGCGATGATCTCCGCCTCGTCGGGGACGACCTCGCTGTGCACCGTCTCGATGCCGACCTCGCGGAGCATCCGGATCGCCTCCGGGCCGCTCAGGTCCTCGCGCTCCCCGCGGGAGCCCTTGTCGCTCAGGGTGAGAACGCCTGCCCGGATCAACCCTTTTCTTCCTTCTCTTTGCGCGCGGCGGCGATGACCTTCTCCGCGATCATGGGCGGCACCTCCTCGTAATGGGAGTGGGTGTACGTGAAGGTCCCGCGGCCGCTCGTGATGGAGCGCAAATCCGGGGCATAGCGGAGGATCTCGGCCAGCGGCACCTGACCCTTGATGACCTGGTTGTGGCCCTTGGGCTCCATGCCGATGACGCGGCCGCGGCGCGAGTTCAGATCGCCGATGACGTCGCCCATGTACTCGTCGGGGATCTCGATGTCGATGTTGACGATGGGCTCGAGCAGGGTCGGGTTGCACTGCTCCACGCCCTTCTTGAAGCCCATGGAGCCGGCGATCTTGAAGGCCATCTCCGAGGAGTCCACCGTGTGGAAGGAACCGTCGAAAAGCGAGACCCGCACGTCGACGACGGGGTAGCCGGCCAGCACGCCTTCCAGCATGGCCTCGACGATGCCCTTCTCGACGGCGGGGATGAAGTTCCGGGGGATCGCGCCGCCGACGATCTTGTCGACGAACTCGAAGCCGCCGCCGCGGGGCAGGGGCTCGATCTCGAGCCAGGTGTCGCCGAACTGGCCGCGCCCGCCGGACTGCTTCTTGTAGCGGCCCTGGACGGTTGTCTTGCCCTTGATCGTCTCCTTGTAGGGGACCTTGGGGGTCGTCAGGGTGACCTCGACGCCGAACTTGCGCTTCATCTTCTCGACGGCGATCTCGATGTGGACCTGCCCCATGCCCGAGAGGATGATCTCGCGGGTCTGATCGTCGCGGCGGTAGTTGAGCGTGGGGTCCTCCTCGACGAGCCGGTTGAGCCCCGACATGATCTTCTCCTCGTCCCCCTTCGACTTGGGCTGGACGGCGAAGGAGATGATCGCGGGCATCGGCTGGACCTTCTCGTACTGGATGGGGCTCTTCTCGTCGGTCATCGTGTCGCCCGTGAAGGTCTCCTTGAGCTTCGACACGGCGGCGATGTCGCCGGGAATGACGCCCTCCGCGGGACGCTGGGTCTTCCCGTCGAGGTGGAAGATGTTCCCGAAGCGCTCCGTCGTCTTGCGTGAGGGGTTGTAGAAGGTGGCGTCGGAGCTTGCCGTGCCCGAGTAGACCCGGAACAGCGTGAGCCTGCCCGCAAAGGGGTCGGAGATGGTCTTGAAGACGAAGGCGGAGAAGGGGGCCTTCTCGTCAGGGCTGCGTTTCTCCTCGGCGCCCGTGGCGGGGTTGATGCCCTTGACATCCCCGCGGTCAAGGGGAGAGGGAAGGGCGGCCACGATGAGGTCCATCAGGGTGGCGATGCCGATGTTGCGCACGGCGACGCCGCAGACCACGGGGAACAGGGATCCCGAGACCACCCCCTTGCGGAGGCCGGCCTTGATCTCCTCGGCGCTGAGCTCGCCGCTCTCGAGGTATTTGTCCATGAGCGCTTCGTCGCACTCGGCGATGTCCTCGGTCATGGCCTCCCGGTACTTTTTCGCCTCGTCGGCCAGCTCGGCGGGGATCTCGCCGGCCTTCACCTTGCCCTTGGCTTCGTCGAAGGAGAGGGCCCTCATCTGCAGCAGGTCGATGATGCCCCGGAACTTGTCCTCGGCGCCGATGGGGATGAACAGGGGGGTTCCCTTCTTGCCCAGTTTCTGCCGGATGCTCTCCAGGGCCTTCGGGAAGTCGGCCCTCTCCCGGTCCATCTTGTTGACGAAGATGAGGCGGGGAAGGGCGTACTCGTCGGCGGCCTCCCAGACTTTTTCGGTCTGGAACTCCACGCCGCCCACGGCGTCGATGACGACGAGGGCCGCGTCGGCCACGCGGAGGCAGCTGCGGGTGTCCATGGCAAAGTTGGCGTCGCCCGGGGTGTCCAGGATGTTGATCCGGTGCTTGTCCCAGTCGACGAAGGCCGCCGAGGCGCTGATGGAGATGCGGCGCTTCTGCTCCTCGGGTTCCCAATCCATGGTCGACGAGCCGTCGTCGACGCGCCCCAGGCGATCCGTTTTCCCGGCGACGAAGAGCATGGATTCTGCGATCGACGTCTTCCCTGTGCCGCCGTGACCGATGATCGCGAGATTTCGAAGGGATTTCGAGTCGTACTTTGCCATAGATGCTCCTTTCCCACCGGCGCGCTTCCGTTAATATCCGCACCGTTTAGCCAAAGGCAGTTTCAAAGTCAAGACAATTCTGGCCGGAACCGTGACAAAGCCCTTGACAGGCTTTCCGGTTGTCCGTATAAGCAAATTTCCACAAAATCCAAGCGTATGACGCGAGCCGGCGACGGCTCGAACCGACAAGAAGGTGCCCGATGGCAGCGCGGAAAACCCAGGGAAAGAGGATCGGCAAAATCCTGATCGCCAACCGCGGCGAGATCGCGCTGCGGATCATCCGGACGGCCATGGAAATGGGCCTCAAGACCGTCGCCGTCTACGAGAAGCCCGACAGCGAGGCCTACTTCATCCGGCTGGCCGACGAGGCCATCCTGATCGGCAGCGGACCCCGCAGGGACTATCTCGACGTGGAGAAGCACATCTGGGCGGCCAAGAAGAGCGGGGCCGACGCCATCCACCCGGGGTACGGCTTCCTGGCGGAAAACCCCGATTTCCCGGCGGCCTGCGAGAAGGCGGGGATCACCTTCGTCGGCCCGCCGCCCGGGGTGATCCGGGACCTGGGCAACAAGGTCGTGGCGCGCGGGATCATGGAGCGGGCCAAGATCCCCTTCGTGCCGGGAACGGGGACGCTCGCACCCGGCGAGGCCGGCATCCGCCAGGCCCTCGAATTCGGAAAGAAGGCCGGATACCCCATCATGCTGAAGGCCTCCCTCGGAGGGGGCGGGCGGGGCATCCGGCGCGTGGAGAGCGAAACGGATCTGCTCCTGCAGCTGCCCGTCGCACGCACGGAGGCCAAGAGCGCCTTCAACGACGACAGCCTGTACGTGGAGAAGTGCATCGAGGCGCCGCGCCACGTGGAGGTCCAGATCCTGGCCGACATGCACGGCAACGTCATCCACCTGGGCACGCGCGACTGCTCGATCCAGCGCCGCCACCAGAAGCTCCTCGAGATCGCCCCGGCGGATCTGCCGAAGGACGTCCTCGGCCGCATGTACGAGGCGGCCATCGCCGCGGCGAGGGGCTCGGGCTACGTCAACGCCGGGACGGTGGAATTCCTCGTCGACTCGAAGACGAACGATTTCTGGTTCATGGAGGTCAACACGCGCCTGCAGGTGGAGCACACCGTGACGGAGGAGCTCACGGGGGTGGACATCGTCCGCCAGCAGATCCGGATCGCCCAGGGGGAGAAGATCGACATCCCCTCCGAGCGCATCCACATGCTCGGCAAGGCCGTCCAGGTGCGGATCAATGCCGAGGACCCCAAGAACAACTTCATGCCCGAGGGCGGAAAGACCGTCGAGGTCTACCACTCCCCGGGCGGCCCGGGAATCCGGCTCGACGGGCTCGTCTACCAGGGCTACAAGATCCCCACGGAATACGACTCGCTCATGGTGAAGCTCACCTGCCGAGGCTACGACTGGGGCGAGACGATCGACCGGCTCAAGCGGGCCCTCCTGGGATTCAACATCGTGGGGCCGAAGACGACGATCCCCTTCTACCTGGCCATCTGCGACGAGCCGGACTTCCGTGCGGGGCGGTTCGACACGGGCTACATCGAGACGCACCCCGAGATCTTCGATTACCCGGAGACGGAGCGGGAGGTGGCCAAGCTGGCCAAGCTCATCGCCGAGATCCACGTCAAGAAGATCAACCCCTACGCGTACTGAACAGGCATGAGGCACAGGGCGCAAGGCGCAGGGAGAAATGAGGAAATCGTCTCCTTGCCCCGGGCCCGGGGCCTCCCGCCATCGGCCGCAACGTTGAACGCATCGGAGCAGCAGCAAGAGGGAACAAAGAAGACATCATGGCCAAAAAGTCAGCGCACCCGATCGACGAGAGAATCACCCCCCGGGAGCTCAAGGAGCACGGGGTCCGATACGTCCTCGACAAGATCCGCCGGTCGAAGGGCTACTTCATGACGAACACCGAGCGGGACCTCTCCCAGTCGGACTTCAAGAACCGGGTCCTGCCGCACACGCAGATGCTCGTGGCCGGGGAGCGCAATGCCTGCGGCTATTTCTCCATCGAGATCTCCGGAGGGGCCTCGATCCACGTGGACATGCTGCGCAAGCAGATCAACCCCTTCGAGAAGCTGCGGGTGCTCAAGTCCTTGATGCCCGACACCCTGTTCCAGACGCTCGTCCGGGGGATCAACCTCTTCGGCTACCGGCCCTACCCCGACAACGTCGTCCGCCTGACCATCCAGCATTTCTCGGAAGTGATCGACGTGTTCCGCGTTTTCGACTTCCTCAACGACGTGCGGAACATGGTCCCCGTCTTCGAGGAGGTCAAGCGCGCCGGCCGGATCCTGGAGCCCGCGATCTGCTTCTCCACGGGTCCCGAGCACACGGACGACTACTACGTGAAGAAAGTGGGCGAGATCCTCGACGTCACCGGCGAGGACGTCATCCTGTGCATCAAGAACCACGGGGGGCTCGGCACGCAGAAGCGGATCGGCGATCTCGTCAAGGCCATCCTCGACCGGTTCCCGGGGCTTCTCATCCACTACCACGGCCACAATACCGACGGCAACGACATCGGACGCACCGTCGAGGCCGTACGTCACGGGGCGAAGATCGTCAACGGGGGCGATCATGCCTTCACGGGCTTCTACGGGCCCCCGCCGCTGCTGACGATCGTGGAGACCCTCGAGGATTACGGTCACCCCTGCGTGGGGATCAACAAGCAGGCCGTCATCGACACGTCGAACAAGCTGCGGCCCGAGCGGGAATACTACAAGGACTTCGAATCGCAGTTCCTGGGTTTCGACCCCACCGTGCAGATCCACAAGCTGCCCGGCGGGGCCACGGGCTCGAGCTTCGAGCAGGCCGTGAAGGGCGACTTCCTGCACCTCATGCCCGAGATCCTCCAGCACGAGCTGCCGAAGGTCCAGGTCGAGCTCGGCAACTGGTGGAGCGTGACGCCGGGCTCCCAGATCCTCTGGACCACGGCCGTCAACAACGTCCTGAAGCGGGCCCGCTACAAGGACGCCAACGACGACCTCAAGAACCTCATGCTCGGCCGCTACGGCGAGCTGCCCTTCTACAAGCCCGCCGACTGGATCTACGAGGCCGTCTTCGGCCCGACCTGGAAGAAGATCGTCGAGCGGGACTACGGCTACCAGAAGATCGAGGACGTCGATCTGGCCATCGAGAAGCGCGTTTTGGAGAAGAGGCTCGAGCGCAAGGCCTCGGAGGAGGAGCTGGTCCTGTACCTCCAGCACCCCAACGATGCGGTGAGCTTCTTCAAGTTCGAGGAGAAGTACGGCAAGGTCTGGGTCCTGCCGCCGAAGATCTGGTTCAAGAAGGGCGGCTTCGACCTCGGGGACACCTTCGAGTTTGCCGATGCCTACGGCAAGCTCCACTCCATCGTGATCGGGCCCCAGCGCAGGACCTCGAGCGGCGACGCGGTGACCTATCTCGTCATCGACCATCACCCCGAGCCGATCCTGACGGAACTCGAACCGGAAGGCGCCAGGGCGGAGGCCCGGAAGGCGACCCTGACGCCCAAGGAGATCGAAGCCCTGGCCAAGGACGGCGACATCCGCTCGCCCATCAAGGGGACCGTCAACGAGATCCCCGTCTCCGAGGGCGACGAGGTGACGGCCGGGCAGGTGCTCATCGTCCTCGAGGCCATGAAGATGCTCAACAACGTCGTCTCGGCCATCAACGGGAAGGTCCAGGAGGTCCTGAAAAATCCCGGGGACTCGGTCGAGGTCGGCGACCCGCTGATCGTCGTCAAAAAAGCCCCCGAAGGGGAGGTGGGAAGCCACGGCGCCCGCCGGGAGAAGGGCTGAAAACTGACCCGGAGTTATCAACAACTTGTTGTAATCGTTTCAATTATGCCGAAAATGGCAATTTCGGCTTGACAGCCCTTTCTTTTGCGGGTATGAAGGTCCCCTGCCTCCGCGATGGGACCGGTCCGGGGCGGGGCAGTTCTGTGACGCGCTGATTTGGGGGATGTGAAAGGTCCCTCGGCATCACGCGAGTTCTTTCTTCCCATATTTGTAGGGGAAAAGCGGAGAGTCGTTTCGATCCGGTTTTCGAGTACAAAGAAAGGATGAGGATGAGCAATGCCGAAGCATTTTTATACCCTCCTGATCATTCCGCACAAGAAAAAGGACTCGGTCAAGAAATTCCTCGCCACGCCGCTTCATTTCCGTCTCACCGCCGCCGTGTCGTGCATCTTCCTGGGTTTCTTCGGTTACTGCGCCGTCGATTACCTGTCGATCAAACTCGCGCAGATGGAGCTTGCCAACCTGCGACAGCTCACCTCCACGCAGCAGGAGCAGATCGACACGCTCCAGGAGAAGATATCGTTCTTCGAGCGCAAGCTCGCCGACCTGAGACAGGTGGACGAGAAGATCCGCGCCATGGCAAGCGAGGTGACCGGGAAGGCCCGCAGGTCGTCGAAACATCAGGCGGCGGAGGCTCGCGAGCAGCTCCTCGGCGTCGGGGGACCGATGCCTGCGGGGGAGGCCGGGGCCGACAAGCTGACCCATCTGAACCGCCACATGGACCGGCTGCTCGAGGACGCCGCGGCCCGCGAGCGGAGCCTCGCGGAACTGCAGGAATTCCTGCGTGCCCAGCGGTCGATCGCGGCGGTGACGCCCACCGGTTGGCCCGTCACGGGCTGGGTGACCTCCGAATTCGGGCTCAGGCGCAACCCCTTCGGCGGCCGCCGGGAGTTGCACACGGGGATCGACATCGCGACGAAGCTCGGGGCGCCCATCCAGGCGCCGGCCGACGGGATCGTGGCCGACGTGGAGAAGAGGCCCGACCTCGGTCTCCTCATCAAGATCGAGCACGGCAGGGGCATCTCCACGCTCTACGCCCATCTCTTCCGCTCCGCGGTGAGCAAGGGCCAGGTGGTCAAGCGGGGGGAGGTCATCGGGTACGTGGGGAATTCGGGCCGCAGCACCGGCGCCCATCTGCACTATGCCGTGAACCTCAACGGCGTCTACGTCAACCCCAGGAAGTATCTGCGCTGATTCCCTTTTGCGAAAGAATAGGGTATACTATTCAAGAATCCGGTAAGGGCTTACCGGGTTTTTTTTAGGCGGAGCCATGCTGCAATTCATCCAGAAGCTGTTCGGGACCAAGAACGAAAGGGAGCTGAAGCGGATCGCGCCCCTCGTGGACGAGATCAACCGCCTTGAGGACGGCATCCGCCGGCTCACCGACGAGCAGCTCAAGGCCAAGACGGCCGAGTTCAAGGAGAGGCTCGCAGGCGGGCAGACCCTCGACGACATCCTGACGGAGGCCTTCGCCGTCGTCCGCGAGACCGCCCGGAGGACCGTGGGGATGCGCCCCTTCGACGTGCAGCTCATCGGGGGGATCGTGCTGCACGAGGGCAAGATCGCCGAGATGAAAACGGGCGAGGGCAAGACGCTCGCGGCCACCATGCCCCTGTACCTCAACGCCCTGACCGGCCGGGGCTGCCATCTCGTCACGGTGAACGATTACCTGGCCAGGCGCGACGCGGCCTGGATGGGCCCCATCTACAATTTCCTGGGCCTCTCCGTCGGCGTCATCGTTCACGGCCTCACCGACGAGGAGCGGCGCAGGGCCTACGCGTCCGACATCACCTACGGGACGAACAACGAGTTCGGGTTCGACTATCTGCGCGACAACATGAAATTCGCCCTCGAGGACTACGTCCAGAGGGACTTCCACTACGCGATCGTCGACGAGGTCGACAGCATCCTCATCGACGAGGCGAGGACCCCGCTGATCATCTCGGGCCCCTCCGAGGAGTCGACGGACAAGTATTACCGGATCAATCAGATCATCCCGGGCCTGAGGCGCGAGAAGGACTACGCCATCGACGAGAAGGCGCGCACCGTCGTCCTGACCGAGGAAGGCGTCGCCCGGGTGGAGAAGGCCCTGAAGGTGCAGAACCTCTACGACCCGCGCAACATCGAGCTGCTGCACCACGTCAACCAGGCCCTCAAGGCCCACAGCCTCTTCAAGCGCGATGTGGACTACGTCGTCAAGAACGGCGAAGTGCTCATCGTCGACGAGTTCACGGGCCGGCTCATGCCCGGCCGCCGCTACAGCGAGGGCCTCCACCAGGCCCTCGAGGCCAAGGAAGGGGTCAAGATCGAGCGGGAGAACCAGACGCTCGCGTCGGTCACCTTCCAGAACTACTTCCGGATGTACGAGAAGCTGGCGGGCATGACGGGCACGGCCGACACGGAAGCGGCCGAGTTTCAGGAAATCTACGGTCTCGAGGTCATCGTGATCCCCACGAACATGCCCATGATCCGCACGGACCACCCCGACGTGATCTACCGGACGGAGCGCGAGAAATTCGAGGCCGCCATCGAGGAGATCAAGGAGCTGCACAGGCAGGGCCGGCCGGTGCTCGTCGGGACCATCTCCATCGAGAAATCGGAGAAGCTCAGCGCGATGCTCAGCCGCCAGGGGGTGAAACACCACGTCCTCAACGCGAAGCACCACGAGCGCGAGGCGGAGATCATCGCCCAGGCCGGTCAGCGCGGGGCCGTCACGATCTCGACGAACATGGCGGGCCGCGGCACCGACATCAAGCTCGGCGAGGGGGTCGCGCAGTTGGGCGGTCTGCACATCCTCGGCACGGAACGGCACGAGAGCCGCCGGATCGACAACCAGCTCCGGGGCCGCTCGGGGCGCCAGGGCGACGCCGGGTCCTCGCGCTTCTACCTGTCCATGGAGGACGACCTGCTGCGGATCTTCGGGGGCGAGCGCATCGGATCGATCATGGACCGGATCGGCATGGAGGAAGGCCAGCCGATCGAATCCAACCTGCTGACCCGGCAGATCGAGGCGGCCCAGAGGCGGGTGGAGGCCCACAACTTCGACATCCGCAAGCACCTCCTCGAATACGACAACGTGATGAACGTCCAGCGCGAGGCCATCTACGAGCAGCGCAAGGCCGTCCTGAAGGGGGAGGACCTCTGGGGCATGCTCGAGGAGATGCTCGACGAGGTCGTCGAGACCACCGTCGGGGAATACGTCGACGAAAAGCAGCACCCCGAAGAGTGGAACCTCAAGGGCCTCGACGATATGCTCTTCCAGCTCTTTTCGCTCAGGCTGCGCTTCGGCGAGGCCGGCCGCGAGGTCGGGGGGCCGGAGCGGATCCGGGACGAGATCCGCAACGCCGTCCTGGATCACCTCCGCCGGAAGGAGGCCAATTTCGGCAAGCCCCTCTGGGATTACCTGATGAAGGTGATCATGCTGCAGTCCATCGACACCTTCTGGAAGGATCACCTGCTGGGGATGGATCACCTCCGGGAAGGCATCGGCCTGAGGGGCTACGGCCAGAAGGACCCCGTCCGGGAGTACCAGAAGGAAGGCTATGAGATGTACCTGGAGATGATGTACCGCATCCGCCAGGACACCCTCCAGAAGCTCTCCCTCGTGCAGATCCAGCGGGAGGAAGAGGTGGAGGGGCTGCGGGACCGGACACAGCGCGACGTGGTCATGACGCACGGCACGGCGGGGGCCCCCGTGAAGCAGGTCAAGCGGGAGTCGGCGCAGAAGGTCGGCCGCAACGATCCGTGCCCCTGCGGAAGCGGGAAGAAGTACAAGAAGTGCTGCGGCAAATAGGCATCAGGCATCGGGCATCAGGCTCCATGCAAGACCAAGAGGCGAAAGAAAAATGGCGAAGGATGAGCAGAAATTCGAGGTTCCGGGATTCCAGGCCGCGGGGATCGCGGCGGGGATTAAGGAGGACGGGCGCAAGGACCTCGCGCTCCTTTATTCCGAGGTGCCGTCGAAGGCCGCCGGCGTCTTCACGACGAACGTCTTCAAGGCGGCCCCGGTGCTGCTGGACATGGAGCGCATCCGGGGCGGCGCCGCGAGGGCCGTCATCGTCAACAGCGGCAATGCCAACGCCGCCAC
>JAGPKU010000014.1:24454-45591 GCA_018053845.1 Syntrophobacterales bacterium
CGAAGGCCGCCGGCGTCTTCACGACGAACGTCTTCAAGGCGGCCCCGGTGCTGCTGGACATGGAGCGCATCCGGGGCGGCGCCGCGAGGGCCGTCATCGTCAACAGCGGCAATGCCAACGCCGCCACCGGGGAGGAAGGCTATCAGGATGCCGTGAAGATGGCCCGCTTCTGCGCCGGGGCCCTGCAGATCGACGAGGCGCAGGTCCTCGTGGCCTCGACGGGCGTCATCGGGCGCAGGCTGCCGATCGACAAGGTCGCGGGCAACGTCAGCCGTCTCGTCCAGGGGCTCTCGCCGGGCGGGATCCCCGAGGCGGCCGAGGCCATCATGACCACGGACCGTTACCCGAAGATCCAGTACCGGGAAGGGGCCGTCGGCGGGACCGATGTCTGCATCTGCGGGATCGCCAAGGGTGCGGGCATGATCGAGCCCGGGATGGCGACACTGCTGTCCTTCGTCCTGACCGATGCCGACGTCGACGATGCGGCCCTGAAGAGGGCGCTCCGGGAGGCGGTGGATCGGAGCTTCAACGCCATCAGCGTCGACGGGTGCATGAGCACCAACGACACGGTCCTTCTCCTGGCAAACGGCTTGGCGGGCAACCGCAGGATCCGCACGTCGACACGGGACTACGCCGTGTTCGCGGACCTGCTCACCGGCGCGTTGACGGAGCTGGCCAAGATGATCGTGCGCGACGGCGAGGGGGCGACGAAACTGATCGAGATCGTCGTCGAGGGGGCCAAGACGGCCGGGGACGCCAGGAGCGTCGCCTACCAGATCGCCCGCTCCAACCTGGTCAAGACGGCGTTCTACGGCGGGGACCCGAACTGGGGCCGGATCCTCTCGGCCGCGGGGGCCGCCGGCGTGGCGCTCGATCCGACAGCCGTCGAGCTGACCTTCGACGGGCTGCCGCTCTTCCGGCAGGGTCAGGGCATTTCGAGCCACCTGAAGGAGCTGGCCGAGGTGATGAAGAAGGAGCAGATCCGGGTCGTCCTGAAACTCGGCCAGGGGTCCAAGAGTTTCCGGGTCTACAGCTCGGACCTGACCCTCGATTATGTGAAGATCAATGCCCATTATACGACGTGAAGACAGGCGAAAGGCATGAGGCATAAGGCATAAGGCCGAGGGCTGACGGCGAAAGGTTGAAGGCGGGAGGCCAAGGAGGCCCAGGGCGAAAGGCAAAAGGGAACCGGGAAGATTTCTATCGGGTCCCTTTTGCCGTTTGCCCTTGGCCTTTTGCCATTTTTTATTTGCCAAACAGTATTGATTGTGCTAACTAAACCCGTTCTATCACTCACACCCTCGGATCGGCGGGCCTGTTGCTCTTCGCAAGAAGAGTTCCCCGCCGGGTTGAAGGGGTGGAGGAATCAAACAGGAAGGAGAATCCCATGTCCACCGTATCGATGAAGATGCTGCTCGAGTCGGGTGTCCACTTCGGTCATCAGACCAACAAGTGGAACCCCAAGATGAAACCCTACATTTTCGGAGCCCGCAACGGCATCTACATCATCGACCTCCAGCAGACGGTCGAGATGTTCAAGGGGGCCTACAGCTTTGTGGTCAACACCGTCGCCGACGGCGGCGAGATCCTCTTCGTGGGCACGAAGAAGCAGGCCCAGGAATCCATCCGGGAGGAGGCCGAACGCTGCGGGATGCCCTACGTGAACTACCGCTGGCTGGGCGGCATGCTCACCAACTTTTCGACCATCAAGAAGCGGATCGACCGCCTGAACGAACTCGATGCGATGTTCGCCGACGAGTCGGTGAACGTCTTCCCGAAGAAGGAGATCCTTCTGTACCAGAAGGAACGGGCGAAGCTGGACCGGGTGCTCGGCGGAATCCGCCGGATGAAGGGTGCCCCTGCAGCCATCTTCGTCGTCGACCCCAAGAAGGAGGACATCGCGGTCCACGAGGCGCGCAAGCTCGGGGTCCCCGTCGTGGCCATCGTGGACACCAATTGCGACCCCGACGTGGTGGATTACATCATCCCCGGCAACGACGACGCCATCCGGGCGATCAAGCTCTTCGCGGCCCGGATCGCCGATGCCGTCCTCGAGGGCAAGCAGAAATTCGATGAGAAGATCCAGGCGCAGAGCGACAAGACGCCGCCCCCCGAGGCGAAGGCGGAGGAAGCGGTCGAGACGGACGTGCCCGAAAGCGTCGAACTCAAGGGCACGGAAGCGGGCGCGGAACAGCCCGCAGGCTGAACCGGACACGAAAACCCATCCCGACGACGAGGAGGTACTGGACCATTGGAAATCGCAGCGGATCTCGTAAAAGAGCTGAGGGTGAAAACGGGCGCCGGCATCATGGACTGCAAGGAGGCCCTGAAGGTATCGAACGGCAATTTCGACAAGGCGGTCGACTTTCTGCGTGAGAAGGGCCTCTCGGCGGCCACGAAGAAATCGTCCCGCGCCACGAAGGACGGCCTGATCACGTCCTATATCCACATGGGCGGGAAGGTCGGCGTCATGATCGAGGTGAACTGCGAGACGGACTTCGTCGCCAAGACGGAGAACTTCAAGAATCTCACCCGCGATCTCGCGATGCACATCGCCGCGATGAACCCCCTCTACGTCAAGCCCGAGGATGTCCCCGAGGCCGTGCTGCAGCGGGAGAAGGACATCTACCGCAAGCAGGTCATCGCCGAGGGCAAGCCCGAGAAGATCGCCGACAAGATCGTCGAGGGCAAGCTCAAGAAGTATTACGAGGAGGTCTGTCTCCTCAAGCAGAAGTTCATCAAGGACACCGCCATGACCGTCGAGGACCTCATCAAGGCCTCGATCGCCGCAACGGGGGAGAACATTCTCGTCAGGCGGTTCGTCCGCTACCAGCTCGGCGGCGACGAGGCGGCCGACAACGCGCTGTAACCCGGTCCGGCCGAAAAGCGGCGACAGGGGAGGGACGTCGGAGACATGGCGGCGGCTGCCAAAGCGGCATACAGGCGGGTCCTGCTCAAGCTCAGCGGGGAGGCGCTCATGGGGGGGCGATCCTTCGGCATCGACCCGGCGGTCGTCCAGGCCATCGCCGGCGAGATCCGGGACGTGGTCCGGATGGGCGTCGAAATCGGGGTCGTGATCGGCGGCGGCAACATCTTCCGCGGCATCGAGGGCAGCGCCCGGGGCATGGAGCGGACCCAGGCCGATTACATGGGCATGCTCGCGACGGTGATCAACAGCCTCGCCCTGCAGAGCGTCCTCGAAGGCATGGGGGTCCGATGCCGGGTCCAGACGGCCATCGAGATGCGGGAGGTGGCCGAGCCCTTCATCCGCCGCAGGGCCTCCCGGCACCTCGAAAAGGGCAGGGTGGTCATCTTTGCCGCCGGGACGGGGAATCCCTATTTCACGACGGACACGGCGGCAGCGCTGCGGGCCGCGGAGATCGAGGCCGACGTCATCCTCAAGGCGACCAAGGTCGACGGGGTCTACGACAGGGACCCCGTGAAGCAAGCCGGCGCGAAGATGTACAAAAACATCAGCTACACCGAGGCGTTGGCGAAAAACCTTCGAGTGATGGATGCAACCGCCATATCCCTCTGCCGGGAAAACGGGATCCCGATCCGGGTCTTCAACATCGCGAGGAAGGGCAACATCAAGGCCGTCATATGCGGGAAATCCATCGGAACCACCGTGGGAGGATGACATGAGCGAGATGACCGACCTGGTCTTTTCCGAAATGAAAGACAACATGGACAAGAGCATCAAGTTTCTCGAAAAGTCCTTCGGAAAGCTCAGGACGGGGCGCGCCTCGCTGGCCCTCCTGGACGGGATCAAGGTGGACTATTACGGGGTCCCCACGCCGCTCAATCAGGTGGCCTCGCTGTCCGTTCCCGAGAGTCGGCTGATCCAGATTTCCCCCTGGGACGCGAGCGTGATCCCGAGTATCGAGAAGGCCATCCAGAAATCCGAACTCGGCCTCACCCCCGTCAATGACGGCAAGATTGTCCGTATCAACATCCCGGCCCTCACCGAGGAGCGGCGCAAGGAGCTGGTGAAGGTGGTGCGGAAGATGGCCGAAGAGGGCAAGGTGAAGCTGCGCAACCTGCGCCGCGACGCCAACGAGGAGCTCAAAAAGCTGAAGAAGGACGGCGATATCGCCGAGGACGAGCTCTTCAGGCTGCAGGCCGAGGTCCAAAAGGTCACCGACGACTTCATCGAGAAGGCCGACAGGGCCCTGCAGGCCAAGGAAAAGGAAATCATGGAAATCTGAAGCCCGGTCCTACAGACCATGCATGCGGGCCTGGTTGATCGATCCGCCGGCAGAACGTCTTGACCTGGCGACAGGAGATTGAAGAAAAGGCAAGGAGCCCCCGGGCTCCTTCTTTTTTGCAGCGCCGCGGGCGGGAGAAACATCCCTTGAAAATGTCGCCAGGCTGTGATAGTCAAGCGGAAATTCATCATTGAAAATCGATGTATAGAGCCTGAATGGATCAACTCGACAAAACCAATCTGCCGCGCCACATCGCCATCATCATGGACGGAAACGGACGGTGGGCCCGGAAGCACTCCCTGGGGCGTATTGCGGGCCACCGAAAAGGGACGGAATCGGTGCGGAGCGTCGTCGAGTCCTGCCGAAGGCTCGGGATCCCCTATCTCACCCTGTACGCCTTTTCCTCGGAAAACCGGAGCCGCCCCGAGCGGGAAGTCCGGGCCCTCATGACGCTGCTTGAGCGCTATCTGCGATCCGAGCTCGAGACCATGATGAAGAACAACATCCGCCTGCTCACCATCGGCGAGACGGCTGCGCTGCCCGCCCGGGTGCTGGAGACCCTTGACGCGACCATCGCGAAAACGGCCGACAACACGGCCATGACGCTGATCCTCGCCCTGAACTACGGCAGCCACGACGAGATCCTCCAGGCGGTGCGCAAGATCGCCGAAGACGTGCGGCGGGGCGCCGTCGAATCCTCGGCCATCACGGAAGAGCGTTTCGCGGGCTATCTGCACACGAAGGGGATCCCGGAGCCCGATCTGCTCATCCGGACCAGCGGCGAGTACCGCCTGAGCAACTTCCTCCTCTGGCAGGTGGCCTACACGGAGTTCTATTTCACGGAGACCCTGTGGCCCGATTTTCGCGAAGAGCATCTCATCGAGGCCATCGTCGAGTATCAGAAACGGGAGCGGCGGTTCGGGCTGACCAGCGACCAGCTGCCGAAGAGGCGATCATGACCGGCTCGCACGCCAAGCGGTGGGTGACGGGCATCGTCGCCGTCCCCCTTCTCTTCGCCGCCATCTATTTCGGTTCGGAAGCGGTGTTCGCGGGCCTCATCGTGCTCATCACCGCCGTTGCCGTTCTCGAGTACAACCGCCTCGTCTACGGGGTGGCGGGCGCGGCCCTGCCGCGTGCCCTGCTGGGGTTCGGCCTCCTGGCGCCGCTCGCCGCCGCCGCGGCCGGCACCGCGGCGCTGCTGGCCGTCACGGTCCTCTCGACCCTGCTGGTCTTCATCCTCACCCTCTTCGACGCGAGGGAAGGCGCCCTCGATCTGGGTCCCGTCGCCCGCTATGCGCTGGGCTATCTCTACCTGCCCGTCCTGCTTGCCCACTTCATCCTGCTGCGGGGCGGCGACAGGGGGGTGCTCTGGATCTTCTTCGTGATCGTCCTGGCCTTCTCGGGCGACATCGCCGCCTTCTACGTGGGCAGGACCTTCGGGAGGCGCAAGCTCATGCCCCGCGTCAGCCCCGGGAAGACCGTGGAGGGCCTCCTGGGGCTTGCCGCGGGCAGTGTCGCGGGGTGCCTGGTCTACCGGCATTTCCTCCTTCCCGACGTGCCGGCTGCGCACGTCGCGGTCATCGGGCTTGCGGGGGGGATCATCGGCCAGCTGGGGGACCTGTTCGAGTCGCTGATCAAGCGGGCGTCGGGGGCCAAGGATTCCGGCACGATCCTGCCGGGTCACGGCGGGATCCTGGATCGGCTCGACTGCCTGCTGTTCATCGTGCCCTGGGTCTACTACTACAGGACGTACGTGCTGACGTGAAAAAGATCGCCATCCTGGGCTCGACCGGGTCGATCGGGGTGAGCGCCCTCGACGTGGTGTCGAAGAACCCGGGACAGCTCGAAGTCGTCGCCATGGCGGCCGGCCGCAACATCGAGCGGCTGAGCAAGCAGGTCCGCCGTTTCCGCCCGGAGTTCGTCTCCGTCGCGGACGAGGAGCATGCCCGCAGGCTCAAGGAGAGGCTCGGCCCCGGCGATGGGATCCCCGTCCTGTGGGGTGAGGAAGGCTGCCGGCGCGTCGCGGCGGCCCCGGCCGCCGAGCTCGTGCTCTCGGCCATCGTCGGTGCGGCGGGTCTGGTCCCCACCCTCGAGGCGATCGAGGCGGGCAAGGACGTGGCCCTGGCCAACAAGGAGACCCTGGTGACGGCCGGGCCCCTCGTCGTGGAGAGGGCGCGTGCGAAGGGGGTCCGGCTCATCCCGGTCGACAGCGAACACAGCGCGGTGTTCCAGTGCATCGAGGGCAGCCCGGCCGGCAGCGTGCGCCGCGTGATCCTGACCGCCTCGGGCGGGCCGTTCCTGCGCACGGGCCGGGAGGAGATGGAGCAGGTGACCGTGGCGGACGCGCTGAGGCACCCGAACTGGGCCATGGGCAGGAAGATCACGATCGACTCGGCCACCATGATGAACAAGGGGCTCGAGGTGATCGAGGCGAGATGGCTCTTCGGGATCGACTACGGGCGGATCGACGTGGTCATGCACCCGCAGAGCATCGTGCACTCCCTCGTGGAATTCATCGACGGCTCCGTCCTGGCGCAGCTGGGCGTCCCGGACATGCGGGGACCCATCTCCTATGCCCTCTTCTACCCGGAGAGGAAACCGGGGGGATTCCCCCCCTTCGACCCGGCCGGCGCCGGACGTCTGGAGTTTCTGCCTCCCGATGTCGAGCGGTTCCCCTGCTTGAGGCTGGGATACGAGGCGGGCCGGGCGGGAGGCACCATGACGGCGGTCATGAATGCGGCCAACGAGGCGGCCGTCCATGCGTTCCTGGAAGGACGGATCCCGTTCACGGCCATCGCGCGGGTCATCGAGGACGTCATGTCCCGGCATGCGCCCGAGACCCTGTCCTCCCTGCAGACCGTCCTGGCGGCCGATGCCTGGGCGCGGCGGCAGGCGGAGGACATCATGAAAAAAGGAACAGGGTGACATTGCCATGGGCATCAACGTCGTATCGGTCATCGTCCTGCTGGGAGTCCTCATTTTCGTCCACGAGCTGGGGCATTTCCTGCTGGCCAAGTCCCTCGGGGTGGGCGTGCTCAAGTTCTCGCTGGGGTTCGGCCCCAGGCTGATCGGGAAAAAGGTCGGGGAAACGGAGTACATGATCTCGCTCGTGCCGTTGGGGGGATACGTCAAGCTGCTGGGCGAATCGGACACCGACGATGTGTCGCCCGTCGACGAGAGGCGCTCGTTCGTCAAGCAGCATGTGCTCAAGAAGATCGCGATCGTGATCGCCGGCCCCCTGTTCAATTTCCTTTTCGCCGTCCTGGCCTTTGCGGTCATCTACATGGTGGGCGTGCCGAGCCTCACCGCGGAGATCGGCAGCATCCAGGCGGGCTCGCCCGCGGAGGCCGCCGGGATCCGCCCCGGGGACACCGTCGTCGCCATCGACGGCCGGGCCGTGGTCCGCTGGGGCGAGCTGGCGGAGACGGTCGCGGCGAGCAAGGGCCGGGAGCTCGTCGTGCGAATCCAGAGGGACGGGGCGCAGCAGGATTTGCGCGTCAAGCCCGAGATGACCCGGGGCAAGAACATCTTCGGCGAAGACACGGACACGTGGAAGATCGGCGTCGGGGCGTCGAAGAACACCTTCATCGACCGCCAGAACCCCTTCCGGGCGCTGTGGTCGGGGGTCGAGCAGACGTGGAACATCACGGAACTCACCGTCATCAGCATCGTCAAGATGGTCCAGGGCGTCGTCTCTCCGGACTCCCTGGGCGGGCCCATCGCGATCGCCCAGATGGCGGGGGCGCACGTCAAGAAGGGCATCCTGAATTTCGTCTTCTTCATGGCGCTGCTGAGCATCAACCTGGCCGTGCTGAACCTGTTCCCCATCCCCGTGCTGGACGGCGGGCACCTGCTGTTTTTCCTCATCGAGCTCGTCACCGGCAGGGAGGTCAATATCCGGTGGCGGGAGCGGGCCCAGCAGGTGGGGTTCTTCATCCTGGTGATGCTCATGATCTTCGTGTTCTACAACGACATCATGCGGATCTTCGGGGAGTGACGAACGCACATGATCACACTGGCCATCGACACGGCGACGAAAACGGCGGGGGTCGCCCTGCTCGACGATGAGCGGGTTGTCGCCGAGTATTTCTTTCAGCTGCCCGTCCATCATTCCGAGACGGTGCTGCCCGCCCTTCAACGGGGCCTCCGGCTGGCGGCCCTCGACATCGGGGACGTGGGCCTCATCGCGCTGACCGTGGGGCCCGGCTCCTTCACGGGTCTGCGCATCGGCGCGAGCACCGTGAAGGGACTGGCCCTCGCGGCGGGGACGCCCGTCCCCGTCGTCGGCGTCTCCACCCTCGAGGCGCTCGCCTACAACGCCGCGGGCTTCCCGGGGCTCGTCTGTCCCCTGCTCGACGCCCGCAAGGGCGAGGTCTACGGGGCGCTGTACCGGGCCGACGGGGAGGGGTTTCCCGAGGCGCTGATGGAGGAACGGATCGGCGCCCCCGCCGAGATCGTCGGGCGTGCCGAGGGGGACACCCTCTTCCTGGGCGACGGGCTGACGGCGGCGGCGGGCTGCATCGCGGCCAGGCCGGAGGGCCTCACCCATTTCGCGGCCCCGAACCTGCAATCGGTGCGGGCCTCGAGCGTGGCGCTGATCGGACGCAGGAAGGGACTGCGGGGCGAGACCCTGGATCCGGCGACCTTCGTGCCCCGTTACCTCCGGCGGTCCGAGGCCGAGATCCGGCTCGAGGGAAAGCCCTGACCCCGAGGGCCCCGGAGGACCGCGGCGATGCAATTTTCGCTACATTGCCCGGGGCGTTTATGGTATAAGCAGGTCTCTTTCGCAGGACCGGGAGGAGGGTATGGAACGAACCGACGAACTGCTCATCGAGCGACACATCGGGCAGGACGGCGAGCTGCGGAAACACGTCGAGGATCACCGGAGGCTCGAGGCCGCGCTCGAGGATTTCAACAGGCGGATCTACCTCAGCGCGCAGGAGGAGATGGAGAAGAAAACGCTGCAGAAGATGAAGCTGGCCAGCAAGGACCGGATTTACGCGATTCTCGCCAAGTACAGGCAGAGCGCCTGAGCGACGGGGGGCCGGGGCGTTCATGGACAGACACGACGGATACATCGTGCGGGAAGGGATCCCGTTCGTCGTCGGGCTCGGGCTCCTGTCGGTCGCCCTGTCCTGGATCGGACTCAAGGGACTCGCCGCCGTCGCGTGTGCGGCCATGCTGTTCGTCCTCTTTTTCTTTCGCAATCCCCGGCGGACGATTCCCGAGGGGCCGGGGCTGGTCGTCTCGCCGGCCGACGGGAGGGTCCTGAAGATCGAGGAGGTGCAGCTCGACGGCCCGCTGACGGGCGGACACCGCAAGGTCAGCATCTTCATGAACGTCTTCAACGTGCACGTCAACCGCATCCCCCATGCCGGGCGCGTCGAGAAGATCGAGTACCACGCCGGCAAATTCCTCTCGGCCGACCTGGACAAGGCCTCCGCGGACAATGAACGGAACACCGTCCTGATCCGGACGGCGGAAGGCAAGGCGTTCCTCACGATCCAGATCGCGGGGCTCATCGCGCGCCGCATCGTCTGCTGGATCGGGGAGGGCATGGAGGTGGCCCGGGGGCAGCGGTTCGGGCTGATCTGCTTCGGCTCGCGGCTCGAGGTGGTCCTGCCGCTCGATTCGAAGGTTCTCGTGCAGACGGGCCAGAAGGTGCGTGCCGGGGAAACACCCCTGGGGGTCCTGTGATGAACAAGAGCTTCAAGAGAGACCGCTTCATCCGGCGGGAAAAATTCTTCCGGAAGGACCGGATGAAGAAGGGGATCTACATCCTGCCCAACCTCTTCACGACGGCCAGCCTCTTCGCGGGAATCTACGCGATCATCGCCTCGATCCAGGGCAACTTCATCCACGCGGCCTTCGCCATCCCCATCTCGCTCATCCTCGACGGCCTGGACGGGCGAATCGCCCGCATGACCCACACGACGTCCCGGTTCGGCGTGGAGTACGACTCGCTGGCGGACCTGGTGGCCTTCGGCGTGGCGCCCTCCGTGCTGGCCTACACCTGGTCGCTGAGCGCCTTCGGGAAGTGGGGGTGGCTCGCGGCGGCCCTGTTCACGACCTGCGGGGCCCTGCGGCTGGCCCGGTTCAACGTGCAGATCGGCGTCATCGACAGCCGCTACTTCAACGGCCTGGCCATCCCGGCGGCGGCCATCGTCGTCGCCTCGACGGTGATGCTCTACTTCTACCTGGGCGGGGAGGGGACATTCCCGCATGCGGCCGTCCTGGTCGGGATGGTCGCGCTTTCGCTCCTGATGGTGAGCAGCATCAAGTTTTACAGCTTCAAGGACCTGCACTTCCTCAGCCGGGAGCCCTTCATGACCGTCGTGCTGGCCGTCATCCTGATGATCATCGTCCTGGCGGAGCCGCAGATCATGATCTTCACCTTCGCCGTCAGCTATGCCGCCTCGGGGCCCGTGTGGTGGGTCCTGAGGATGATCCGGCGCCTCTTCGGTCCGGCGAAGGGCGACCAGCCGACGGGGGCGGGGGAGATCAAAACGGAAACGAAATCGGAGTCGGCGCCCTGAGCGGCCGCCGCGGAGCCGGGCGCGAAAGCACTCCGGGTCGCGGGTCGATCAACACAGGAGGAGTCGGATTTCATGAGAACGTACCGTGTTGCCGTCGTCGGCGCCACCGGCGCCGTGGGGAACGAAATGATCAGCATTCTCGAAGAGCGCAATTTTCCCGTGGGCGAATTGAGGCTGCTGGCCTCGGAGCGCTCGATCGGCAAGGAGCTCGAGTTCAAGGGCAAGGCCTACCCCGTGCAGGTGCTGAAGGAGGATTCCTTCGAGGGCATCGAGATCGGGCTCTTCTCCGCCGGGGGGAGCGTCAGCCAGAGGTTCGCGCCCTTCGCGGCGAAGGCCGGCTGCGTCGTCATCGACAACACGGCGGCGTTCCGCTACGAGCCGGACATCCCGCTCGTCGTGCCCGAGGTGAACCCCGGGAAGATCGCCGACTACAAGAACCGCCGGATCATCGCCAACCCGAACTGCTCCACGATCCAGATGGTGGTGGCCCTGAAGCCCATCCACGACGCGGTGCGCATCAAGCGGATCGTCGTATCGACGTACCAGTCCGTCTCGGGGACGGGCAAGAAGGCCATGGACGAGCTCATCGACCAGACGCGAGCCCTGCTGAGCTTCAAGGAGCCCGTGGCGAAGGTCTACCCCTACCAGATCGCCTTCAACTGCCTGCCCCAGATCGACATCTTCCTCGAGAACGGCTACACGAAGGAAGAGATGAAGATGGTCTGGGAGACGAAGAAGATCTTCGGCGACGAATCCATCGCCGTCACGGCGACGACGGTGCGCGTGCCCGTCTTGCGCGCCCACTCCGAATCGGTCAACATCGAGACGGAGCGGAAGATCACCGCGGCCGAGGTGAGGGAGCTGCTGCGGAAGGCCCCCGGCGTCGTCGTCGTCGACGACCCGGCCAAGAGGGAGTACCCGCTGGCCATCCATGCCGCGGGCAAGGACGCCACCTACGTGGGCCGGATCCGCGAGGACGAGTCGATCCCGAACGGGATCAACCTCTGGGTCGTCTCGGACAACCTGCGCAAGGGGGCGGCCCTCAATGCGATCCAGATCGCCGAGATCTACGCGAGGGAGTATTTGAAATAACAGGCACAAGGCGACAGGCACCAGGCGTTGGGAAACGGAGCGGAATTCCTTTTCAACCCGGATGCCCATTGCCCCATGCCTGATGCCTGGATTCACATGCGCATCATCGCGGGGAAGGCGAAGGGGCGGGTCCTGGTCGCGCCGAGGGCGAACGTCCTCCGGCCGACGACGGATCGGGTGAGGGAATCCCTGTTCAACATCCTGTCCGTCGAGGGACGGCGGTTTCTCGACCTGTTCGCGGGCGCGGGCGGCGTCGGGCTCGAGGCCGCGAGCCGAGGGGCCACGCGGGTGTTCCTCGTGGAGAGCAACCGTGCCTGTGCACAGGCCATCCGGACGAACATCGGGCGATGCGGCTTTCTCAACAGGCCCGCCGGTGAGGACGGCGTGCCGGACATCGAGGTGACCGAGTGCCCCGTCGACCGGGCCCTGAGGCTGCTGGGCCGGCGGGGGGAACGCTTCGACATCATCTTCGCCGATCCGCCTTACGGGGCAGGCGCGATCGGCGCGACCCTTCGGCTGGTTCGATCCCTGGGGCTGCTGGCCCGGGGAGGGGTTCTCGTCGTTCAACATTCGGTGCGGGACGAACTGCGCGCGCGGCGCGAGGGATACCAAGTGGAGGACAGCCGCCGTTACGGCGATACGGCGCTGAGTTTTCTCAGGCCGTCGGAGGGGGACGGCCCCGAGCCGGGCGTGCCCTGAGCCCCCCGGGGCCGGGCCCCGGAAGCTGCACGGCAATCCGAAATCTCGCAAGGGGAGGGGAGCATGGAGAAACTGGCGGTCTATCCCGGGTCGTTCGACCCCATCACCAACGGGCATCTCGACATCATCAAGCGCGGTCTTCGCTTCTTCGACCGGCTCATCATCCTTGTGGCCTACAACCCGAACAAGTCGGGCCTCTTCGCCGTGCAGGAGCGCATGGACCTGATCCGCCAGGTCGTGGGGGACGACCCGCGCATCCGTGTGGACAGCTTCTCGGGGCTGCTCGTCAACTACGTGCGGGACGCCGGCGCGCAGGTCATCCTCCGGGGGCTGCGGGCCCTGTCGGATTTCGAGTACGAGTTCCAGATGGCCCTCATCAACCGCCGCCTCAACCGCGACATCGAGACCGTCTTCCTGATGACGGGCTACAAGTGGTTCTACACCAGCTCGAACCTCATCAAGGAGGCCGCCGGACACGGGGGGTCCGTGCGCGGGCTCGTCCCCGAGATCGTCCTCCAGAGGCTGCAGGAAAAATACGCCGATCGATCCGAAAGGGGGTAAGCCCATGAAGCTCGGACCTCTGACGAAAGTGCTGCGGCCGTCGCCGACGCTGGCGGTCACCATGAAGGCCAAGGCCCTCCAGAAGGAGGGGCGCGACATCATCGGCTTCGGCGCGGGGGAGCCCGATTTCGATACGCCCGACAACATCAAGGCCGCGGCGATCCGCGCCATCCAGGAAGGGTTCACGAAGTACACCCCCGTCGGCGGGATCGACGAGCTCAAGGACGCCGTCATCGAGAAGCTGCGCAGGGACAACCGCCTCGACTACAAGCGCTCCCAGATCGTCGTGTCCACGGGGGCGAAGCACACCCTGTTCAACATGGCCCAGGTCCTCTTCGGGCAGGGAGACGAGGTGATCATCCCGGCGCCCTACTGGGTCTCCTACCCGGACATCGTGCTGCTGGCCGACGCGACGCCCGTCATCGTCGACACGAGCGAGGCGGACGGATTCAAGCTCACGCCGGAAAAGCTCCGGAAGGCCGTCACCGCACGGACGAAGGCCCTCATCCTCAACAGCCCCTCGAACCCGACGGGGGCGGCCTACACCCTCGAGGAGCTCAAAGCCCTCGCGGAGGTGCTCACGGGCACGGACATCATCGTCGTGAGCGACGACATCTACGAAAAGGTGCTCTACGACGGCTTTGTTTTCGTCAACATGGCCAACGTCAGCGGGGAGATGAAGGAGAAGACGATCGTCGTCAACGGCTTGTCCAAGTCGCACGCCATGACGGGCTGGCGGATGGGCTACGCCGCGGGGCCCGACAACGTGATCGCGGCCATGACGGAGATCCAGAGCCAGAGCACGTCGAATCCCACGTCGATCGTGCAGAAGGCGGCCGTCGAGGCCCTCCTGGGGGACCAGGCCTTCATCCCGAAGATGGTGGCGGAGTTCAAGAGGCGGCGGGACACGATCGTCGCGGCGCTCAACGCAATCCCGGGGATCGCCTGCGCAACGCCGCCCGGGGCGTTCTACGTGTTCCCCCGGGTGGCCGGCCTCTACGGGAAGAAGGCCGGGGGCAAGGCGATCACCGGCTCGAACGGGTTCAGCGAGTTCCTGCTGGAGGCGGCCCATGTCGCCGTCGTGCCCGGGCAGGCGTTCGGAAACGACGATCACATCCGGCTCTCCTACGCCACATCGATGGATCTCATCGTCGAGGGCACGAAACGGATCGCCCGGGCCGTCGCCATGCTCGAGTAGGCCGCGGGGCTCCGCGGCGCATCCCAGGCAGCGAGGAAGGAAAGGGAACATGGGAGGGTTGTTCGGCGTCGTTTCCAGCCAGGATTGTGCCAAGGTCCTGTTCTACGGGACCGATTACCATTCGCACCTCGGGACCGAAAACGGCGGCATGGCCATTTTCGGGGACCGGGGGTTCTACCAGACGATCCACAGCATCAGCCAGGCGCAGTTCAAGTCGAAGTTCATCGGCGATTACCGGGAGATGAGCGGCACCATGGGGATCGGCTCCATCAACAACGTGGCGCCCCAGCCCCTGATCGTCCGGTCCCGGTTCGGCACCTATGCCATCGCGGCCAGCGGCCTCATCACGAACAAGGACTCCCTGGCCGAGGGGCTCCTGCGGCAGGGCGTCTCGTTCAGCGAGATGGCGGGCGGCGGCGTGAACCCCGTGGAGCTGGTGGCGCGTCTCGTCAACCGGGGCGAGACCCTCGTCGACGGCATCGTGAACATGCAGAAGCTCGTCGAGGGGTCCCTCTGCCTGCTGATCCTGAAGGAGGACGGCATCTACGCGGTCCGGGATCTTCACGGGCGGTTTCCCCTCGTCGTCGGGGGCACGGGGAAGAGGGGCGAGTACGTCGTCGCCACGGAGGCCAGTTCCCTCCAGAACCTCGGCTACGAGGTGATGATGTACCCGGGGCCGGGGGAAATCCTCAAGCTGAGCCGCTCCGGGATCAAGCCGCTGCGGCCGCCGTTGCCCGAGAAGAAGGTCTGCGCCTTCCTGTGGATCTACACCGGGGAGCCGTCGTCGAACTACGAGGGCAAGTCGGTCGAGATCGCCCGCGAGCGCTGCGGAAGGGCCCTGGCGCGCAAGGACCGGGTGAAGGCGGATTTCGTCACGGGCATCCCCGACTCGGGAATCGGGCACGCCGTCGGCTACGCCATGGAATCGGGCATCCCCTACAAGCGGCCCCTCGTGAAGTACACGCCGGGCTACGGCCGAAGCTACACGCCGCCCTCCCAGGAGATCCGGGACCTCGTGGCCACGATGAAGATCATCGCGGTGCGCGACGTGATCCGGGGCAGCCGCATGGTCGTCTGCGACGACTCCATCGTCCGGGGCACCCAGCTGAAGAATTTCACGATCAAGAAGCTCTGGGACAACGACGCCCGGGAGATCCACCTCCGCGTGGCCTGCCCGCCGCTGATGTTCCCCTGCATCTACGGCAGCTCGACGCGCACGAAGGGGGAGCTGGCCGCGCGGCGCGCGATCCGCACGCTACGGGGCAAGGACCCGGAGAGCATCGCCCCCTACCTGGACCCGAAGACGAAGGCCTACCGGGAGATGGTCGAATGGATCCGCAAGGACCTCAACGTCACCTCGCTCAAGTACCTGACCATCGACGAGATGATCGACGCCATCGGCCTGCCGGAGAAGGACCTCTGCCTGTACTGCTGGAGGGGCCGCTGACGGGGCTATGCAGCCTGACGAGAAAATGAGAGGGTAGGAGGGTGAGAAGGTTGGATTACCCGTCGGTCCGTGGTCCGCTTGCCTCCCCGCCGAGCTTCTTGCCTTCTCAGTTTCTTGCCTTCTGATGATCGTAAGGGCGGGGCTCACAAGACCCTGCCCTTTTTTCGTTTTTCGTGATATGGAGAAGGCGTCGGAAGCGTTTCAACCCGGTGAATTCATGAGCGAACCCGCCGCAATCGCAAGGAAAAAGACGAGGCAGATCCGCGTGGGCGCGGTCCCCGTCGGAGGGGGGGCGCCCGTGGCGGTGCAGTCCATGACGTCCACGGACACCCGGGACGTGGATCGGACCGTCGCGCAGATCGGGCGGCTCGAAAAGGCTGGCTGCGAAATCGTCCGGGTGGCCGTGCTCGACGAGGAGGCGGCCCGGGCGATCCGGGCCATCCGCAGGGCCATCGGGATCCCGCTCATCGCCGACATCCACTTCAGCCGGAAGCTGGCCATCGCCGCCCTGGAGAGCGGTGCCGACGCCGTGCGGATCAACCCGGGGAACCTGGGGCGGGACGGAATCCGCGAGATCGTCGCCGCGGCGAAGGCCCGGGGGGCCTCCCTGCGCATCGGCGTCAACTCCGGTTCGGTGGAGAAGGCCCTGCTGGCCAAGCACGGGGGGCCCTCAGCCGAGGCCCTCGTCGAGAGCGCGCTGGGCAGCATCGCGTTCATCGAGGATCTCGGCTACCGGGAGTTCAAGCTCTCGCTGAAGTCCTCCGACGTGCCCACGACGATCCGGGCCTACCGGATGATCTCGGAACGCAGCGATTGCCCCCTGCACCTGGGGGTCACCGAGGCGGGGAGCGTGCTGGCCTCGAGTATCAAGTCCTCCATCGGCATCGGGACGCTCCTGCACGAAGGGATCGGCGACACGATCCGTGTCTCCGTCACGGGGGACCCGGTCGTGGAGATGACCATCGCCTACGGGATCCTCAGGGCCCTGGGCATCCGGAAGGTGGGCCCCGACATCATCGCCTGCCCCACCTGCGGGCGCTGCGAGATCGACCTGTCGGCCCTCGTCGAGGAGGTGGAACGGAAACTGGCGGGGATGCGGGCCTATCTGAAGATCGCCATCATGGGCTGTGTCGTCAACGGGCCCGGCGAGGCCGCCGAGGCGGACATCGGCATCGCCGGGGGCCGGGGGCTCGGTATCCTGTTCAGGCACGGCAAACCGGTCCGGAAAGTGAAGGAGGACGAACTCGTCGGGGTTCTCCTGGAGGAAATCGAACGGATGCAATCGGAAAGGGGGACGTGATCATGCGGTATTCCCAGATGTTTCTGCCCACGGTCCGGGAGGTGCCATCGGATGCGGAGGTCATCAGCCACCAGCTCATGATCCGGGCCGGGATGATCCGAAAACTGACCTCGGGGATCTACTCCGTGCTGCCCCTGGGGTACCGCACGGTGAAGAAGGTGGAGCAGATCATCCGCGACGAGATGGATGCGGCGGGGGCCCAGGAGGTCTACCTGCCCGCGGTCCAGCCCGCGGAGCTCTGGCAGGAGTCGGGGCGATGGGGCTTCTACGGCAAGGAGCTGCTGCGGTTCAAGGACCGCCACATGCGCGATTACTGCATCGGCCCCACCCATGAGGAGGTCATCACCGACCTGGTCCGCAACGAGGTGAAGACCTACCGGCAGCTGCCCCGGAACCTCTACCAGATCCAGACGAAGTTCCGCGACGAGGTCCGGCCCCGGTTCGGCGTCATGCGGTGCCGCGAGTTCGACATGAAGGACGCCTACAGCTTCGATGCCGACGAGCAGGGCGCCGACCTGAGCTATGAAAAGATGTTCAGGGCCTACACGCGGATCTTCTCGCGGATCGGCCTCAGGTTCCGACCCGTCGAGGCCGATTCGGGGAACATCGGCGGGGCGTATTCCCACGAGTTCATGGTCCTGGCCGACACGGGCGAGGACGCCCTGGCCTTCTGCTCGGCCTGCGACTACGCGGCGAACCTCGAGAAGGCCGAGATCGCCAGGCCCGAGAAGAGGGAGATCGACCCGGCGCAGTTCAAGCCCCTCGAGACGATCCACACCCCCAATGTCCGGACCATCGAGGAGGTCTCCGCGTTTTTGCAGGTGAGCCCCCAGGACATCGTCAAGACGCTCGTCTTCACGGCCGACGGCAAACCCGTGGCCGTCCTCATCCGCGGCGACGAGGAGGTCAACGAGGCCAAGCTCCGCAATTACCTGGGAGCCGACGCCGTGGAGCTGGCCACCGACGACATCGTCCTCGAGGTGACGAACTCCCCCAAGGGGTTTGCCGGCGCCATCGGGATCAAGGCCCCCGTCTACGCGGACTACTCGCTCATGAACCGCATCAACCTCGTCATGGGGGCCAACCGTGAGGACTACCACGTCAAGAACGCCAACCCCGGGCGCGACTTCACCGTGACGGCCTTCGCGGATTTGCGGATCATCAAGGAGTCCGACCGCTGCCCCCGCTGCGGGAAGCCCATCCGGTTCGCCCGCGGCATCGAGGTGGGACATGTCTTCAAACTCGGCACGAAGTACAGCAAGGCCATGAAGGCGACCTTCCTCGACCGCGACGGCAAGGAGAAATACATGATCATGGGCTGCTACGGGATCGGCGTGGGCCGGACCGTGGCGGCCGCCATCGAGCAGCAGCACGACGATCGGGGCATCGTGTGGCCCATGACCATCGCGCCGTTCCAGGTGATCGTCGTTCCCGTGAACGTCAACGACGCCAAGATCGCCGATGCGGCCGAGACGCTCTACCGTGCGCTCGAGGCGGCGGGCGTCGAGGTCCTTCTCGACGACCGGGACGAGAGGGCCGGCGTGAAGTTCAACGACGCCGACCTCATCGGCATTCCGATCCGGGTGACGATCGGACCCAAGAGCCTCGCCGCGGGACATGTGGAGATCCGCTTCCGCAGATCGGGCGAGACCCGGACGATTCCCGTCGCCGAAGCCGCCGGCGTGATCCGGGAGATCGTCGAGGGAGAGTTGAAAGCCCTGAATGATCCGCATAACGGACATCCTCGATAAGGTCGGGAAATACGCGACGCAGGCGGACCTGGAGCTCATCGAGAAGGCCTACATCTTCTCGGCCACGGTCCACGCGGGACAGTTGCGCCTGTCCGGCGAGCCCTATCTCACGCACCCCATGGAGGTGGCCAACATCCTGGCCGACATGAAGCTCGACGCGGCTGCGATCGTCACGGGGATCCTGCACGACACCGTCGAGGACACCCTGGCGACCCTGCCCCAGATCGAGGAGGCCTTCGGCAAGGATGTGGCCGTTCTCGTCGACGGGCTGACCAAGCTCTCCAAGATCACCTTCGCGAGCCGCGAGGAGAGGCAGGCGGAGAACTTCCGCAAGATGATCCTCGCCATGTCGGCCGACATCCGGATCATCCTGGTGAAGCTGGCCGACCGGGTCCACAACATGCGCACGCTCGAATTCCAGTCCGAGCCGCGGCGCACCGCCATCGCGACGGAGACCCTCGAGCTCTACGCCCCCCTGGCCAACCGCCTCGGGATCAACTGGATCCGCATGGAGCTCGAGGACCTCGCCTTCAAGTACCTCTACCCCGAGCCCTACAAGGACCTGGTGCAGCGGATCGACAAGCGCAAGGAGGAGCGGGACCGCTACACGCAGGAGGTCAAGGGCATCATCCAGCGGGAGATGGCCAACTTCGGGCTCAAGGGCGAGGTCGAGGGCCGGGCGAAGCACTACTACAGCATCTACCGGAAGATGGAGACCCAGCGGATCGACTTCGACGAGGTCTACGATTTGCTGGCGTTCCGCATCATCCTGGATTCCAGCAAGGAGAAGGAGTGCTACGAGGCCCTGAGCGTCGTCCACGCGCTCTGGAAGCCCGTGCCGGGCCGCTTCAAGGACTACATCGCCATGCCCAAGGCGAACAACTACCGCTCGCTCCACACGACGGTCATCGGGCCCTACGGGGAGCGCGTCGAGATCCAGATCCGCACCCGGGACATGCACGAGTGGGCCGAGGGCGGCATCGCCGCCCACTGGCGCTACAAGGAACGGGGGTCGCTCAAGGGAAGCGACCAGGAGCAGATCCAGAAGCTGAGAGACCTCTTCGAGGTGCAGCAGGACCTCAAGGACCCCCGGGAGTTCATGAAGAACCTCAAGCTCGCCCTCTTCCCCGACGAGGTCTACGTGTTCACGCCCCAGGGGGATGTGCGGGCCTTCCCGAAGGGGGCCACCCCCATCGACTTCGCCTACAGCATCCACACCGACGTGGGCAACCAGTGCGTGGGGGCCCGGGTGAACCGCAACATCGTGCCCCTGTCCTACCAGCTCCAGAACGGCGACACCGTCGAGATCATCACCCAGGCGGGGCGCCATCCCAGCAAGGACTGGCTCAAGCACGCCGTCACGTCCCGGGCCGTCTCGAAGATCAAGGCCTGGATCAAGACGGAGGAGCGCAACAAGAGCATCGCCCTCGGGCGCGACATCCTGGAGAAGGAGTTCCGCAAGCACAAGATGAGCCTCAGCCAGATCCTCAAGGCCGAGGAGCTCAAGCGGATCTGCGAGGAGTACTCCATCGAGGACGTCGACGACCTCATGGCCCTCATCGGCTACGGGAAGATCTCGGCCCGGCAGATCGTGAACCGCTACCTGCCCGAGGAGCCCGAGAAGAAGGAAGAGTCGCTGCCCGAGAAGATCTGGAAGAAGCTGCGCAAGCCGGAGGCCACCGGGGTGTCGATCACGGGGATCGACGACGTCATGGTGCGGTTCGGCAAGTGCTGCGACCCGCTGCCGGGCGACGAGATCGTGGGCTACATTTCCCGGGGCCGCGGGATGAGCGTCCACCGGGCCAACTGTCCCATGATCGCCGATTTCGACCCCGAGCGGATCGTGGACGTGCAGTGGAACATCACGGAGAAGCACACCTACCCCGTGCACGTGCGGGTGACCTGCAAGGACAAGAAGGGTCTGCTCGCCGAGCTGAGCACGGCCATCTCCGCCCACGACGTCAACATCAGCCACGCGACGGTGGAGACCATCCCCGGGGAGCAGGCGATCTGCGAGTTCGACCTCGACGTGACGGACCTGAAGCACTTCAACGATGTCGTGGGCGCCCTCAAGCGCCTGAAGGCCGTCGTGGCGGTGGAACGGATCCGGGTCTCCGACGCGAGGCCGGAGAAGAAGCCGGAGAAAAAGGCGGACAAGCAAAAGCTCCATTGAGCGGCCGGATCGGGCCGGCCGACGGCACGCGTCACCCGATGCCTCGTCCCCGCCGTTTCAGTTGACACGCCAATCCCCTTTCGGTATACAATCGCTTTCCCGCAGGAGCTCTGCGGGGCTGATCCCATGATCCGGTGAGCATGATGAGACTGCATCCATCGACGATGTTCGT
>JAGPKU010000073.1 GCA_018053845.1 Syntrophobacterales bacterium
TTCTTCTTCCTTTCATTCCTCTTCCCTGGCGGGAAAGGATGGAGGTGAGGGGGAAGATCTTCTTCCTTTTGAACACTTCCCCCTTTAACAAACGGGGAAAGAAAGGGATTTAATCCAGGCTTCTTAATAAAATTCCCGGAGGTTTTTCCCTAAGAGACTTTTCAACCAGTCAACCATTCAACTTCTTCTGATGGGAACCGAACCTTGACCGACTGATGCACAAGACCCCGTTACTCGAAATCGAGTGCGGGGTTTTTTATTCAGGATTTAGAAAACATCTGGACATTAGACATGAACTCATTATCGATCATTCTGCAATTCTACATTTATCAGGGAGGAACGGGTATGCGAAGGATAATGGTGTTATTGGCAATTGTCTTCATAGCGTCGTGTGCGCAAGTTCCCAAAGAAGCAAGTTACCCGATGACGTATCAAGAAAGGATGCAGGCTAGCGAGCATTGGCGTTTTTTAGCCAAGGACATTTCCATGCAAGTGATATCCGCTGTCTGCCCAGAAATCATAGATACACCAACAGGATCAGGACCGAACCTCAGTCCTGAGTTTTATCAGAAAAGCCCAATTCAAGGATTCCATTCCACATGTCAGGTCAGAGATGCATTTTTCATATCTAACGCAGATCCATCACCATTCGGGCAGGCAATGAAAACGTTTTTGAAGACGGAACTCATAAGTAAGGGGCTTACCATTTCCTCAAATCCCAACTGTCCGTTTGAACTTAACTGGGATGTGCAGCGCGTTGTTCATAAGGCTGAACGAGTAAGCGGTCACAGCGGAATATTTGTAGGATTTGGGGAGATTCTTCGGTCTTTGGTGGCAGGGGACATGGGCAATGATCATTGCACCAAACCGCATACAGAAATGATTATCACTTATGAACTGAACAAAAGAGAAAAAGAGGTCAAGCGCGAAATTCTGCGAGGTACTCGAATATATTACGTAAACGACGAGGACGGAGATCATTATGAAGTACCCAGAAGCAGATTAACTCCGATCAGGTATGACGTTACAAATCGGTAAGGGGGATCATATGAAAAGAACTTTGACAATAACTATTGGCATTTGTCTCGCTTCATTTTTAGTGATGGGTTGTGCGGTTTGCCAAAGCAAGGCACCAATTCCTTCTGCTACGGAACATGTCCTGTCAGGTGGTCTAGTAAAATCCGGTTACATTATCGCAGATTCGCTTGTATCCAAGGCGAAACTTCCCTTGGGTGACAATGACACCCTTCTAGTGGCATCGTTCGTCGACATCAACAATTTGCAGGAATCATCCACAGTAGGAAGAATGCTTGCCGAACATGTATCATCGAGGCTTTCTCAAAGAGGATTTAAGGTTATTGACATGCGACTCAGAACGGAATCTGTCTTTATGCAAGAGGGGAAGGGTGAGTTTCTTCTGAGTCGTGACCTCCGAGAAGTGAGCAAAAATCATAATGCGTCAGCTGTGGTCGTCGGCACATATGGTGAAGCTCTATATGGAATATACGTTTCTGCACGAATCATTAATCCGGTAGATAGCAGCATCATATCATCTTGCGACTATGGGTTGGCACTGGGCAGGGGTGCAGCAGGGATGAAGGCAAGCAAGTAAACACTTTCTTATCGAATCAGCCTCAGGATCATTGTTATTCAGGAGACGCGAAGTTCGAAGAATCACGGGGGACAGAACATCATGATGAACCGAACTCGTTTTCGAGTATCGACTAAACAGATTGTTCAGATTCACATCGTTGTTTTCACCATGCTCTTTTTCACTAGCGCATTTTCCCAAACAGATGCGATCCAAGATATTAAGACGGTTATCTTCAGAGATGGCACCGCTATTCAGGGTCAAGTTGTTCAGATGAATATTGATACAATCACAATCTGGACACCTGATGACGACATCATCATTCGCAAATTCGATGACGTAGAAAAGTTGATCAAGAAGGACGTTTTTGATGTTCACACTAACCCCCCAGCAGGACCGGGGACAGCTACCAAGAGGTAGTTAGTGCCTATCCGGAAACCCCGGTTTTTCACCGGGAATGATATCCGGGAAGTCAACGGCGCGGATTAGACCGATGAAAACACCACTGCCCGTTGCGCGACAGCATGGATTTCAGTTCGTATCGCCGTTTTTTCTCGCAGCAGGACGCACCGCCGCCTTGAATGCGAAGAAAGCGGCCGCGGTCTCTGCGGATCAGACCTCGGCCAGTCGGATGCGGGCCATCACCAGCAGATTGTACGAGACGATGCTGCTCCAGACATACTGCTTGAAGCCGCCCCATCCCGACCAGCTGCATCGCTCCAGGCCAAAGGCCCGCTTCAGGCACGAGATGCCCGCCTCGATGCCGGCTCGGAAGGTGCGCAGCATCTTGTAGACCCAGCGGCTCTTGGCCATCTCCGGAACGGACAGGCCGCGCTTCTTGGCAAAAACGGCATCCCGCACCTGATGCTCTTTGGCAAAACGCAGATTGTCCTGCGAGGCGAACCCCCCGTCGGCGGCCACCTGGCGGGGCATGCGCCCAAAGCGCTCTTCGTGCCGCTGCAGAAGCGGCCGATACCGATCGCTGTCGGCGGGGTTGCCCCGCTCGATCAGGCAATCCAGGATCAGCGTCGAGGCGCCGCCGGAAAGAAACACCTTGTGCCCGTACAGGGTGTCCCGACCGCCCTTGACGAGGATGTCCGTATGCTCCTCGAAGAAGGAGACGATCTTCTCGGATGCGGGAACCTTCTCGTTGTTCAAGATGCGCCGCCGGGTCTGATCGATGACCTTCCCGAGCAGACCCACGGCCCGTTCCAGGCGATCGGCCAGGGCGCGGGCCGCAAGGGGAGCCTCGGGGTCAGGCCTGATTATTGACATTAATCAGCGGCTGATCCCGGCCGGGCGAATCCGTCAGGCGGACTTCGCTATTGCCCGAATCCAGCGATAAGAAGCTTGGCGCTTTATTGCATGGGTCATTGCGAAGGGAAGGGAACCGTCGGAAAGCCTCCCGACGCTACCCCCCCAAGCTGCGCTCGGGGCTTCGGCTCACCGCGATGACGTCGGCTCATCGTTGGATTTGGGGTATTGACTTCCGTCCCGCCCCGCAGTAATGCCTCCCCATGGCACGAAAGCCCGCCATTCAATCAGGAAGCAACCCCGAACAGATCCCCCCCCGGCTGGCGCTCGAGTTCACCGCGCCCTTCGAGCGGGCGCTGCGGCTGATGGAGGAGACGAGCCGCCACGTCTTTGTCACAGGCCGCGCCGGCACCGGCAAGTCGACGCTGCTGCAGCACTTCAAGGAGACCACAGCGAAGCGGGTGGCCGTCCTGGCCCCGACGGGGGTGGCGGCCCTGAACGTCGGCGGCCAGACGATCCACTCCTTCTTCCGGTTCAAGCCCGACGTGACGCCCGAAACGGCGAAAAAGAAGCTGCGGGGCGAGGGCGCCGGAATCTACCGGAAGCTCGACGCCGTCGTGATCGACGAGGTCTCCATGGTGCGGGCCGACCTCATGGACTGCGTGGACGCCTTCCTGCGGGCAAACGGACCCGAGAAGGACGCCCCCTTCGGCGGCCTGCAGATGATCTTCATCGGCGATCTCTACCAGCTGCCGCCCGTGGTCGGCTCGGCCGAGAGGATGTTGTTCAAGACCCTTTACCGCAGCCCCTACTTCTTCAGCGCACGCGTCCTCCAGGGCCTCGAGATGGAGTTCGTCGAGCTCGAGAAGATCTACCGGCAGCGCGACGACCGCTTCATCGACGTGCTCAACGCCATCCGCAACCGCACCGTCACGGAGGAGGACCTGGCGCTTCTCAACACGCGCGTCGACCCCGACTTCGAGCCCCCCTCCGACGAGTACTACATCCACCTCACCAGCACCAACGATCTGGCCGATCGCTACAACGAGGAGCAGATCGGGAAGCTCAAGGGCAGGACCTGGACTTCGACGGGCATCGTCGAGGGGGAATTCAGGAGGGAGTACCTGCCGACGGCGGCGGAGCTGAAGCTCAAGAAGGGGGCCCAGGTGATGCTGCTGAACAACGACGCCTGGGGCCGGTGGGTGAACGGGTCCATCGGGAAGATCACGGGCTTCGTCAAGGATGCCGAGGCGGGCGCGTTGATCCGGGTCCGTCTCAACGGCGGCGGGACCGTCGAGGTCGCTCCCTTCACCTGGGAGATCTTCCGGTTCACCCTGAAGGACGGCGGCCTGGAATCGGAGTCGGTAGGCCGATTCACCCAGTTCCCGCTGAGGCTGGCCTTCGCCGTGACCATCCACAAGAGCCAGGGGAAGACCTTCGAGCGGGCCATCATCGACGTGGGCCGGGGGACTTTCGCCCCGGGGCAGATGTACGTGGCCCTCTCGCGGTGCACCAGCCTCGAGGGCATCGTCCTTCGCAAGCCCCTGCGCAGGCAGAACATCCTGCTGGACTGGGCGGTCGTCCGCTACCTCACCCGCAGTCAGTACGACCAGGCCGCAAAGACCCTCTCCCTGGAGGAAAAGATTCGCGTCCTCGAAGATGCCATCCGGCAGAAGCGCCCCCTGGAGATGGTCTACCTGAAGGGGACCGACGTCAAGAGCCGCAGGACCATCAAGCCGCTGCGCCTGGGCGAGATGGAGTACGCGGGCAGCCCGTTCCTGGGTCTCGAAGCCTGGTGCCAGAAACGCAGGGACAGGCGGGTCTTCAATGTGGAGAAGATCCTGAGCCTCGAGACGGTCGATGCGGGGAATCCGGACACGGGAGAAAAGCCGAAGTAGACCCGGACCCGGTTTCCGTCCTCGCCCTTGACTTCCGCCTTTCACTCGTGGATAACTGATCCTGCCCGATACGTCGGGCCGCGTTGCGACATGTTCGTTTCACGGATGAACCCGCACGGCACGGCACATTTCTTCAAAGGGGGCGAAGAGATGAAGAGGAGAAGCAGGTCCATGTCCCGCGCCGCCCTGCCGATTGTCCTTGCGGCCGTTCTTCTCTATCCTTTCGCGTCTGCAACGGTCTCCAGCGCCCAGGCTCAGGACATCGTCAAAATCGTCCGGTTCCAAGACGGAACGACGGTGACCGGCAGGATCCTCGAGATGAACATCCACACGATCAGGATTCAGGCCGCCGACGGGTCGGTCGTGACGCGGAAATTCGACGACATCATCACGATACGGAACAGGGAAGACCCGGCCAAACCTCAACCGATTCTTCCTGTCCACTCCGTTGAAATCGGGTTCGAGGCCTTCCACAAGGAATACAAGGAACCCGACGTGATGAACGAAAAGGGGATGATGCTCGGGGTCGGCCTCGCTTACGTGTACCATGACCGGGTCATGTTCAAGGCGAGCCTGCTTCTCGCCTACGGCGAGGTGGACTACGAGAACTCCGGCACGCTGGACGGCATCCCCGACCGGCACGCGGAGCTGCGGGGCCTCGTGGGGTACGATATCGCCGTCGACCCCACGTTCGTCGTCACGCCGTATATCGGCCTCGGATACCGCTTCCTGCGCAACGACTCCGCCGGGATGATCACTTCCACCGGCGCCCGGGGCTACAACCGGGAATCGAATTATTTCTACACACCCGTTGGCATTGCACTGATCAAAATCCTGCCCGAAGGGTGGACCCTTTCGGCGGAGGCCGAGTTCGACTACCTGTGGTACGGCAAGCAGTACAGCGACCTGAGCGACGCCAACCCTCTCTTTCCAGACATCTCCAACGATCAGGACCAGGGCTACGGCATCCGGGGCGCCGTTCGGATCGAAAAGAAGCTGACCGCGTCGTCGGTATTCCTCGAACCCTTCGTCCGCTACTGGCACGTCGGCCAGTCCGACGACACCATTTTCTCTGCAGGGGGAACCCTTTACAGGGGATATGAGCCCAAGAACGAGACGACCGAGATCGGCGCAAGGCTGGGGCTCAAGTTCTAGGTCCGGTCGGGGACCGCAAAGCCTGTGCTCCTGACAGATAGACGCACCACAACCGAATCTGCATGCTGGGAGAGATCGACATGGGAAAACGAATGCGCGGAATCCTTGCATGGCTGGCCGTGATCGTCTTATCCGGCTGCTACGTCTATCCTTACCCGCCGCCCGGGCCGCCCTACTATTACTACGGGTCGAGTTCGTACGAGCGTTCGTGGAATGCCGCGCTGGATGCGATGGAGGACGCGGGTGTCCGCGTCGTGTCGGCGGATCGGAACACCGGCGTCATCACGGGAATCAAGGACAGCGTCGAATCCACGATCACGATCCGGACGCAGGCCGACGGCCGCGTGCGGGTGGAGTTCAGTTCGAGGGGCCCCTCGGGGCAGGATCCCGGGATGTCCAACCGGATCTACCAGGCCTACGAACGCAGAATGGGACGCTAGAACAGGACCGCGCGAGGAATCTCCCATGCATCACCGTGAAGGCGGATCCATCAAGGGGATTGCAGCGATCATTTCCCTCGCATGCCTGTTGAGCGGATGCCTGCCCGGCATCGTCATCACGAGACAGGAGCCGACGCCGCAGGGCCAGTTCGTCGAATTCCGGCTGGGAAACACGGTGGAGGTCGGCGAGTGGCTCGCCTTCCAGAAGCGGGTGTGCGGGGACCTCGACGCGGCAACCGCGGGCCTGCCGGTGGATGTGCGGCGGGACATCCGCAGATACTCCTGCGAGGAGCCGAACCGGCATTCACTGGGCGAGACCCTTGCAAGGCTCCAGCCGGGGCAACTGGACGACCTCTGTGCCAGGCTTGCCGAAAGGGGCTACGTCGCGAAAAAGGACCGGATCCCGACGCCTGCGGGCGAGGTGGGGACCGCCTTTCTCGTCCTGATCGGAACAATGGCCGTGGTCGTGGGCATCGCCGGGGGGATGTGAGGGAGGGCGTCGAGGAGCATGAACATCGCGGAATGGCTGGATCAAAAGGAGAAGGAAGGCGTCGACGTCTCCCGGATCGAACCGCCCGAGGAGCTGCTGTTCGACGCCGCGCCCGACGAGACGGTTTTTTTCAGGACCTACAACCCCTGCAGCATCCTCTGCGCGAAGAATCACCCCTTTGCGACGGTCGAGCGCTTCGGGCGCTGGTATTACTGCCGCGGGCAGGACAGGAAAGCCGGCATCCACACGACGGGCATGGAGTGGCGATTCTTCACGAAGGACAAGGAACTGGCGATCCGGACCGCGCAGTCACGCATCGAATAAACCGAGACAGCAAACCAAGGAGGTTCATGACATGGCAGTGAAGAAAGCAGCGGCAAAAAAAGCGGCCCCGAAGAGGACAGCGACGAAGAAAGCAGCAGCGAAAAAAACGGGGACGAAGACGGCATCCAAAAAGATGGCGGCCAAAACGGCGGTGAAGAAAGCCGCACCGAAGAAGGCGGTGAAAAAGGCGGCGAAGAAACCGGCCAAGGCAAGCCGGTACTGCCTCGGGAAATGCCACTGCGGAAGCCCCTGCTGCCTCGATAAGGGGCACTCGGGCGCCCACAAGTGCGCGTTTCACTGACGGGATAGAATGGCTTCCGGGGCCATGATCATCGCCCCGCGATCCGCACGGGAAAAACGATAATGAAAATCCTAATTTTCTGTTTTCTCCTGCTCGCTCCATTTCCGGCGGCGGCACCGGCGGCTGACGACGAGATCCTTCCCGGCCTGCGCGAAGAGGTGGTCCAGGTACCCGTTCGGATCGATGGGCTTTTCGGGTCCAAAGACGTGAATCTGACGGCCACGATCTTCCGTCCACACGGCGACGGTCCTCTTCCCCTCGTCGTGCTGAGCCACGGCACCCCGCCCCATGCTGAAGACCGCGTCAAGATCGGCCGATTCCGGCGAATCCCGCAGATCCGGGAGTTCATCAAGCGCGGTTTTGCCGTCATCGTGCCGATCCGGCGGGGACACGGCGCCACCGGGGGGGATTATGCCGAAGACAAGGGCAAGTGTGCATCGCCCGTATACTACGAGGCAGGCCGGGCCGCGGGCGGGGATATCGTCGCTGCCGTTGATTATGCCGTGAAGCTCCCCTTCGTCCGCCCCGAATGTGTCATCCTGGTCGGGCAATCTGCAGGCGGATTCGGCTCCCTTGCGGCGGCGAGCATGAACCCCAAGGGGCTCATCGCCGTGGTCAACTTCTCCGGGGGCCACGGGGGCGACCCCGCCACGCGCCCGGGCGAACCGTGCGACCCGCAGTCCCTGGCAGCCACGGTTTCCAGATTCTCCCGGACCATCCGGGTGCCCGTTCTTTGGCACTACGTCGAGAACGACAAGTTCTTCTCTCCAAAGTACGTCAGGCAATGGTTCGCGGCATTCGAGCAGGCAGGCGGAAAGGGCCGGTTGGTCATCCAGCCCCCCTTCGGGGAGGACGGGCACGGCCTGTTCAGCATGAAGGAGGGGATCCCCGTCTGGACCCGGGAATTCGATTCCTTTCTCAAGGACTTCGACATCGGTAGCGGCACATGCGGGATCAAGATCCGCCCGTGACGAGTGCGGCATTCACGGGAGTTTGGCTTCACTCTGGACAACCCGGCCGACATCCTCTACACTTCCCCCTGCACATTTCCGTTCGTGAAAAGGAGACCCCGCATGAAGAAGATTCTGTGGACCGTTGCCGTTCTGACTCTGCTCGCAGTGCCCGCAAGTGCCCAGGACGCCGGCAAGGGAAACCCGACCGTCGTGATCAAGACCAGCAAGGGCGACATCGAGGCCGTGCTCTACCGGGACAAGTCGCCCATCACGGTCGACAACTTCCTGACGTACGTCGACGCCGGGTTTTACTCCGGCACGATCTTCCACCGGGTGATTCCCGGCTTCATGATCCAGGGCGGAGGGTTCAGCCGCTACTACAGCCAGAAAGCCACCCGCCCCCCCATCAAGAACGAGGCCGCCAACGGCCTGAAGAACGAGAGGGGCACCCTGGCCATGGCCCGCACCCCCGCGGTGGATTCCGCAACGGCTCAGTTCTTCATCAACGTCGCCGACAACGCACCGCTCAACCACGGCGCCCGCGATTACGGATACGCCGTCTTCGGCAAGGTCACGAAGGGGATGGACGTGGTGGACGCCATCTCGAACGTGCCGACGGGGGCCCAGGGGCCCTTCTCAGAGGATTGCCCCCGCAGCCCCGTGATCATCGAGTCGATCCGGGTGAAGTGAACGGAAGCGACGAAGGAGGACGACATGGTCATCATCACAAGCAGGTACACAAAGCCGCTGGACGTGATTGACTCCCTGCTGGCCGATCACCGGAAGTTTCTGGCCGAGTGGTACAGGCGGGAGAAGTTCATCGTCTCCGGGCCCCAGAACCCGCGTGTCGGCGGTGCCATCCTCGCCAACGTGGGCATCGACGAGGCCCGGGAGATCATGAAGAAGGACCCCTTCACCCTCCACGGGGCCGCCGAGTACAGCTTCATCGAGTTCACGCCCGGCTCGCACGACCCGCGCTTTGCGTGCTTTCTGAAGTGAGGAAGGGCGGATCATGAATCGAAGGGCCTTCCTGCGAATGCTGGGAGCCTGTCTTTTAGCCGCGGGATCCCACGATACCCTCGCGTTTTTGGGTTCCCCGCGGCTGACGGAGGAACAGAGGAAGACGCTCGAGGGCCTTCACATCATCGATGCCCACGCCCACCCGGATGGCTACCGGATCGACAACAAGTCCCGCGACGCCGCCTCCTCCCTCGAGGCCATCCTTGACCTGGGGATGGCGGCCTGCGCCTTCGCCGCCATCGGCGACACGGTGGCCGCCACGAGGGGCCGTGTGACCGGCTCCGACTGCGACCTGGCGAAAGTCCAGCTCGACTTCTGGATGGAAGGCCTGGTGAAGCCGGGCAAGGTGACGCTCGTCCGGAAGGCGGCGGACATTCCCGCGTCGACAGGGCGCGGAACCGTGCCGGGGGCCATCCTCTCCATCGAGGGAGGCGACGCGCTGTCGGGCAACCCCGACCGGGTGAACGAGTTTCACGACTACGGCGTGAGGATGATCACCCTTGTCCACCTGGGGGCCAACGAGCTGGGCGAGAGCACGGCCTACGCGCATGGAAGGGGGCTCACTGCGAAGGGCCGCAGGGTGGTGGAGCGGATGCAGGACATCGGCGTCCTCGTGGACGTGGCGCATGCCAGCCATCTCACCCTGAAGCACATCGGCGAGATCAGCCGGCGGCCCGTCGTGGACTCCCACACGCACCCCTGCGCGGCCGCCGACGCGGCGCGCTGCGGGCGGCTCAGGACCTGGGAGGGAATGGAGATCGTGGCCAAGACCGGGGGGGTCGTCTGCACGTGGCCCTTGGCCGACAACGCCCGGTCGAAGCGCGAGACCTTCCGCGACTGGGCGCGGGAGATCGGGGAGATGAAGAAGCGGATCGGCATGGAGCATGTCGGCCTCGGAACGGACGGCGGCGGGGGCCTGCCGAAGTTCATCGACGGCTGGCGCGACGTGCGAGACCTGGTCCATCTCGTGGGCGCCATGCAGGAGGAAGGGTTCACGCGCAGGGAGATCTCGGCCTACATGGGAGGGAACTTCCGCCGCGTCCTGCAGAAGAGCATCGGCTGAACCGTCAAGAGGTGAGCGGCATATGTCGACAACCCCCGGCACCAACCGTCTTGCCCCGCTGATCGCCCTGGCCACGGCCGTCACGCTTGCCCTGTGGATGGGCAGCAAGTGGTTCTACGGGGACTGGTTCGACGACGCATTCAAGTACCCCGCCAAGGCCGCCTCGCTGACGGCGACGACCCTGATGTGCTGGGCCGTCATCCTCTCCACCCGGATGCGCGCGCTGGAGGATCTCTCCGAAGGTCTCGACAAGATGTACGGGGTTCACAAGAACGCCGGGCGCTGGTCGCTGTTCATCATCGTTCTCCACCCCCTGTTCCTCGCCGCGCACAGGCTCCCCGACGTTCCGGCATTCCTGGAGTACCTCTGGCTTCTCCACCCGGCGGCCGATCGGTACACTCTCGGGCACAACATCGGCGTCTTCGCCCTGTCGGCGATGGCCGCCCTGATGGCCCTGACCCTTTGGATCCGCATCCCCTACCTGACAAGTGTCACGACATCGTTAACCCGGGTCTAAGGGTAAAAAGTGTCATGACATCGTTTACCCAAATCCGTTATTCCCGAGTTTCGGGAGGCATTCGATACTCGAAGGCCTCCACCAACTCTTC
>JAGPKU010000015.1 GCA_018053845.1 Syntrophobacterales bacterium
GAAGGGCTGGAAGGCGCACGGCCGGCACCCCGATGCCCGCATCCGCGATCGTGCGGCCTGGGACGCGGCGCCCCTTCGCTCGACCTACGCCGGGGCCGTGTGGGCCATGCGCAAGTGGTACCGGGGCGATGAGCGGTTACGGGGCAAGATGGACGACCTGTTACAGGATTTATACGGGACCTTCGGCTGGAAGACGAGGATGCTCGCGCCGCTCTTCGGCCGCTACGCCCTGGCAAAACTGCGCGCTGAGGAAAAGAGACTGAAGGAGGGCTGGAGCTACGAGCCGCGCATGTCGCGCGAAAAGAATGCCGCTGCCCTGGCCCTGGAGAACGGCAAGCCGGGGCGCTTTGCCTTCGCCATTCCGGAGGTGACCCTGCCCGTCCGCCGTCCCGCATCGGCGGGCGGCACCGGCTGAGCGCCACGCGCCGCTTCCGATTCTTGCATGGCGGAAGAACAAAAAAAGGGGGCAACCGGTGACGGCCGCCCCCTTTTCGTATCCAATGCTGTGTGGCCTGGCGGGATAAACCGCCCGCAGTCAGGGAGTCCGGCACGACCCCGTCACTGGACGCAGATGAAGGTGAACGAAAGGGACCCCCCCTCTGATCCGCCGGGGACATTGACCCCCGTCTGGATGCCGAGGGCGCTTTCACTTGTGCCCGTGATCACGATGCTCACCGCCTGAGACGCGAACGATTGGGCACCGGCTATGGTCGCCGTGCACACGGGGATGTTGTCGAACATCTGCCCGAACTGGATGAAATAGAACGTGCAGGGAATCCGGCCCGCACCGTAGGAACAGGTCGTCACGGACGGGGCATCGACGGTAAAACCGCTTCCCTGGATGATACGGCCGCTTGCGTCCACGCTGCCGTAGACCACCCTTTGGATCCCGGCCGCCGTCCCCGCCGGCCCTTGCGGTCCCTGGGGTCCGGCCGGCCCCATCGGCCCCGGCTCACCCTGCGGCCCCGGAGGCCCTGCAGGCCCCGGGGGACCCGGCTCCCCCGGAGGACCGGGAGGCCCCGGGGGTCCGGGGATGAGCTTGATGTGCTGGAAGAAGTCCTTGAAAAAATAAAACGGGTGGTGATACCCCGCTCCAGTCGCGGCGGCATAGGTGATCAGCGAAACGGAGAGAAGAATTCCCGCAATTGCCAGGACCGTCTTTTTCATATACCCCTCCTTTCGGCAAGGCCGGCTGCGGCATCGGCCCGAGAAAAACCCCCATTCACGCAGGCGGACGACAAACGAAACCCGGCTCTGGAAAGAGCGACGATGCGGCTGACATCCGGCACCCCGGCACGACGCAAACGCGCGGTGCGCGCGGACGGGAAGCGCGAGGAACAGGGAGCGAAGCGATCCATCCGGGGTGGGCGATTTCAATGATTATCGACTATCCGCAGGCAAGTCAAGGGGAAAGATGGGCGATCGGGGAAGCCCCGCCCGGCCGTCGCCCCTGCCGGCCATGCCGGGCCTGCACGGACCCCCGCAAAGCGCTTTACAAAAGGCCCGAAACGCGTTAACGTCCCCGCCGTTACCATTCTGTAACCCGACGGGGGCGGCGATGAACGGGAAGGTGGGGTTCGACAACGAGAAGTACATCGAGGAGCAGTCGACGGAGATCCTCGAGCGCGTGGGGAGAACCCACAACCGTCTCTACCTCGAGTTCGGCGGAAAGCTCCTGTACGACTATCACGCCGCCCGGGTCCTGCCGGGCTACGACCCCAACGTCAAGCTCCGGCTGCTGCAGCATCTCAAGGACAAGGTGGATCTGCTGCTGTGCATCTTCGCGGGCGACATCGAGCGCAAGAAGATACGCGCCGACTTCGGCATCACCTACGACGCCGACGCCCTGAAGCTCATCGACGACCTGCGCAACCGGGGCATCAGCGTCCTGGGGGTCGTGATCACCCGCTTCGAGAACCAGCCCGCGGCCCGGCAGTTCAAGAACAAGCTCGAGCGGCGCGGCGTCCGGGTCTACACGCACCGCTACACGAAGGGCTACCCCACCGACGTGGACCTCATCGTGAGCGACGAGGGCTACGGGGCCAACGACTACATCGAGCCGACGAAACCCCTCGTCGTCGTCACGGGGCCCGGGCCGGGCAGCGGAAAGCTCGCCACCTGCCTCTCCCAGCTCTACCACGACTACCGCCGGGGCATCCACTCGGGCTACGCGAAGTTCGAGACCTTCCCGATCTGGAACCTGCCGCTCAAGCACCCCGTCAACGTCGCCTACGAGGCCGCCACGGCCGACATCCGGGACTTCAACATCATCGACCCCTATCACCTGGAGGCCTACGGCAAGACGGCCGTCAACTACAACCGCGACGTGGACGCCTTCCCGCTCCTTCGGCGCATCATGGAGCGGATCACGGGCGGCGAATCCTTCTACAAGTCGCCCACGGACATGGGGGTCAACCGCGCGGGCTTCGCGATCGTGGACGACGAGGTGACCCGGGAGGCGGCCCGGCAGGAGCTCATCCGCCGCTACTTCCGCTACCGCTGCGAGTACGCCATGGGGTTCGCCGACCGAGAGACGGTCCAGCGGGCCGAACTGCTGCTGAAGGACTTCCACCTCGTGCCGGAAGACCGCAGGGTCGTCGAGCCCTCCCGGCAGGCGGCGCGCGAGGCCCAGGCCCAGGACAAGGGCGACGAGGGCATCTTCTGCGGGGCCGCCATCGAGCTTGCGGACGGCACCATCGTCACGGGCAACAACTCGCCGCTGCTGCACGCCGCCTCGAGCGTCGTCATCCACGCCATCAAGCACCTGGCGGGCATCCCGGCCATGATCAAGCTGCTGCCCGAATCCATCACCGAGTCGGTACGGAACCTCAAGACGCGCATCCTCGGGGAGAAGAGCGTGAGCCTCGACCTGGAGGAGACGCTCATCGCCCTCTCCATCAGCTCCACCACCAACCCGGCCGCGCAGCTGGCCCTCGAGCGGCTCAAGGAGCTGAAGAACTGCGAGGTGCACATGACCCACATCCCCACGCCGGGAGACGAGGCCGGCCTGCGGCGCCTGGGCGTGAACCTGACGAGCGACCCGAACTTCTCCACGAAGGACCTTTTCATCGCTTGAATTCGCAGGCGGCTCCGGTGTAGGCTACGGGCAAAGGAGAAGGCTCGCGCAACAAGCAGCGAGGAACAACAGGATCAAGCATCAAGCAACAAGGTAAACCCCTTCCATGGGAACCCTCGCTGCTCGAACCTTGCCCCTGGTTGCTTCTTCAGAAGCTCATGCTGCTCGGGCCTCGATGCTTGATGCGGCAAATCGGACAGACCTTCTTCGGAGGAGATCCTCATGAGCAAGCAGCTGGACCCGGAGCAGTTCGAGGACATCAAGGAGATGATGGTCTACGAGGTGGTGCTGTCGGAGGCCCTCGTCAACCTCCTGGACCGCAAGGGCATCGTCAAGAAGGCGGAACTCCTGGAGGAGATCAAGAAGATCAAGTCGAAAACCCTCGAAAAGAAGAAATGACCGCGCGCCCGATCCCTTCATGACCATGCGGACAACGACGCGATGCGCCCTCGGGGTGATGGCCTTCCTGGGGGCCTCGGCCCTCGCCTCCTGCCATCCCCTGCAACGGTCGGCCCTCCCCGGCCCCGACGAACTCACGGTCCGGGCGGCCCCCGGCACGCCCGGCGCGCCCCGCGATCTGGCCGCGCGCTTCCTGGCCCGCGCCCCCTTCCCGCTGCCGTCGAGGACCCCGATGCACGAGGGGCTCTGCTACGCCGAGCCGTTCTTTCACGACCCGGCGCTCGATCCCGCCGGGAGGGACACGGACCGCTACAACGGCGTCGAAACGGCGCACCTCTTCTTCAGCGCCACGCACGGCACGCCTGAGACGTGGCTCGCCGCGCCCAACGGCAAGGACCCCGTGAAGTGCCCCCAGAGCGCATCGGAGTCCCACGTCGTGGATCCGGGGAAAATGCGGCTCGGCAACGGCACGGGCACCGGCGACGGGATGCGGTACTTCTGGCAGTGCGCCTCGAACGTGTTCGCCCACGGGCCGAGGCAGTGCCCGGCGCCCGCCCCGGAGTTCGGCTGTCCCGAGGGCTTCGACGGCACGCAGGACACGGTGCTCTCGAGGAACGCCTACGAGCGCTGGGGTCCCATGCTCGCACCGGGCCTCCGGATGGCCTGCGGCTTCTCGACGGCCGCCTTCTGCGGCCCCGAGGACACGGACCGGGTCTGGGGTCTCTTCGACCGGTCGTCGAACCGCTACGGCGTCGCCGACGCCTTCATCGAGGGGTTTCGCCAGGGACGCCGGGGGACGGTGCCCGTGTGCATCACGCGGGGAGGCCCCGACGTGGAGCGGACGGCCCTGTTCGACGAGGCGTTCTCCCCGTCGCCGAGCCCCTTCGTGATCTCCCACTACCACGCCCAGTACCCCGTTGTCTTCCGCCCGGCCGCACCTGCCGAGAGAGCCGCCGACGAGGGCTCCCCCCAGTGGGCGCCCATCTACAGCCTCCGGCCCATGCCGCTTCCGCATGCGCTCAAGGCCCTCTCCTGGCGGCGGATCGACGGGGCGCTCCACTCGACGGATCTCGAGGGGACCATGGGGCTTGCCGTGCAGGCGGACCCGAAAAGCGGCGCCGTGCACCTGATCGGGCGGGCGTCATTCGACCCGGGCGTACGGCCCCTGCGGGAGGAAGAGTACCTCGATCGCGCGGAGCGGTTCCTGCGGCGCATGGGTATGGCCGAGGCCGCCGCGAAGCCCGAGGGGGTCCGCATGATGCTCGAATCGGTCCCCGTCGTCAACCGGACCTACGCCGTGACCCGGAGCCAGAAGAGCGTGATCCTCCACTACCGGCGCGAAGTCGATCTGGACGGGAAAAGCGCCCCCGTTGTCGGCGACGGCGGCCTGATCCGGGTCGTGCTGAACAGCGACGGGTCCGTCGCCCGCGCCGCCAAGACCTGGCGGGAGATCGCGGGGGTCCGGAAGATCGCCCGCGTCAAGCCCTTCGAAACCACGTACCGGGAGGCTGAGCAGATGCTCGACGATCCCGGGGGATACCGCCTGGACGGCTGGGCCTGGGGCTACAAGGAGCACGGAAGCGGCGAGGAGCAGGGCGACCTGAAGATCGTGCACGTTTTCTACTTCACCCCGAAGGCGGGGGCCACCGAGGCCGGCCTCGCACCCCGGCGGATCGAGATCGCCGCCCATCTCGACGTCTCCGAGGCGACGATCGACCGGTAGGCCCGTGAGGACGGGCCCGTGCCGGGTCCCGGGGTCATCGAGGGAATAGACTCCCTCTGCCCTCACGAGGGAGAGCTTTTCGACAGGCTCAGGGCCGTGAGTGCATCGAACGGGGCACGGGTGAGGGGGCCTCGAGACGCGACACCTTCCCCTCTCCCGCCGTGGGAGGGGAAACGCAAGAGCGGTTTCCTGGGATGAACGGAAGGGGAAAAGCAATGGAGACGGGCATGGACGCGCCCCGCGCCGTCGAAGCGCTCGCCGAGCGGCTCGTCGCGGCGCTGGAGGCCTTCGAGTCGGCCCAGCGGCACTATTTCCCCGGGGCCGCGCCGCAGCTGCGCGCGCAGTTCGCGCCGGTCGCCGACGGTCTTTCGAAGGCCCGGAAGGCCCTGGAGGAGACGCCCGTCCGGCCCGGGCAGGAGGCTCTCCGCAGGGCCCTGTTGGACGCCTCGGCGCAGTGCCTCGACGCCCTGGCGACGGCGACGCAGGGCGAGGGGCTCGAGGCCTCGCTCGCCCACTTCCGCAAGGCCGGCCGGAGGATACACCGTGTCCAGGAGGCCCTGCTGCCGCTCTGCCCGCTATCCCCCGCCGTGAACCGATACTTCCTCGAGCCCGACCTCCGGGACCGCGCGGCCGAATTCTTGACCGAACCGGGAGCCAACCCCGCCGCGGGCCTCTTCCACGGCGGCCTCGAGGACGACCCCTATGCCCGGGGAAGCGTCTCGTTCTACATCCCCGAGAGCCGGGAGGGCTCGGAGCCGATGCCGCTGGTCGTCGCCCTGCACGGGGGATTCGGCCACGGGCGGGATTTCCTCTGGACGTGGCTCCGCGAGGCGCGCAGCCGGCGCTTCGCCCTGGCCTGCCCCACCTCGCGGAACATCACGTGGTCCATCACGGGGCCCGACGCCGACGCGCCGCTTCTGCAGAAGACCCTCGCCTATGCGGCCGACCGCTGGAACATCGACCGCGGCCGCGTCCTGCTGACGGGGCTCTCCGACGGGGCCACCTACGCCCTGAAGCGCGCCCTCGACGCGGAGACGCCGTTTTCGCGCTTTGCCCCGTTCTCGGGCATCCTGGTTCCCTTCGACATGAAGCACGCCAAGGGGCGGCGCATCTACTGGGTGCACGGGGCGAAGGACTGGATGTTCCCCGCCTGGAGGGCGAAGATGGGCGAGAAGGAACTGCGGGCCGCCGGGGCGGACGTGACGCTCGAGATCGTCCCCGACCTCTACCACGCCCACCCGCGCGAGAAAAACGGCCCCGTCCTGGCCTGGTTCGAGCCCCGGCTCTCCCTGGCGCCCCAGGGCGTCTGACGGCTCGCCGCCCGCGGCGAATCGCCGCCTCGCACCGACTCCCCGCCCTCAATCCTGTCCCGGGACCATGTCCGCCTTCCGGCTCTCGCGCAGCCGGATGACCGGCAGCAGCGCCAGGGCGGTCACGATCAGGGCGATGCCCCAGCCCTCCCAGAAGCCGATCGGCTCGCCCAGCTGGAGCCGCGAGCCCGTCATGCCGATGACGGGCACGGCCAGGGTGCCCAGCCCCGCCGGCCCGGCGGGCAGGCGGCCGATGACGTAGGTCCACAGCAGGAAGGCGACCCCGCAGACCAGCACGGCGTTGTAGGCGATCGACCCGATGAAGTAGGGCGACCAGTCGATGGGCGGCGACGGCACCAGGAAGGCGGCGGGGATGAGCGGCAGGGTCCCGAAGATGAGCTGCCACGTGGTGAGGCGGATGAGGTCCAGCCTGCGGTAGCGGCGCTGCAGGAGCTTGACGATGACGGCACCGGCGGCCCAGCACACCCCGGAGATCACGGCGAGCATCTTGCTCTGGGGCGTGCCCCCGAGGGCCCAGGGCTCGAGGATGCAGACGAGCCCGCAGAAGGCCAGGACGATGGGGACCCACAGGGCGCCCCGCACCTTCTCGTCCAGCACGAGCCAGGCCAGCAGCAGGATCCAGAAGGGCATGGTGTAGACGAGGATCGAGGTCTTGCCGGCCCCGCCCGTCTCGAGGGCCCAGACGATGAGGCCCGTCCCGAGGGCCGTCTGGGTGAGGCCGAGGATGGCCGTCCAGGCGGGAAAGGGCGGCCGCAGGGGCTCGCGCCGCCAGGCCATGAAGACGAAGAGGAACACGCTGCCCAGGGCCATCCGCAGGGCGTTGAAATCGAAGGGCCCCGCGTAGCGAAGCGTCTCCTTCATGACGACCCAGTTGTAGCCCCAGATCAGGGAGATGAAGGCGAGGGCCAGGACCGGGCCCGCTGCGGATTTCCCTGGGTTCGGCCTCATGCCGCTTCGGACCTCATGGCTCGGCCTTCTTGATCCTGAGCAGGGCCAGCAGGGAATCCTTGATGTCGCGGGCCGTGCCCGTGAGCCCCGAGAACGCGCCGCCCACCTTCCCCTTCGAGGCGGCCCAGAGGGCCCGCGAAATGCGCGCCGTGCCGTTCCCGACGATCTGACCGAGGAGCTTGGCCGCCTCGGCCGTGGCCGAGCGGCGCAGCGCCCGGCGGTCGGCGGCGACGAGGCTGCCGCACCAGCGCCTGGCGATGATCCCCACGCGCAGCGTGAGAAAGGCGTTGGCGGCCCCCGTGAGGATCGAGGTGATCACGATGGACGCGGCGGCCTGCATGCCCGGCACGGAGAGGCTCACGGCGCCGAGCGCCGACGAGAGGATCGGCTCGACCTGCTCGCCGATCTCCGCCTCGTCGAGCTCCCCCGCAACGAAGGCCGTGGCGGCCACGTTGGCGTAGAGGCGCAGGAGTTCCCGCAGCGCCGGGCGCTGGGCGTAGATCGAGGCGATCCGCCAGACCATGCGGACGTGGGCCGTCAGGACGAAGAGCGTGTCGAGCCGGCCGCTCTGGGAGACGGCCGTGATGACGAAGACGGCCGCGGCGCTGTCGCGGATGACGGCATCGCACTCCCGGCCGAGGTCCTCCAGGGCCTTTTCGATCCCTGCGCGGTCCGAGAGGTCATGGCCCCGGAGGCGGGGGTTGGCGGCCAGGCGCTTCCGGAGGGCCTCCAGGTGGCGGGAGAATTCCGGCTCCGTTTCGGTTGCGGGCGGCGCAAGGGGCTTGGGCAGCCGCAGGAAGAAGACCGCCGCGGCCAGGACGACAGCGGCATAGAGCCCGACCAGGAACCACAGCACGGCCGTCCCGAAGGCCGGGCTCACCCGGTCGGCGAGCGCCACCGCCTGCGCCGTCTGGTTGACGACGAAGAGAACGAAGAACAAGAGGATCACGCCGCTCACCGCGAGCGCGACGTTCCTGACCGTGTTGTACATGTCGTTTGACTCCGAAACGGCTGTAAAGGCCCCGTGACGGCGCGATGCAGGGATGCGCCCCGGTCGGCGGCATGACTCACTCGTATCCCAGCTCGGCCAGCTCCTCCTCCGTCATCCCGATGAAGTGCGCCACCTCGTGGACGACGGTGATCTCGATCTCCTCCTCGAGTTCCTCGAGGGTCTCGCACATCTCCTCGAGGGGCCCCTGGAAAATCTGGATCGTGTCCGGGTACTGCAGGGTGTCGAAGTGGGAGCGCTCGATGAGGGAGGCCCCCGTATAGACGCCTAGCAGGGGCTCGTCGGGCGGAAGCCCCATCTCCTCGAGCAGTTCCGGCGAGGGCCACGGCTGGACGGAGATGACCATGTTGTCCAGGTGCCGACGGATCTGCGGCGGGATGCGCCGGATAGCCCGCTGGACGGCCCGGTCGAATTCCCTGGCGCTCAGCTTCCTCACGTCCCCGCCACCTCCGCCAGGAAGGCCTCGAGCCCCATCACCCGCAGAAGCGGCTCCAGCGGGTTCCTGCGGTAGATCGCGAGGCAGCTTTCGTGCATCTCGCGGCTGAAGCTCGCGCAGCAGTCCTCGAGGATGATCACCCGGAAGTCGTTCGACAGGGCGTCGAAGGCCGACGAGAGCACGCACCAGTGGGTCGCGATGCCGCAGAGCGCCACGGTGTCGGCCCCCAGCAGCCGCAGCGTCTGGTCCAGGTCCGTCTTGTAGAAGGCGCTGAAGCGCCGCTTGGGGCAGTAGAGGTCCGTTTCGGCCTGCACGAGCAGGTCCGTCACCTCGGCCCCCCTCGTCCCCCGGATGGAATGGTTCTTCATCCTGCCCTGGAAGATGAAATCGCCCGGCAGGAAGCTGTCCATGGAGAAGATGACGGGGACGGCGCGCGCCCGGGCTGCTTCCGTCAGGCGGTTGATGGCGGGCACGATGGCGCGGCCCAGTTCCTTGATGGGCATGGGGTGGGCGCCCTCGAGCGTGTCCTTGAGCATGTCGACGATCACGACGGCCGGCTTCATGCGGGAATCCTCTCCAACAGGGTCATGGGTCTGCAATCTACCAAAACGCCCCTGTTTAAGCACGGAAAAAGAGGGGGCCGCCCGGCCGGGCTCAACTTTCCCGTGCCCGGAGCCGATCATAGGAGAGTATCGAGGAGGTCGAGACATGCGGGAAGCGCTGACCGAGGCCGAGATCCACCGGCTGGGCGTGCACATCGTCCGCGAGGAGCTGCAGCAGGACGGCTGGCTCATCCTGGATGTCAACGTCAACCCCAAGGTGAATCCCCAGATCATCGCCCGGAGGAACGGCACCCTGGGGCACGTGCTCGTCCGGACGGCCCGGCACCCCAACCGGGGGGCCGTGGAGAACGACGACGTCGTCCGCCGGTGCCTGGAGCACGCCGCGCAGCACAACGCCCTGTGCTACTTTGCCGGCCTGCGGGTCAGCCACGCCGACGCGTCCCGCCTGCACGACGAGAAGGCGATGGGCTTCCCCTTCAGGGGCGAGGGGGTCCTCGTCGCCTACGCGGGCCTGGAGGAGCTGAAACCCCGGGGCGCAGAGGCGTTGCGATTCCTCCTCGTCCCGTGAAGCGGCGCGGCGCCGCCCTCACCGTTGCCGCCCGGGCCGGCCTCTCTTGCGAATATCCCGGGTTCCGTCAAACGGCATCTCGCGTGCCGCGTTTCCCTTCGTGTCGTTTCGAGTGCATCCCCCTTGACCTTTCCCGGCGGGCAGGCTCTTCCCCGCGTCAGGCCACCTGCAGGATGCCCGCGTAGACGACGTCGCCCGTCGCCTTCGAGACGCCGATGAGCATCGTGCCGCCGTCGACGACCAGGAAGGGGTCGAGGCCGCACTCGACGACCCAGCAGTCCCTCAGCGCCGCGGCCAGCGTTTCGTTCGCCGCGAAGTAGGCCTCGAAACCCGCCGGCGCCCCGTCGGCGACACCGCTGATGGAGAAGACCCCCTTGTCGGCCAGGTAGGCCCGGGCGATCTGCTCGGCCTCCTGCCTCGTGATCGCCGGTTCTTTCTCCTTCCGGGTCGTCCCGGTCTTCTTCGCAGGGCCTTTCGATGTCTTCTTTTTTTTCGCCTCCGCCATGATAAAACACCTTCCGAATGGATGACGAAAACAGCGGTGCCCCCCGCTGCGAGGGGCACCGAACATGAACGGCTCTCACACGCCTCCCCTCCCTTGGAGACGGTGTCGCAATTCCGATGTTGTCATTCCGCACAAGCTGGGCGCGATGCGGAATCCGGTCTTTTCAATGAATTCTGGATTCCCGCTTGCGCGGGAATCACATGCTCTCGGCGTTTTTCAATATTGCGGCACGGCCTCTTGACGGGAGGGGATAGAGGGGAGGATGAATGATTTCAAGACCCCCTCACCCCTGCCCCGTTCGAGAAACTCACGGCCCTGAGCCTGTCGAAGGGCTCGCCCGCGGAGGGGGAAAAGGAAGATCCCCCTCCACCCTCCTTGTGGCCGCCCTCGTCCGCTTCGCGGGGCGGCCCGGAAGGGAATGAACCGGACAGGGTTGCGCCCCCGTACGGGACGCCCCCGGTCAAAGGCGGAAAGAAGGGGAGAGCATTACTTGTGGAGGATCCGGTAGTCCACCACGGAGACGCCCTTCTCGTAGACGATGACCGGGTTGAGATCGATCTGGTCGAACCCCGGGTAGTCGTCGGCGATCTTCGCGAGCCTGCCCATCACGTCGACAAGGGCCGCGATGTCCTTCGGGGCTCGGCCCCGCGCCCCCGCCAGGATCGGGTAGCCCTTGATCCCCGCGATCATCCGCTCGAAGTCGCCGGGCGAGGCCGGCAGCAGGCACAGCTGCACGTCCCTGTAGATCTCCGCGAAGATCCCGCCGAGGCCGAACAGCATCGTCGCCCCGTACTGCGGGTCGCGGGCGATACCGAGGATCACCTCGACGCCGCCGGGCGCCGCCATGGGCGAGATCGTGACCCCCTCGATCCGTGCGCCGGGAGCCTTTTTCCGGATCGTGGCCATCATGGCCTCCCAGGCCTTTCGAACGCCCGAGGGCGCGATGCCGAGCGCGACACCCCCCACGTCCGTCTTGTGGGAGATGTCGGGCGAGACGACCTTGAGGGCCACGGGCCGGGTGAAGCGCCTGGCCAGCTTGACGGCCTCGGCCGCGCTTCCCGCGGGGGCCGCCGTGACGGCCGGGATCCGGTAGGAGCGCAGCAGGCGCACCGCCGCCGGCGCGGGCATGAGCCGGAGCCTCGGCCCCCCGCCGTCCGCCTTGCCGTGCGCCTCGGCCGCCCTGGGCTTGACTTCCTCGTGGGCGAAGAACTGCGCCAGGGCCCGAACGCCCCGCTCGGGCGTGGGGTAGACGGGGATGCCCTTCTGGTGCATCTTGAGGGCCTCCTCGCGCTCCACCTCGGCCCCTCCGCAGAACACGACGAGCTCGCCCTTTCCCGTCACGATGTCCGAGGCGCCGTGGACGGGGTCCCCGAAGATCACCACGCTGGTGTCGTAGTCGGACTTCGCCTCGGCGATCGTCTTCGAATAGAGGCCGGGGTCCGTGATGGCGTCGCCCGTCAGGTCGATGGGGTTCGTCAGGCCGCAGTGCGCGGGCAAAAACGCCCGGAGCCTCGCCTTGAGCTCCTCCGGCGGGAAGGGGACCTCGAGGCCGTACTTTTCGGCCTCGTCGATGCCCAGGATTGCGGCGCCGCCGGAGCTCGAGATGAACAGGAGCCGCTTGCCCGCCGGCCGGTCCAGGTAGGCCAGGCCCTTGGCGAAATCGTAGAGTTCCTCGAGGCTGTCGGCCCGCACGACGCCGTATTTCCTGAAGATGGCCTGGTAGATCTCGTCGCTCCCCGCGAGGGACTTCGTGTGGCTCTCGGCGGCCACGCGGCCCCTGGCCGTGCGGCCCGACTTGAGGATGACGACGGGCTTGGCGGCCTGCCGGAGCGCCTCGAGGAAGGCAGCGGGGCGCTTCACGCCCTCGATGTAGCAGGCGATGACCTTCGTGTTGGGATCGTCGTTGAAGTAGTGGATGCAGTCCGACTCGTCCACGTCGGCCCGGTTGCCGAGGCTGACGAAGCCGCTGAAGCCCAGGTGCTCGACGCTCGCCCAGTCGATGAGGGCCGCGCCGACGGTGCCGCTCTGGGAGATGAAGGCGATGCGGCCCCGCGTCGTGATGAGCGGCCAGGATGCGCAAAGGCCGCTGTAGGGGATGTTCACGCCCTGGCAGTTGGGCCCGACGAGGCGCACGCCGTGCTCCCGCCCCGCTTTCGCCAGCTGCGCCTGGAGCTTTTCACCCTCCGCCCCCGCCTCGGCAAACCCCCCGGTGATGACCACGGCGGACTTGACGCCGGCCTTGCCGCACTCCTCGACGGCCCCCACGACCATCCGGGCGGGGATGACGACCACGGCCATGTCCGCGGGCGTCGGAGTCGCGCCGATCGCCGGGTAGGCCCTGAGCCCCAGGATCTCGTCGGCCTTGGGGTTGACGGGGTAGATGGGTCCCGTGAAGCCGGCGTGGATCAGGTTGTAGAGGATGTCGTAGCTGAGTTTTCCGGGCGTACTCGAGGCGCCGATGAGGGCCACGCTCGCCGGCCTGAAGATGGCATCCAGCGGACGGATCGATTCCATAGGTCCTCCTTTGTCGTGCGGTTGCGGTGAAGAAACGGTGGGTCCCCCTGACAGACGGCCGAATCCTACCACAGAGCCCCTGCATTTTCTATGGGGAAGTCGCTTCCGCGAAACCGGCTCGACGGCACTGCCGTGACGCGGTTGCGCAGGCAGGCCCTCGGCCCCTTCTTCGGACATCCGCCGGCGCCGGGCCCGGCACCTGCCGTCCCGGCTTTTTTTCTCAAGCGGCCCAAGGCGACTGCCGATAGAAAGACCAAGGGTGACCGATCGGGTGCCGCAGGGGATTTCTTTGCCCCGCACCAGAGAGGATCGGAGAAAGGGCCATGCAGCGCGACTTCTCAAGGTATTCCCTCGATCCCGCCGAGCTTCGCGAGAGGAAAGAAGAGCTCAGCCGGCTCGGCACCGTCCGGGACCAGATCGTCAAGGCCCTCCAGTCGGCGATCCTGAAACCGGACCAGCGGGAGCGGCTGAAGAAAGCCCTCCCCCTCTACGAGCGGAAGATCCGGGCGCTGCGAGAGCGGATCATCGCCGGCGAACTGCTGGGCAACCTCAACCCCGACGAGACCCACATCCCGACCCATTACCAGGACCGGAAGAGGTAAGCGAGCGCCCGCACGCGCGATGACCTCCGTCCTGCATGGTCCTCTGCCTGTTGCCGTAAGCCCGCGAACATCGCAAGAGCGGAAGTCAGGAAGAGCGCCCCGGGGAAAAGAAAGAATCCCGCATCCTCTCCGCCCTTCTGCCCTTTCTTCCTGATTTCCCGGCCTTCGCCCGTTCAGGGGCTTCCCTGCCCGGATCCCGCGAGACGGGCCTCCAAGCATGCCCGGCGGTCCTCATGCGCCTTTCCCCTTGCGAATTGCCCCCCTGTTCGATATAGAATCCCTGAGTTTTCGTCTCGGGGTCGAGAGTCCGGTGTCATGAAGATCCGATGCATCCGGTGATCCCTGCGCAGGCACGTTCCGATCTTCTTGTCCTCTCAACTTCCTGAATTCCATCTTTTCAAGGAGGGTCCGTCCATGAGGCATCGCACAGCGGGAAAGGTCGCGGAAAACCTGTGGTACTTAGGCCGCGAGGAGTCGGGGGTCTACTGGCTCGAGGGTCGGGACGGCTCCATCCTGATCAACGGAGGGCTCGCGCACATCCTCCCCGACGTCCGGAGGCAGATGGAGGACTTCGGACTCGATGCGGCGAAGCTCACGAAGATCCTCATCCTCCACTCGCACTTCGACCACATCGGCGTCATCCCCTGGTTCAAGCGCAACTGGCCGGCCATCGAGGTCTGCGGCTCGGCGGAGACCTGGCGGATCCTCCAGATGCAGAAGGCCGTCGACATCGCCAACCAGTTCAGCCGGGTCGTGGCGGAGAAGATGGGACTCGGGGCGGCCCTGCAGGGCGTGGATTTCGCCTGGCGCGACGACATCACGGGGACGACCGTGGGGGAGGGCGACCGGATCGACCTGGGCGGGACGGCGCTGGACATCCTGTTCACGCCCGGCCACACGAACTGCTCCATCACGGCCTACGAACCCGAACGCAAGGCCCTCTTCGCCTCCGACGGCGGCGGCATCCCCTACCGGGACGGCTCCTTCGCCTCGGCCAACACCAACTTCACCCAGTACCTCGAGAGCCTCGAGAGGATGAAGCCCCTGGCCGTGGAGTTCCTCTGCGCCGACCACTACGGCTACGTCACGGGCGAGGACGCCCGGGGGTTCATCGACCTGACCCTGCGCGAGGGCCGGAAGCTGCGCGCCCTGATGGAGGGGATCCTCCGGGAAAAGGGCGGCGTCGACGAGGCCGCGAAGGCCATGAACGTCCTGTTCTACAAGGAGTGCCCGGATTACTTCATCGCGCCCGACATCCTCGAGGGCGTCTTCCGGCAGATGATGAAGTTCCTCGAGAGGAACCTGCAGTCCTGACCCCCCTGCGCATCGATCCCCCGCGGGGCTGCCGCCCGGGCAGCTCCCTTTTTTTTATTTATTCGCCCCGGCTCTCGATAATCGCTTGAAAAGCGACACCGGCACTGTCATACTCGCGCAGCGATGACCCGTCGGGAAAGGGGGGGGACATGAACCGTCGACCGCTGCTCGCGTCTCTGCTGGTCGTCCTGCTCTGCGGTGCACCGGGCTGCCCCGCGTCCGCGGCCGGCGGCCTCGAGGGCTGCGCCGCAATCGACGACGACGCGGCGCGGCTCCGTTGCTACGACGAGGCGGCCGGCCGCAGACCGAAAGCCCCCGACGCGCAGGCGGCGCCTGCGCCTCCCGCGGCACCGAAGGGTGAGGAGCCGACCTTCCTGTCCAAGCGCTGGCAGCTCGACGAGAAGAGCCGTCAGAGGCGCTATGCGATCATGTCCCACCGGCAAAATTACATCCTGCCCTACACCTACAACTTCCACCAGGAGAAGGCGACCTACGAATCGGCCTACCCGGACGTGGAGATCCAGGACGCCGAGGTCAAATTCCAGATCAGCCTCAAGATGAAGCTCTGGGAGGACATGTTCGGGCTGCCCTTGGACCTCTGGGCCGCCTACACGCAGCTCTCCCTTTGGCAGTTCTACAACAAGGACTACTCCTCGCCTTTTCGGGAGACGAACTACGAGCCGGAGATCCTCCTCAACTACCGGACCAACACGGATATCCTGGGCCTCGTGCGAAGCCGCTACATCCAGGTCGGTCTCAACCACCAGTCCAACGGGCGGGCGGAGCCCCTTTCCCGGAGCTGGAACCGCGTGGTGGCCAACTTCGGCTTCGAACGCGACGTCTTCAACGCCCAGATCAAGACCTGGCTCCGCGTCCCCGAGAGCGCCGACAAGGACGACAACCCGGACATCACGTCCTACCTGGGATACGGGGAGATCTGGGCCGGCTACATCTGGGGGAAATGGCACCTGGGGCTCATGTTCCGCAACAACCTGCGTTTCGGCGGCGACAACCGCAGCGCCGTGCAGCTCGAGGCAAGCATCCCCCTGATCGAGCACCTCAACGGCTACATCCAGTACTTCACGGGGTACGGGGAGACCCTGATCGACTACAACCATTACTCGAACCGCATCGGCGTGGGCCTGATGATCCAGGACTGGTAGGAGGGACGTGGCATGCGCGACAAGGTTCCCCTCCGAAGTGCGCGGCGGCGGCTCGCCCGACTCGCCCTGACGGCCGCCTTCGCGTTTCTGGCGCCCGTGCCCGCCGGGGCCGCCGCGGATGTCGATTACACCGCCCTCGCCGATCAGGTCGCCAAAGAGATCAACCTGGCCCGGACGAACCCGGGGGCCTATGCCGCCTGGCTCAAGGGGCAGCGTCCCTGGTACCGGGGCACGCAGCTCAGGCGCCCCGGGGAGACGCCGATCCGGACGAAGGAGGGCCTTGCGGCCGTCGACGAGGCCATCCGCTGGCTCGAGAAGCAGCGGCCCGTGGGCGCCCTGGGGCTCTCGCGCGGGCTGTCCCTGGCCGCCCGCGACCTCGTGGCGGCCCAGGGGGCATCGGGCGGTTTCGGCCACACGGGCCCGGACGGCAGCTTGCCGTCCGATCGGATCGAGCGCCACGGCCGATGGGAGTCCGTGATCGGGGAGAACGTCGCCTACGGCCAGAGGACGGCCCGCGACGTGGTGGCGGCCTTCATCGTCGACGACGGCGTGCCCGGCCGCGGGCACCGGAAGAACCTCTTCAATGCATCCTTCCGCGTGATGGGCGTCGATTGCGGTCCCCACGCCGCCTACGGCATCACCTGCGCGATCACCTTCGCGGGCGCATTCCGCGAGAAGACCGGCTTCTGAAGCCGTCCGCCCGGCGTCCGCGCCGAACGCCCTCCCCCGCCCCGCCTACGTCCCCTGCCGGGAACGCTCCCCGTATCGCCTGAGCGGCAGCACGAGCCCGAAGAAGGGCACCAGGTACATGGCCGCCGTCATCGTCTCCCGGGGCCCGAAGAACTGGGCCGAGAAGACGATCATGAGGACGTTGTTCATGTGCGCGATCATCACGGCGCCCGCCAGGCGGTCTTCCACGGCGCCGCGGCGGAAGAAGAGGATGCCCGCGGCGGCATAGAGCGCCGACAGGGCGATGCCGACGAGAACCGCCTCCCCGATGAGGCCGGGGTCGTTGTAGAAGACGTCGGCATGCTTCGAGAAGACCCCGAGGTTGATGCAGGCGAACAGGACGAGGTTCACGGGGTAGGCGCGGCGGTTCGCGGCCTCGAGCAGCCGGGGCGCAGCGCGCCGGAGGGCCTGCACGGCGGCGATGGGGACGAAGATCGCGAGGGCCAGCACGCGGAGCATGTCCCAGAAGGACAGCTCCACGCTCGTCGAAAGGACGATCTCGACGACGGCCGGCAGGCTGAAGGGCACCAGCAGCGAGGTGATGACGGTCACGACGAGGACCCGGGCGCTGTTGCCCCCCACGAGGTTCGACATGAACGGCGCCACGACGCCCGTGGAGACCGCGGTCAGCAGGAGCGCCGAGAGGGCGTACCCGGGCAGGACGATCCGGAACAGCCCGTAGAGGATCGGGGGCAGGACGACCATCTTCAGAAAGACGAGGGCCAGCAGCGGTAAGCCCGCCCGCCGCAGGGCATCCCGGACCGCCTCGAGCCGAATGGAGAGGAAGCTCATGAAGAAAAGGGCCATGAGGCACGCCAGCGGGTAGGGCTGCAGGAAGGCAAAGACCCCCGGGCAGCAGATGCCGGCCGCCATCGACGAGAACACGACGGCAAGCAGCAGGATGTCTCTCGGCCGGAACGGGAGCGCCATGGCGGGGGCTTACTCCGCGCCCTTCGGGCGGCGGCGGACGATCTGGTTGCCGATGACCGTGAAGACCGTCTCGCCCCTCTGGTTCCAGGCGGAGTAGCGGAAGCGGATGATGCCGCGGTCGCCGGCCTTCGAGGGCCGAAGCTCGAGCACCTCGCCCGCGGCCCGCAGCGTGTCGCCGGGGCGGACGGGCTTGAGCCACTTCAGCTCGTCGAACCCCGGGGACCCCAGGCTGTTTTCCGCGTTGAGGGCGCCCGTCATGAGGAACAGGCGGAACGTCAGGGCGATCGTGTGGATCCCGCTCGCGATGAGCCCCCCGTACGGGGTTTCCTTCGCCGCCTCGGCGTCGACGTGAAAGACCTGCGGGTCGAAGTGCATGGCAAAATCGATGATCTGCCCCTCCGTCACCGTCATCCCCGGCGACTCGAACCGGTCGCCCACCTTGAAATCGTCAAAATACAGCGTCGCCATCTTCCCTCCCCGCCTGCAGGCGCCCCTTGCCGAACGTGCCGGGCACGGGATGCCCAGGCTGCCTCTCTATAGCATCCCGGCCGCCTGCAAATCCACGCTTTCTTTTCAGGGCAGGCCTTTCCGCGGCGCCGCCCCGCGCGAATTGACATTCCCCGCGAACCCCACTATAGTGACCCCACGATCCCCAAGGAGAAAAACGGCCATGAAAACCCTGAAGACGGCTTCGGCGCTGATGCTGCTCCTTGCCCTGGCGATCGCGCCTGTCCTGTCCGGCTGCGCGAACCAGGGGAGGGGCGAGGCCGGGGCGCTCCTCGTCCAGGACTTCCGGAAAATGGACAACGACGAGCTGCTGCTCTACTATTACCGCCTCACCGAGGAGATCGACCGCCGCGAGCGATCGGGTCCCCCGTCGTCGGTCGGCATCGGCATCGGCGGCGGAAGCTGGGGCTCCGGCAGCGGGGGCGGCGTGGGCGTCGGCCTCTCCACATCAGCCCCCGTGGGCGGCGGCGGGTCGGACGAGCTCAGGAGCCGCCGCGCCGAGGTGCGCGCGGAGATGCAGCGCCGGAACATGAAGCTGCCCTGAGGGCGGCGAGGCCAACGGCGGAAGGTCGAAGGATAAGGGGTCCCAGATCCTGTCCGACGGCCTTTTTCTGTTCCCGACCCTTTGTCCATGATCCTTTTCCCTTGAACCTCCGGCCATGGGCCGCGGGCACCCTTCTTGCACTCTTCCATTGAAAACCGGTCATTGCGCAAGGGCATGGGCGATAATGCAATCCCGAGAGCTTGCATCGCCATGCCCGCAATGACGATCCCCGGTGTCCATGCCGTCGCCTCCAAAGAAGAAAAAGACCGCCAAATCGATGCATTCGAGATCGACAGGGGCCCGGACCCTCGCCGACGTCCTCGGCGGGTGCCGAACGCTCAAGGCCTGGCTTCGGCCCGGGAAGGGCGTCGCGGCGGAAGCCTTCGTGATCCTGGCCGAGGGCCTTTCGGCGGGCGACCGGGAATTTCTTGCCCGCACGGCCGACCTCGTCGTCGAACCCGCCGAGGACCTCGCCGGACGCCTCGCCGCGCTTGCACGGGAGAACCGGCAGCTCAAGTCGCTGAGCCTCAGCGACGAGCTCACCGGGCTGTACAACAAGCGGTTCTTCTCCATCCAGCTCGAGATCGAGATGGCCCGCTCCCGGCGGACGGGCCAGCCCTGCTGCCTGATGATGATCGATTTCGACAACTTCAAGGACATCAACGACCGCCTCGGCCACGACGAGGGCGATCGTTTCCTCACCCAGATGGGGGGCCTGATCCGCGAGAAGCTGCGCCCCACGGACTTTGTCTGCCGTTACGGCGGCGACGAGTTCGCCGTCATCATGCCCGCCACGTCCCTGCTGGACGCGATCGGCATCGCGAAGCGCCTGCGGGAGTTCACCGGCCGCTTCACCTGGAAGATGGCCCTTCGGGTCACGGCGAGCTTCGGGCTGGCCGCCTTCGAGCCCTCGAGCCCCGCCGATGCTGAAGAATTCTTCAAACAAGCCGATAGGGAATTGTATCGGGCCAAGAAGGCCGGCAAGAACCGCATCTGCCACCCCGCCCAGGCTGCGGCCCAGGCCCGGCAGCGTCAGCCCGTCGGCCGGGAAGAGCGGGAGGCGCTGCTCGGCCTCGAAGCGGCTTCGCCCGATCAAACCGGAAGGTGAGAGGGTGGGAGGGCAAGAAGGTCGGAGAACCGGAGACGGGCGAACAGCGGAAAGCACTTTCAAACTTCTGACCTTCTCACCATCGGATTCGAGCCGAGGAGACACCGCTTCCCGAGGAGCGATGAATAGATGACCGAGCACCCCGCCAAACGTCCCCTCATCGCCACGATCACCAGCGGCAAGGGGGGCGTGGGCAAGACCTTCGTCACGGTGAACCTCGCCGCATCCCTGGCCGCAGGGGGCCGGAAGGTCCTCGTGGTCGACTGCGACCTGGGGCTTGCCAACGTGGACATCATGCTCGGCCTCCATCCCCGGTTGAGCCTCAAGGATGTTCTCTTCGGCAGCGCCCTGCCGGAAGACGTGATCCTCCCGACGAAGGCGGGCTTCGACCTCCTGCCGGCCTGCTCCGGCGTTCGGGAGATGGCCCAGCTGCTGTTCGAGAAGATCCAGATCGTCAAGGGCGTGCTCTCGTCCCTGGAGGGCTACGACGTCATGCTGCTCGACACGGGGGCGGGGATCGCCGAGACGGTCCTGCAGTTCAACCTCCTGGCGCCCCGGAACATCGTCGTCCTGAACCGCGAGCTGACGTCGATCACGGACGCCTATGCCCTGATGAAGGTCATGCACCAGATCTTCGGCAGAGACGCCTTCAGCCTCGTTGTCAACGCCGTGGCCGATGACCGCGAAGGCGAGAAGATCTTCCGTCACGTCGACGGCATCTGCCGCCGCTTCCTCGGTTTCGCCGCGGACTACCTGGGTCCCGTCTACCGGGACGAGGCGGTGCCGCAATCCATCCTCCGACAGGAACCCCTCGTCCTGGCCGACCCGGGATCGAAGACGTCGGCCTGCTTCGGCCGCATCGCCGGAGCCTTGCAGCGCCGGGGGCGGCCGTCCCCCCCGGTGCAGGCGATCGTCAAAACGGAGGTCGGCGCCCGGGGAATCCTGCATTGACCGGCGAAACGCCTCGGGCCCCAAGGTTTCCAATCCCCATCGTGACTTCCCGTCGGCCGCCGGACACCGGCCTTCTTCCCCTGAAGCGGTTTTGCCGGAAAATATTCATGGACATTTCGTAAAAACGTGCTACCTTGTTGAACTGATCATTATGTTCGCGGTTTCATGGAGGATTTCATGAAAAGTGCCAAGGGCAAGCTCTTCGCGACCCTGTGCCTTCTGATGACGCTGTTCGTTCTCTTCGGCCCTTACGGGGACAGCCGGGTCTCGGCCGTCGACACCTCCACCTACAAGAGCCTCAAGATCTTCAACGAGGTCCTCGACATCGTCGAGAAGAACTACGTCGAGGAGGTCAAGCAGAAGAAGCTCATCGAGGAGGCGGTCAACGGGATGATCAAGTCCCTCGACCCCCACAGCGCCTACCTGACCCCCGACCAGTACAAGGAACTCCAGGTGGACACGAGCGGGACCTTCGGCGGCCTCGGGATCGTCATCTCCATGCAGAACGACCAGCTCACCGTGGTCTCCCCCATCGAGGACACGCCCGCGTTCAAGGCGGGCCTGAAGGCCGGCGACCGCATCCTGAAGATCGACGGCCAGATCACGAAGGGCATGTCCATCCAGGACGCCGTCAAGAAGATGCGGGGCCCCGAGAACACCAGGGTCACCCTGACCATCCTGCGCAAGGACATGAAGGAGCCCAAGGACTTCGAGATCACCCGCGCCGTGATCAAGATCAAGAGCGTCAAGCACAACGTCTACGAAGACAGCATCGGCTACATCCGCATCTCGGCCTTCCAGGAATCCACCGTGGACGAGCTCAGGAAGGCCCTCCAGCAGATCAACGGGAAGTCCAAGGACCTCAAGGGCATCGTCGTCGATGTCCGCAACAACCCCGGGGGGCTGCTGGACCAGGCCGTCAAGGCATCGGATGCCTTCCTGAAGTCGGGCACCATCGTGTCGACCAGGGGCCGCGCCAAGGCCATCGAGAGCAAGTTCGTCGCCCGGGATGACGGCAGCGAGCCCATGTGCCCCATCGTGGTCCTCGTCAACGAGGGCACGGCCAGCGCTTCGGAGATCCTCTCCGGCGCCCTGCAGGACAACGGCCGGGCCATCGTCCTCGGGATGCCGACCTTCGGGAAGGGCTCGGTGCAGACCGTGATCCCCCTCGAGGACGGCTCCGCCCTGAAGCTGACGACCGCCAAGTACTACACCCCCAAGGGCCGCTCCATCCAGGCCGAGGGCATCAAGCCGGACATCGTGGTCGAGCCCATCCGCCAGGCGGAGGGCCCCGAGACCGCCGAGGCCCAGATGCTGCGGGAAAAAGACCTCAAGGGGCACATCCGGGGGGATCGCGAGGCCGAGCAGAAGCCCGCCGAAGGCAAGGGCAAGGAGCAGGGCAAGGACAAGACCGATCTGCAGCGGGACAATCAGCTGAAGAGCGCCGTCGACATCCTCAAGAGCTGGGAGGTATTCAAGCGCATCGGGAAAAACTGAGAGGCGCGGGCTGACCCTTGAAGCGCAGGAAGAAAAGGCGGTCTTCCGAAAGCCCGTGGACGACGGTGTCCCTCGTCCTCCTGGTCGCATGCATCACGGGCCTCCTCGCCCTGTGGCTGATCCCCGAAGGCGGCCGGCGGGACGGCGCCCCGCCCCCGCCGTCGAGGGAACCCGCCGGGGCGGCCCCGGTTGCCGTCCCGGACAGGACCGGCAAGGCCCCAGCCGGCGGGAAGGGCGCCGGGGGGAAACGGGTCGCCATCGTCATCGACGACATCGGTTACGATCCCGACACGCTGGGAAGGCTGCTGGCCATCGAGGCCCCCCTGGCCTTCTCGGTGCTGCCGCACACCCCTCATGCCCGATCCTGCGCCGAAGCCATCCATCGGGCGGGTCGGGAGGTTCTCCTGCACCTTCCCATGGAACCCCACGGCTGGCCGGAGCGGGACCCCGGCCGAGGGGCCCTGTTTGTCTCCATGACGGCGAGCGAGATCCGCCGGGTTCTGCTGGAAGACCTGCAGGACGTGCCGCACGCGCGGGGGGTCAACAACCACATGGGCTCGAAGTTCATGGAGGATCGGGAAGCGCTCCGCGTCGTTTTCGGCGTGCTGCAAAAGAGGGGCCTCTACTTCGTGGACAGCCGGACGACGGAAGCCTCCGCGGCGCGGGAGCTGGCCGCGGAGCAATCCCTGCGGTTCGCCGAGCGGGACCTCTTCGTCGACGAGGCCGAGGGCCGCAGCCGGGCCGCGATGCACCTGGAAAGGCTCCTGGACACCCGCGACGCCTGGAGCGAGCGGCTGCTGATCGGGCACCCCTACCCGGAGACGGTGAGCGCCCTGGAAGAGACGATCCCCCGGCTCGCCGCCGCGGGAATCCGCCTCGTGAGCCTCTCCGACCTCGTCGACGGCCGGCAGGCCCCCCGGGGCGAGGGCCCGCGCAGAGAACCCAAGAGGAACCGAAAGCCATGAAGAAAACCACCCGGAGCGCAATCCTTCTGGCCGTCGCACTGGCGGCCCTGGGCGGCCTTGCCGTCCCCGCGGAGGCAAAGCAAGCCGCGACGCCCGATGCCTCGCGCGACGCCGCCTATCACTACTCGATCGGCACGATGCTCGCCCTGGACGGAAAGCTCAAGGAGTCGGCTGCGGAGTACGAGAAGGCCCTCGCCCTGGACCCCAAGTCGGCCTTCCTGGCCGGGGAGCTGGCCTCGCTGTACGTCAAGATGGGCGACCTGGACCGGGCGCTTGCCGTCTGCGAACAGTCCCTCGTCCACAACCCCGAGCGCGCGGAGACCTACGCGCTCATGGGAAGCATCTACCTCTTCAAGAAGGACTACGAGAAGGCCATCGGGGCCTACCGGCGCGTCATCGCCCTGGACCCGAAAAACCACGACACCTACCTCTACCTGAGCGTGATCTACGCCGAGCTCAAGCGCTACGACGAGGCCGTGGCGACGCTGCGGTCGCTCCTCGAGAAGGACCCCAAGAGCGTCATGGGCCACTACTACCTCGGCAAGATCTACGGGGAGATGAAGCTCTACCAGGAGGCCGCGGCGTGGATGGAAAAAACCCTCGCGCTGAAGCCCGACTTCGAGTCCGCCCTCTCCGATCTTGCGCTGCTCTGCGAGATCCGGAACGAAACCGCCAGGGCCCGGGAGATTTACGGCCGGCTCATCGAGGAGCACCCCCTGCGCATGGGCTACCGGCTGCGCCTGGCGAAGCTCCACATCCGGGAGAAGCGCTACGCCGAGGCCATCGGGATCCTCGAGGAGGTCCTGAAACTCGACAGCCGCAACCGCGAGGCGCGCATCACCCTGGCGCTCGCGTACCTGGAAACCCAGAACGCGCAGCGCGCCGTCGAGGAGCTCAACACCCTGCTGGCGAGCGCTCCCAACGACCACGAGGCGCGCTATTTCCTCGGCGGAGCCTACGAGGAGAGGAAGATGCCCGGCGAGGCGCTCGAGGAGTACGATCGCATCCCCGCCGCATCGACCCTCTACGGCAGCGCCCAGGTCCGTGCGGGCTACATCCTGAAGGGACAGGGCAAGACCGCCGAGGCCATCGTGCGGGCCCGCAAGGCCCTGGCGGCCAAGAAAAACGAGCCGGCCCTCTACGGTCTGCTGGCCGCTCTCTACGAGGCCGACGGCAAGCTCGCCGAGGCCGAGACGACCCTCAAGGAAGGCATCGCGGCGGCGCCGCAGAACACGGACCTGCGCTACCGGCTCGGGATGCTCTACGACAAGACGGGGCGACCCGACGACGGCATCCGCGAGATGGAGGAGATCCTGAAGCAGGAACCCGAGAGCCCCGAGGCCCTCAACTTCATCGGCTACAGCTGGGCGGACCGGGGGATTCGGCTCGACGAGGCCGAGGCCATGATCAAGAAGGCCCTCTCCCTGAAGCCCGGCGACGGATTCATCACCGACAGCCTCGGCTGGGTCTATTTCCGGAAGAACCGGCTCGACGAGGCCATCCGGTACCTCAAGGAGGCGGCAGCCATCCTGCCCGAGGATGCGGCGATCGCCGATCACCTGGGGGATGCGTTCGAAAAGGCCGGCCGGCTCAAGGAGGCCCTCGAGCAGTACGAGAAGGCCCTGAAGCTCAAGCCCGACATGAAGGGGCTGGGCGGGAAGATCGACGCCCTGCGGGTCCGCCTGGGCGGGGAGAAGTAAGGCGGAGCCTTTCTCAAGAAGAGGGTAAGAGGGTCAGAACGTAAGAAGATTCGAGAATCGTACAACATGAGTATGGCCGTGAACACATCCAACCCTCTCACCCTCTCACCCTCTCACCTTCTTAAGGCGTGCATGGGCAGAATTCGCGGAATGGACAGACTGGCCGCGGCGGTGCTTGCCTGCTGCCTGCTCGCCGGCTGTGCCCGCGAGGGGGGGCTCGTCGTCCCCGCGAGGGACATGCCGCCGCCGGAAGCCCTCTGGGAGAGGCTCCGTGCCGATGCCGCCCCCGGGAAAATCCTCACCGGCATCCTGCACGTCACGGCGAGCCTGCCCCGGGAGAGGCACACGTTCAAGATCGCCGCGGCGGCCATGCGGCCCGACGGCCTGCGCCTCGAAGACCTCTCGGTCATCGGCCTGCCGGACTTCATGCTCACGGTGAAGGGCGAAGAGATCCGGCTGTTCCTGCCCCGCTCCGGGGAGTTCCTGATCGGGACGGAGTCGTCGGAGGAAATCCGGCGCATCTTCCCGCCGCCGGTGCGTCCCCTGGACCTCGTGGCCCTGCTGTACGGGCAGCCCCCCGGCATCCCCGGGGCGAAGACCCTCAGGGGCTCCGTGGACGGAAACCGCTTCCGGGTGGACGTCTACACGGGCGGCGACTGGGCCCAGTCCCTCTGGGTGGATCCGGCCACGGGACGCCTGGCGCGGCTGGAGATCGCCGGCCGCAACGGGGGCACGGGGTACACGGCGCAGTTTCACGACTTCACGGAGGCAGGATCGATCGTTGTCCCCGGCCGGATCGAGATCGAGACGGCGGGCCCGGCAACCCTCCGCCTGTCGCTTCGCAACACGGACCCGGAGTTGGCGGGCCGGGACGACGACGGGGACTTCTTTCTGCTCACCCCCCCCGAGGGCGTCACCCCCAGGGCGGCCCGGTGAAAAAAAGGCGCCCGGCCTCGCGGCCGGCGCCCCTTTCGTTCATTTCGTTTGTTCGTTTATTTCGTTTTGAGTCCTGCTTCGAGCACTTCCCTCACTTCTTTCACTTCCATCACTTCAATTCTGTGAGCTTGGCCTTCGCGACGCGCGCCTGGTTCGTGCCGGGGTACTTCTTGATGATCTGGTTGTACACGATCCTGGCGCTCGCCTTGTCGCCGAGTTTCTGGAAGGCCATCCCCTGCTTCAGCAGGGCAAAGGGGACCTTGTCTCCGTTCGGGTAGTCCTTGACCACCTTCTGGTACTCCACGATGGCCCTCTCGAACTTGTCCTCCACGTACCAGGTTTCGCCGATCCAGAACTGGGCGTTGTCCGAGTAGGCCGTCTTGGGGTATTGCTTCAGGAACTTCAGGAACTCCTCGCGGGCCTTGACGTACTGGCCCTCCTTGAAGAGCTTGTAGCAGGCGTTGTAGGCCGCCTCCACGTCGTTTTTCGGCTCCGCCGTCGCCTCGGCGGCCCCGACGCCCGTCCCCTCGACCTTAGCGCCGTTGGGCGTCTCCTTCTTGGCGATCCCGAGGAAGTTCTCGATGTAGCCGATCCGGAAGGCCATGTCGTCGAGTCGGCCCTTGAGGTTCTGCCCCTTCCCGACGCCGGAGAACTCCTTGTGTATCTCCTCGACCTGCCCCCGTATCGTCTGGACCTGGTCCCGGACGCTGCCGAAGTCGGCGCCGAGGTCGGCCTGGTTTTTCCGGAGATCCCGCGTCGTGTCGGCCTGACTCTTCTCGAACGCGTCGAGCCGGGCCTGGAGCTTGTCCACGTCGGCGCGCAGCGCCGCGATCTTGCTGTCGGAGTCCCGTTGTGTTTTCTTGAGGTCATCGGTCGTGGCACAGCCCCCGATACACAGCAGCACGATGGACACCACAATGACGGTCGTTCGTTTCACCGTGATCCCTCCCCTCACCGTCCGCTACTTCTCGGAATACACGAAGGTCGCATTGCGGTTCCTGCGCCAGCAGGCCTCCGTCGGCTCCGTGCAGATCGGTCGCTCCTCGCCGTAGCTGATGGTCTTGATGCGCTTGCGGTCGATCCCGAGGTTCTGCAGGTAGCGCGCCGCCGCATCGGCCCTCTGCTGGCCGAGGGCGAGGTTGTACTCGTTGGTCCCGCGGTCGTCGCAGTTGCCCTCGATGGTGAGGCTCTTCTTCGGGCTCGCCTTGAGCACCTGGGCCACCTTGCCCAGGATCTCGCGGGCCTCGGGGCTGAGCTCCGCCCGGTCGAAATCGAAATAGATCCGCGAGAGGTCCTTGAGGCTCGCCGCCTCGGCCGCCGCCCGGTCGCGCTCCGCCCGCTCGCGGGCCTCCTGGTCCCGGATGGCCTGCTCGCGCAGGGCCCGGTCACGCGCTTCCTGCTCGGCGCGCTGCCTGGCCAGTTCCTCATCGGAGAGCCCCGGTTTGGTCCCGGCCTTCGTCACGTCCTCCTTCGTGGCCTTCTTCGGGGCGCTGCACCCGCTCGTCAGCGAAAGAGCCAGCACGAACGCCATGATGATTGCCGGAAGGACCCCGCATCGCCTCATTGCCTTTCCTCCTTTGAACCCTGCGCTCAGCCCTCCGGGCCCGATGAGACAAGTGCCCGTAAGGAAATTGTTTTTGACGGGATTGTCTTAAACCATCCCTCCGATGCCGTCAATAGAAATTTAGGTGGGGCGACCACGTGGGCGACACGTAGGCATCGAGCCCCTCGTGGATGACGCGCACGTTGGTACCGTTGGCGTTCATGACGCAGACCCTCGACTTGCCGCCCGCCCGAGACACGAAGGCGATGTAGCGGCCGTCGGGCGACCAGGCGGGGTTCTCGTTGCGGCCGCCGTTGGGGGTGAGCTGCACGGGCATCCCCCCCTCGGCCTCGATGACCATGATCTGGAACGAGCCGCCCGCCCGGCCCTCGTAGGCGATGCGGTTTGCACGGGGGTGCCAGGCCGGGGAGGTGTTGTAGCCCCCCTCGAAGGTGAGCCGCCGCACGTTGGCGCCGCCGGCGTCCATGAGATAGATCTGGGGCGTGCCGCCGCGGTCGGAAACGAAGGCGATCTGTTTGCCGTCGGGCGACCAGGTGGGCGAGACGTCGATGGCCGGGTCCTGGGTGAGCCGGGTCATGCGGCCGTCGGCGAGATTCAGGATGTAGATGTCCTCGCTGCCGTCCTTGCTCGAGGTCACGAGCATCCGCTTCGAGTCGGGCGACCAGCTGGCGGGCAGGTTCAGCCGTCCCGTCGACAGGATCCGCCTCGTCGTCCGGCGGTTGAGATCCATGACATGGAGGTCGGGGTTGCCGTCCTTGTAGGACAGAAACGAGATCTGGCGGCCGTCGGGCGACCACTTGGGCGACAGGGTGATGGAGCCGAAGTTCGTGAGCTTCACCGGCTCGGTGCCGTCGTAGTTGACGGCGTAGATCTCCGAGGAGCCGCCCTTCTTGCCGGCGAAGGCGATCTTGGTGTCGAACAGTCCCTTTTCGCCCGTCAGCGCAACCAGGATCTCCTGGGCGAACCGCACGACCATCTCCTTGCGCTCCTCGATCTTGCCCGTGTAGCGCTTGCCCACGAGGAGCTTGCCCTGCACGACGTCGAAGAGGCGGCACTCCAGGGTGAGGTCGCGGCCGCTCACCGTGAACCCGCCCGTCACGAGCGACTCGGCGCCGATGCCGCTCCAGGCCGGAAACGGGATGTTCTCCGTGGCGATGCCGAGCTTCGCCTGGTCGACGAGGAAGGCCTTGCGGTCCAGGACGTTGAAGTACCCCGTGATCTCCAGGGTCTTGCCCAGGGTGTCGGCGAACCAGGGCGAGAGGCTGTCCTGGCCGGCGGCGTTGTTCATGTTCTTGAAGGTCGTGACGGCGATCGGGAACTTCTGCGCCGAGGGGGAGTCGATGTTGATGTAGACCTTGGCGCCGGCGGACGGGGCGACGGCCAGGACAAGGAGAATGGCTACGGACAGGCACCGCACGATTCTTCGCGTTCTCATGGTCTTCTCGAACACCTCCCGATGTGGCCTTCTGCAATCCTTCATCGATGAAATCCCCCTCGCATTTCCCCCGGCAAAAAAAGGGGGACGAGGGGGATTCTTCGTTCTCACTCTCTTGACACCCTGTACCCGGACGCTTCAGTTTCCTTCTTCATGGGCTGTTCGAAAATGAAGGGATGCGCCCCCGGTCCCCTTTTTGCGAAGGGGGACGGAAGTGCCGATTACCTGCGGTAATCGGCCGAGCGGAACCGGATCCCCAGATCCACGCTCGAGTCCTGGATCCAGGACGGCAGCGGCGGGAAGGGGTCGGACTTCCGGATCGCCCGGTAGGCCGACTGGTCGAAGTAGCTGTTCCCCGAGCGCTTCTCGAACCGGATCTCCGTCACCTGGCCGCTGCGCAGCACCCGCACGTCGAGGACGGCCTCGAGGTTCTTGTCCGCCAGGATGCTCTGCGGCAGGGCCCAGTTCTGCCGCACCCGGGACCAGATCTGCGCGTAGTACTGGCTCATCAGCGAGGCCGCGCTGCCCTGCCCCGAGAAGGGCTGGCCGCCGGCATCGGCGGCGTCGGCCCTCTTCCGCATCTCCTCGATGGCCTGGTTGAGCCGGGCCGCGTCCTGCTTCTGGGCCGGCGCATCCTGCTTGAGCAGCGGCGTGGGTGTTTTCGTGACGATGCTCTTCTTGAGAACGATCGCGTTGTCCCGCACGCTCTCCCGGAAGGCCTCGCTCATGACCTCCCTCGAGAGGGCCGCCGTGGGGCTCCTGGCCGGGCCGGCCGGGGCGCTCACGAGGTCCACGGAGTAGGCGGGCCCGAAGGTCCACGTGCGCGACGGGAAGGCCGGCGAGAAGAAGAGCACGGAGAGGGCGATGGCGTGGATGAGCAGCGACAGCGCGACGGCCGCATTCAGGCTCGACGGGCCGTCGGGTCGCCACCGGAGGATTTTCGCAGTCATCTCGAATCCCTGGGCGGTTCCGTGATCATGCCGAGCTTGTCGATCCCGGCTTTCCGGACCTCGGACATGACCTGGACGACGAACCCGTACGGGACCTCCTTGTCCGCCCGCATGAAGAGCTCCCGGTCCGTCCTGGCCTTGAAGATGCTCTCGAGCTTCGCGCTCAGGTCGGGAAGCGTCGTCTTGAACTCGTTGATGTAGATCTCCTGCTTGCCGTTGATCGTGAGCACGAGCTTCTCCTCGCTCACGTTGATGCTCTTGGCCTTCACGCGCGGCAGGTTGACGTCGATCCCCATCTGAAGCATGGGCGCCGTGACCATGAAGATGATGAGCAGCACGAGCATCACGTCCACCAGGGGGGTGACGTTGATCTCGGAGAGGGGCTTGTTGCCGTTGTCTGTTCTTCGTCTGAAGCGGGCCATGGGCTATTTGTGCAGGTAGTGCCTCTCGACGATGTTGAGAAACTCGGAGGCGAAATTGTCCATCTCCAGGGAGATGTTCCGGATGCGGTTCAGGTAGTAGTTGTAGAATACCACCGCCGGGATGGCCGCGGCAAGGCCGAAGGCGGTGGCGACGAGGGCCTCGGAGATCCCGGGCGCCACCACGGCCAGGGTGGCCGACCCGCGGGCGCCGATGCCGCGGAAGGCGTTCATGATGCCCCACACGGTGCCGAACAGGCCGATGAAGGGGCAGGCGCTGCCCGTCGTGGCCAGGAACCCCAGCAGGCTCTCGAGCTTGGAGGTCTCGGTCCCGCAGGCCCGGTGGAGGGCCCGCTCCACGTTGTCGAGCCCCCGCATCTCGATGCCCGGCCCGTCCAGGAGGTCCGCCGGGGTCCCCCTGGAGGAGGTGCGGCTGATCTTGCCCAGCTCGAGGTAGCCGGCCCGGAAGACCTCGGCGATGGTGGAGTGGGGGTACCGCTTCGACTCGGGCAGCACGTCGGAGAGCTTGCTCGAGTTCATGTAGGCGTCGAGAAACTGGTTGTTCTCCTTCTCCGTCTTCGAGAGGACCCGGTACTTCATCAGGATGACGGCCCAGGAAATGATGGAGAAGACGAGCAGCAGAAGCAGGACGAACTGCACCATCGGTCCCGCGTCGACGACCATCTGGAGGAGATTCCCCCGGAATTCCCCCCCGAAGTCAACGGCGGATACCGCAAAGAGAGTTCCCATGACGACCTCCGGGTCCGACCGGGCCGGCCCCCAAATGCGAGGAGACGATGGAGCGAGACCTCGCATCCATCGCCTTGGGGCAGCGACCCTGACAATGTAAAGTGGCCTATACGTAATGGATATGGCCCCCGATGTCAACCCTTTTCCGGGCAGGACCGGGCCCGGGGTTCAGGGGACAGGGGATGAAACAACAGAAAGGAAATCCCCCTCTGTCCCCCTTTTGAAAGGGGGTTTTGAATTTCAGTTTCGGGGCGAAACAGACCCATCGGGCGCCGGCCTCGGGGAGGAGCGCCTCCTTCGCGGGCTCGGCGCCTTTTCGGCGGCCGTCTGTATGGATTTCTTGACTCCGGCGCGGGCCTCTGCTATAGACCCTGCAACGCCCTTTTAAGAGCAATCCGGAGAGATTGAAAAAGGTCGCCCCCATGACTGTCACCGTTGCTTGTCGGCCGCCGAAAGAACAGGACCTTCCCGGATGAGGGAAGGTTTTTTTTTGCGTGCCGGGAGGGTCCCGGGTGCGGACCGCGGAGAGGAGGGACATGAAAAAGCGAAAAGTCGTCATGGACGCCGAGGGGATCGAACGCTCCCTGACGAGGGTGGCCTACCAGATCCTCGAGAAGAACAAGGGGGTCGAGAACCTCGTCCTGGTGGGGATCCAGAAGGGGGGGGTCCTGCTGGCGGAGCGCCTCGGGAAGAAGATCTCCCAGATCGAGGGGGTCCCCGTTCCCGTGGGCAAGCTCGACATCACGCTGTACCGGGACGACATCATGACGTCCGGCAGGGCGCGCCAGATCGGCAAGACGGACATCCCCTTCTCGCTCGACGGCAAGAAGGTCGTCCTCGTCGACGACGTGCTCTTCACCGGCCGGACGATCCGGGCGGCCATGGACGCCCTGATGGACTTCGGCAGGCCCACGCTCATCCAGCTGGCCGTTCTCATCGACCGGGGCCACCGGGAGCTGCCGATCCGGGCGGACTTCGTCGGGAAGAATCTCCCCTCGTCCCACTCGGAGGAGGTGATCGTCAAGATCTCGAAGCGCAAGACCTCGGACTCGGTCACCATCGAGGAGGCCTTCTAGCGGCCGGACGCAGGGCAGGCGTCCCGCCTGCCACCCTTAATATAGAGGTAGACAGGCGAGACGCCTGTCCTACTCTGATCCACGGGGTTTGACATGAAACTGGCCAGAAAAGACCTCCTGGGCATCCAGGAGCTGAGCGTCGAGGAGATCAACCTCATCCTCGACACGGCGGACTCCTTCATCGACGTTTCCACGCGGGAGATCAAGAAGGTGCCCACCCTGCGCGGCGTCACCGTGGTGAACCTCTTCTACGAGCCCAGCACGCGGACGCGGACCTCCTTCGAGATCGCCGCCAAGCGCCTGAGCGCCGACACGATCAACATCGCCACCTCGACGAGCAGCGTCGTCAAGGGCGAGACCTTCATCGACACGGCCCGCAACCTCGAGGCCATGAACCCGGACATCATCGTGCTGCGCCACAGCGCCGCGGGCTCGCCCCACATGCTCTCCCGGGCGGTCCGGCAGTCCGTCATCAACGCGGGCGACGGGGCCCACGAGCACCCCACGCAGGCCCTGCTGGACATGATGACCATGCGGGAGAAGAAGAAGCGCCTCGCGGGCCTCAAGGTGGCCATCGTGGGGGACATCGCCCACAGCCGGGTGGCCCGCTCGAACATCTACGGCCTCACCAAGATGGGGGCGACGGTGAGCGTGGGCGGCCCCATCACCATGATGCCCCGCTTCATCGAGCGCCTCGGCGTGGAGGTCCACTACCGGCTCGAGGACGCGATCCGGGACGCCGACATCATCATGATGCTGCGCATCCAGCTCGAGAGGCAGGAGACGAACCTCTTCCCCTCGCTGAGGGAGTACGCCCGGTACTACTGCCTGAACCGCTGCAACATCGCCGCGGCCAAGGACGACGTCCTCATCATGCACCCGGGCCCCATGAACCGCGGCGTCGAGATCTCGCCGGAGATCGCCGACGGGCCCTACTCGGTCATCCTCGAGCAGGTCACCAACGGGGTGGCCGTGCGGATGGCCCTGCTCTATCTCTTGTCGGGAGGCAAATCATGACGATGCTGCTCAGGGGCGGAAGGGTGATCGACCCCTCCCAGAAGATCGACGATGTCCTGGACGTCCTGATCGAGGGCGGGAAGATCGCCGCCACGGGGCGCAACCTCGTCGACGACGCCAAGGGGAGGAAGAAGGACCCGGCCCTCACGGTCCTGGATCTCAAGGGAAAGCTCGTCGTCCCGGGTCTCATCGACATCCACACCCACCTGCGGGAGCCGGGCTACGAGTACAAGGAGACCGTCGCGTCGGGGTGCGCGGCGGCCGTGGCGGGCGGCTTCACGTCCATCGCCTGCATGCCCAACACCAACCCCGTCAACGACACCCGTTCCGTCACGGAGTTCATCCTGCGGCAGGCCCAGAAGACCGGCCTCGCCCGCGTCTACCCGATCGCCGCCGTCAGCAAGGGTTCCGAGGGGAAGGTGCTCACCGAGTTCGGCGATCTCAAGGAGGCCGGCGCCGCCGGTTTCTCCGACGACGGCAGGCCCGTCATGCACTCGGGCCTCATGAAGCGGGCCCTCGAGTACGCCCACTCGATGGACCTGCCCATCGTCGCCCACTGCGAGGATCTGCAGCTCTCGAAGGGGGGGCTCATGAACGAGGGCCTGGCCTCGACGGAGCTCGGCATGCCGGGGATCCCCGCCGTCTCCGAGGACATCATGGTGATGCGGGACATCCTGATCGCCGAGTACGTCGGGACCTCCGTCCACATCTGCCACGTCAGCTCCGCCGGCGCCGTGCGGATCATCCGCCAGGCCCGGGAGCGCGGTGTGCGGGTGACGGCCGAGACGGCGCCCCACTACCTGCTGCTCACCGACGAGGCCCTCAAGGGCTTCGACACGAACTGCAAGGTCAACCCTCCCCTGCGGGCCGCCGAGGACGTGGCCGCCGTCCGGGCGGGGCTGCGCGACGGGACGATCGAGGTCATCGCCAGCGACCACGCCCCCCACTCGGCCATCGAGAAGGAGGTGGAGTTCGAGTACGCCGCCAGCGGCATGGTCGGCCTCGAGACCTCGCTGGGGCTGTGCTGGAAGCTGGTGGAGGAAGGCGTGCTGACCCCCTCGGAGCTCATCGCCCGGATGACGGTGCATCCCGCCCGCATCCTGCGGATCCCCGGGGGGACGCTGAAGAAGGGCGCCGATGCCGACGTGACCGTCATCGACCCGAAGAGGGCCTGGACGGTGGACGCCCGGACGTTCCGCTCCAGGAGCCGCAACACCCCCTTCGACGGCTGGAAGCTCCCCGCGAAGGCCGTCCTCACCATCGTCGGCGGGGAGATCAAGTACAATGACTTGTAGGGTGGAGGGCCGCGGGTAAAGGGTAGAGGAAAATCCCCTTCCCTTTCACCCGTCACCCGTCACCGGTCGCCCCCATGAAGACTTCTCAAAAAACGAAGGCCATCGTTCTGCGCTCGCTCGACTACGGCGAGTCGGACCGCATCCTCACCTTCCTCACCGACGAGTTCGGCAAGCTCAAGGGCATCGCCAAGGGGGCAAGGCGCAGCCGGAAACGCTTCGCCAACGCCCTGGAGCCCTTCTCGCTGACCACCCTGCAGTTCTCCCGGAGGGGGCGCGGCGGGCTCGCCCTCATCGAGGGCTCCGACGTCATCCGCCATTTCGCCGGCATCCGGGAGGACCTCGACCGGACCCTCACGGCGGCCTGCGTGGCGGAGCTGGCCGAGCACTTCTCCGCGGAGGGAAAGAAAAACCTCCCGCTCTTCGACCTTCTCGCGGATTTTCTCGGCTTCATCGATGCCGGCCGGATGACGGAGACGGCGGAGCGGTTCTTCGAGCTGCGCCTCCTGAAGGCGGCGGGATTCGAGCCCGTGCTGGACCGCTGCGTCACCTGCGGGATGCCCCTGGAGGACATCGCCTCGCCCCTGTTCGACTGCCGCGAGGGCGGCATCCGCTGCCCGCGCTGCGCCGTGAGCGGCCCCGATTTCATCCCCGTCTCGGCCGGCACCCTGCGGACGCTGCTGATGGGCCGGGACATCGACTTCGAGAGGATGCCCCGGATCGCCCTGTCGGGCCCCATGGCCCGGGAAGGCCGGGAGGTGCTCGGCTGCTTCATCCGCCACCTCACGGGCCGGGAGCTCAGGTCCGTGAGCGTGCTGGCGGAGATCCGGAAGCGCTACGGTGTTTAGAGAAGTTGGGAAGTTGCAAAGTTTGTAAGAGCCGGGAGCATGCTTCCGGTCGGCAGCGCGTCCGAGCTTCCTAACCTCATCGCTTCATAACTTCGCCTTTTCTATTGACAGGCCCCCCTCGAAATGCTACTTGTCGCGCTCGACACATCCCCGTTTTAACAGGCGTTTTACGCGACGGGGCCCGTCTTCGATCAACCGGCGGCCCGCAGGGCCGCACAGCGGGAGGTAACGGACGTGACCTTTCAGGAATTGGTTCTTGCCCTGGACAAGTACTGGGCCGGCAAGGGCTGCATCCTGCAGCAGCCCTACGACCTCGAGGTCGGCGCCGGCACCTTCAACCCGGCAACGTTTCTCCGTTCCCTGGGCCCCGAGCCCTGGAACGTGGCCTACGTGGAGCCCTCGCGGCGCCCCACCGACGGCCGCTACGGGGAGAACCCCAACCGGCTCCAGCACTACTACCAGTACCAGGTCATCATGAAGCCCTCGCCGATGAACATCCAGGACCTCTACCTGGACTCGCTCAGGAGCTTCGGCATCAACCCCCTGGAGCACGACATCCGCTTCGTCGAGGACGACTGGGAGTCCCCCACGGTGGGCGCCTGGGGCCTGGGCTGGGAGGTCTGGCTCGACGGGATGGAGATCACCCAGTTCACCTACTTCCAGCAGGTGGGCGGCATCGACCTCAACCCCGTCTGCGCCGAGATCACCTACGGGATCGAGCGCATCGCCATGTACCTCCAGGGCATCGACAACGTCTACGATCTCGAGTGGGCCCACGGGATCAAGTACGGCGACGTCCACCACCAGGGCGAGGTGGAGTGGTCGCACTACAATTTCGAGGAAGCCGACGTGGAGATGCTCCGGAAGATCTTCGACATGTACGAGGCCGAGGGGATCCGGATGGCCGAGCGGGGGCGGGTGCTCCCCACCTACGACTGCTGCCTGAAGTGCTCCCACACCTTCAACCTGCTCGACGCCCGGGGGGCCATCAGCGTCGCCGAGCGGACCACGTACATCGGCCGCGTCCGCAACCTCGCGCGGCTGAGCGCCGAGGGCTACGTCAGGCAGCGCGAGCAGATGGGCTTCCCGCTGATGGGGAAGTTCAAAAGGCAGGCATGAGCCGTAAGGCTCAGTGCGTAAGGGCATAAAGAAAGAAGAGTTAACAAACAGGCGTAACGCAATAGGCGTCGGGTCGCGAGGAAGGCGCACCCTCTTCCTCTGATCCCGGCGCCCGGTGCCTGAACATCGGAGATTCTCAATGGCGAAGGAGCTGTTTCTCGAGATCGGGACGGAGGAGATCCCCGCGGCCTTCCTGCCGAAGGCGATCGCGGACATGGAGGAGATGATCCGGAAGGAATTCGCCGCGAACCGGATCCGGCACGGCGCGGTGAAGGCCATGGCCACCCCCCGCAGGCTCGCGCTGTGCGTGGCCGGCGTCGCCGAGCGGCAGGAGGACCAACTCATCGAGAAGCTCGGGCCCGCCAAGAAGGTCGCCTACGACGAGCAGGGCAACCCCACGAAGGCGGCCCTCGGCTTCGCGAAGGGACAGGGCATCGACATCTCGGAGGTCGAGATCATCTCGACGGACAAGGGCGAGTACATCGGCTCGCGCAAGAAGCTCGAAGGCGGGCTGACGGCCGAGCTGCTCCCGACGCTGCTTCCCCGGTTCATCCTCTCGATCCCCTTCAAGAAGTCCATGCGCTGGATGAACCTCGAGATCCGCTTCGCCCGTCCCATCCACTGGATCGTGGCCCTCTTCGGCGGCGAGGTGATCCCCTTCAAGATCGAGAACATCGCAAGCGGCGACACCTCCCGCGGGCACCGATTCATGAGCCCCCGGCCCTTCAGGGTGAAGGGATTCAAGGACTACCTCGCCAAGACGCGCAGGCGCTTCGTGCTCGTCGACCCCGAGGAGCGGCGCCGGATCCTCCTCGAGGAGGCCCGGAAGGCCGCGGCGTCCGCAGGGGGAAAGATCCTCGAAAACGAGGACCTCATCGGCGAGGTCTCCTTCCTCGTCGAGTACCCCTCGGCGGTGCTGGGCAACTTCGAGCCGGACTACCTGAAGCTCCCCAAGGACGTCCTGACCACGACGATGATCTCGCACCAGAAGTACTTCCCCGTCGTCGACGCCTCGGGCGGCCTCATGGCCCACTTCGTGACGATCAACAACACCGTGGCGAAGGACCCCTCCGTCGTGGCCCGCGGCAACGAGAAGGTGATCCGGGCGCGCCTGGCCGACGCGAAGTTCTTCTTCGAGGAGGACCAGAAGACCCCCCTGATGACGCACTTCGAGGCGCTGAGGAAGGTCGTCTTCCACTCGGCCCTCGGCACATCGTATGACAAGGTCATGCAGTTCCGGGAGCTGGCGGCCTGGATCGCCGACAGGGTCAACCCGGCCCTGAAGGACACGGTGGACCGGACGGCGCTTCTCGCCAAGGCCGACCTGGAGACGAAGATGGTCTACGAGTTCCCCGAGCTCCAGGGGACGATGGGGCGCGAGTACGCCCTGATCCAGGGGGAAAACCCCGTGGTCGCGCAGGCCGTCTACGAGCACTACCTGCCCACGTCGGGCGGCGGCGACCTGCCGCGGACCGAGGAAGGCGCCATCGTCAGCATCGCCGACAAGACGGACACGATCGTGGGCTTCTTCGGGATCAACGTGATCCCCACGGGCACGGCCGACCCCTACGCCCTGCGCCGGCAGGCCCTGGGCATCATCAACATCATCCTCGACAAGGGCTGGCCCATCGATCTGCCCGAACTCATCGACCGCAGCCTCGCCATCCTCGCGAAGAAGCTCAAGCGACCGGCCGAGGAGACGAAGCGCGACGTCCTGGAATTCTTCAAGGGCCGCTTCTCCAACCAGCTCGTCTCCCAGGGGCGCCCCTACGACGTCGTGGAGGCCGTGCTGGCCACGGGTCTCACGGACCTCGTGCAGGCGATCAACAAGATCGAGGCCGTCGAGGCCACCAAGGGCGACCCCGACTTCGAGCCCCTGGCCGTGGCCTTCAAGCGGGTCAGCAACATCCTCAAGGACTTCAGGGACGGCCGCGTCGATGCCGCGCTCTTCGAGAACGAGGCCGAGGGGGCCCTCTACAGCGCCTACACCGAAATCCGGAAGAAGGCCGAGGCCCTCATCGAGGCCGGCGACTACCGGGAGGCCCTGCTCGAGATGGTCCGCCTGCGCAAGCCCGTGGACGACTTCTTCGAGGCCGTCCTCGTCATGGCCAAGGACGAGCGGGTGAGGTTCAACCGCCTCTCGCTGCTCGAGGCCGTGGCGAAGCTCTTCCACCGGGTGGCGGACTTCTCGAAGATCGTGACGGAAAAGTAAAGGTCCAAGGGTAAAGGCGAAAGGGAAAAAGGAAAGGACCAAGGAAGCCGTTTCCCCGATCCTTTTATATTGTCCTTTAGCCTTTGTCCTTTAACCTTCAGCCTGTTCTTCCGCTTCCCGGACATCGAACATCGTCAGCCGCACGAAGGCGTTCACCTGATCCGTTTCGATCAGGACGCGGACACGCCTGCCGCCGGTGACGACCTTGGGGGACGTCGTTCGACTCCGACGGGAGCGTCTTCAGCGGTTTCTTGCCGCAGCGGCAGGCGACGCGGCTCATGCTCCGGGATCCCTTCGGGTCGATGGCGCGCACCGGGGGCTCTGAGTTCCGAGCGAGGCTCGTTGCGGAAACGAGGCGGGAGCCGGTGCCTTTAAAGCACAGGAACGGAAGAGATTCAGCCGGGAAACCGAAATATTCGCCGAAGGGACATCCTAGGACCCGCCGCACCGAAAGAGCGCCACCGGGCGGGATTCGAACCAGGCCTTCAGCCTCTCCATGTCGATCCTCCGCTCCTGCCGGATGCGATATCCGCTGTCACCGATACGGGACAAGAGCTCCCGCGTGAGATCGTTGCGGACGAACAGCACGGTGACCCAGGGATCCGTCGTGAGGATGAGAATGTCGTAGTCGCGCACCACATCTACGGGATGACCCACCTGGTTGTACTCCCGGCCGAGGTTCGGAGCGAAATGGAAGGCCCGCTCCGGGTCGTCCTCGAACCGAAGACGGTCCGGGGCCTTCGCTTTCTCGAAGGTTCGGTACCAGAACACCTCGGGCCGCTCGCGCAGAAGGATTTCCGGGTTGACCCGGATCCGGGCGCCTCGCAAAAAGAGATCGCTATGGGCGATCGCCGGGTTCACGTACCCCCAGAGGTCCACGATCTCCCGGTCGTTCATGTACCCGAAGGCGTTGAGTTCCGTCGTGGCCACCCGCCACGAGGCGGGCAGGATCCGGTCGACGATCTGCCCGCCCGCCGTGTACGGCGGTGCGGGCTCACCGGACAGGCGGGACTGGTCGCTGAGCAGCGCCGCAACCCCGAGCGCCGGAACGACGGCCAGGCACAGCGAGGCGCGGAGCGCCGTCCGCAGGCCCCACCCGGCGGGAACCGAGTGCCGCGCCACCCCGAGGGGAATTCCCCGGCGGTCGAGGAAGAGCAGGGCGAAAACCGCGAGCATCAGCTCGAAGCCGACATAGTACCGCCCGTCCCCGATCGGGTTGTAGGCCGTGGCCGTGTAGAACACGAAGAGGCCGACCATCATCAGAAAATGCCACCGGATCTTCTTCTCGTCGAAGCCGCGGACGAAAAGGGCGTAGGCGACGACCAGCGCAAAGACGGCCTGCTGGGGCTTCGCGAAGAACAGTCCCATCAACCACAGTTCCTTGGTGCCCAGGAGCGGCATCAGGCAGAGCCGAAAGGACTTGAAGACGATGGGGTTCGGCACCCAGACCCCGTAAAAGACACGGCACAGGCCGCCGTAGAGCAGCAGGGCGCCCAGCGCCGCGGCGATCTGCCGCATCGGCACGACCCGGTCGTGTGCCCAGGACACGAGAAAGACCGACGCGCTGTACAGGATCGCATCCGGCCGGATGAGCGGCATGACGGCTGCAGCCCACAGGGCCCGGTCCCTCCGCCCTTCCAGGTGGCAGCACAGGCTGTAGAAGAACACGAGCGACAGGAGGCCGCCGCCGAATCCGTTGGAGAAGATCTTCACGAGCGAGGGGTTTGCGGCGAACAGCAGCAGCAAAGCAAGCCGCAAGCGGTAATCCCGTCCCGTCAGGCACCGGTCCATCAGCACCAGGTGCATGCCCCCGATCACGAGCCCCAGCGCGAAATCCGCGTAGAGCAGCGACAGGCGGCTGAACCCGAAGGGCGCCAGCAGGAGGTAGTAGGCGAATTCGACGGTCCCGGCGACCGGACGGACCGGACTGAACGAAAACAGGCCGTGATGGTGGAGGTTGTAGGCGTGCTCGAGATTGACGAACACCTCGTCGAGGTAGAACCGGGTCGCGATGTAGGTCCCCAGGTAGGCGACGCCCGCGACGGCCAGGGCAAGCCGGTTTCTCGGCACTTCGCCGAGGCGCCCCCCCGACGCCAGGAGGCAAGACGCCGGGATCGTCGAGAACAGCAGGATCAGGGCACCGACCTTCCAGGACGGGAACCACTCCGGGTAAAGCAGCAGGGACAGCGGCGGACCCGCGTATTCATACCAGTAGAGCATGCAGCCGCTGCCTCCCCATCACGATACGCCGCGCAGCAGGCGGAGAATCCCCTGCCTGAGCCATGTCCGGTGCGTCGTGCCGATCTGCCGGCGCGCGGTATCCAGATTGGCGACGTACCAGTCGTATGACGCCGAAAGGGCATCGGCGTTGCTGAGGCGCGGGTGCCAGTCCAGCAGCGCCCGCGCCTTGTCGACGTCGAAAAAGAAATCCTTGTGATACGTGTAATAGTGCCAATCGGCCAGCGGCGACAGGCGCAGCGCGTCCAGGCCCCTCAGCAGGGGCACCGCCAGCGCGGCCGGCACCGACCGGATCCGCGAAGGGGACCCCGCATGCGTGATGAGCGCCTGCAGATCCTCGCGGAGCGTCCCGAAGCGGTCCGTCCCGATGTGGAAGATCTCGTTCGACGTCCTCTCGGTCATCCGGATGCAGGCATCGGCCAGTTCCGAGACCTCGACGAACTGGATCCGGTTCGCGCCGGGCCCGATGATGTAGAGGGTCTTTCCGGCCCGAATCCAGTCGAACAGGATCGAGAAGATTCCCAGGCGGCCGGGACCGACGACCGTGCGCGGGCGGACGATGGAAATGTCCAGCCCCCTTCGCCGGTAGTCGAGGCACAGGGATTCGCCGTCGGCCTTGGACCGGGCGTAGAGGCCGATCGGGTCCAGCGGGGCGGTCTCGTCGAGAGGACTGGGCCGCCGGACCCCCAGGACGGCGGACGAGGACATGTGGAGGACTTTCCGAACCCCGTGCCGCATGGCCCCGTCCAGGACGTTCCGCGTTCCGCCGACGTTGACGTCCCAGAATGCACGGCCCGCTTTCGAGATGGGGACGAGGGCCGCGATGTGAAAGATCCTCCGGACCCCCCGGCAGGCCTCGATCACGCGATCCCGGTCCCGGACATCGGCCCGGACGAATTCCCATCGCCCCTGCGGCGGTTCGCCGGCCGGGGCCGCAAGATCGACGATGCGAACGGCCTCGCCGCGCGCCAGCAACTGCCTCGCGATGTGGATGCCGATAAACCCGGCCCCTCCCGTGATCAGATTCATGGGGCTTTCCGATCTCCTGAGACGTTCACACCGGCCGCGTCGACGGCTCGTGTCCCTTCCCCTCCCTCACCGGTAGATGATCAACGATGACGAAAGGGCCCAGAGGATGACGCTGACGAGCAGCGGGACGTCCGTCAGGATGACCTCCGCGGGCGAGTCACCGAGCTTTCGGACATAAAGCAGATAGTAATACCGCAGGAGGCCGTAGAGCACGAAGATGGAAGAAACCAGCAGGCCCTTGGTCCCGAACTTCGCATAGGCGTAATCCGAAACGGTGTAGAGCATGTAGGAGATGATCACACCCGTCGCGGTGAGGATGAGAAGGCTGTCGAGGAAGGGCGCGTTGTACTCGTCGAGCACTCTTCGCTTCTGTGACGGTTCCCCGCTCTGCGCGGTGAGCAGCTCCGCCCGGCGCTTCCCGAATCCGAGGAAGAGGGTCAGAAAGATCGCGGCCACATAGACCCACTCGGACGTCTCGGCCCGGACGAGGACGATCCCCGCGAGGATCCGCAGGAAAAACCCCAGTGCGATGACGAAGACATCGATGATGACCACGTGCTTGAGCCAGGACGAGTAGGCGATGTTGATCAGGATGTAGACGCACAGGACGATGCCGAATTCCCGGGACAGGAAGAATCCCAGGAGAACACAGGGAGAGGCAACGGCGGCCGCGGCGGCAAGGGCCCTGGAGGCCGAGAGTTTCCCCGCCGGGATGGGGCGGTGCCGCTTGACGGGGTTGCGGCTGTCGGCGGCTCGGTCCAGTACGTCATTCAGGATGTAGACGCTGCCGGACACCAGGCAAAACAGAAAGAACCCGGCAAGGAGGTCCAGGTTGGCCTGGAGCGCCATGAGCTTCTTGCTGAAGATCAGAGGGGCAAAGATGAAGCCGTTCTTCACCCAATGATGGGGCCGCATGGAGACGACCACATGGGAGACGACGCCGTTCGACAGGGTCAGCGTGCGGGGGATCATTCCAACAGTCCCTTGCTTCTGCACCATGCAATGGATCGCCGCATCCCCTCCCGCAGTTCGATCGTGGGCGCGTATCCCAACTCGGCCCGCGCCTTGTCTACGCGGCAGGCGATGTTCTTGTTCATCTCGCCGGCGACATGGATATTCATCTCGTAGAGGCCCACCGACTGCAGGCGCTTGTCGGTCCACCCGCACAAATCGGATAGCGCCCCGGGAACGAACCGCGGCTTCAGGCTGACTCCCAACAGGTCGGCGACGGTCTCGTAGATCTCCAGCATGGAGTAGGGCCGACGGTCGGCGATCCAGTACAGGTTCCCCGCCGCCTTCTCCGACCGTGCGGCCAGGATGAGGGCTTGGCACGTGTTGTCCACGTAGGACATGGAGCGGAGGTTCTGCCCGCTGCCGAACACGATGGGCTTCCCGCTGCCGATCATCTTGAAGAAACGGGTCTGGCGCGCCGGCTGGCAGGGACCATAGAACCAGCAGGGCCGCAGGATGACCGTCTCGATCCGCCCCGCGTCATGGAATGCCCGCACCTCCAGTTCCGCGTAATACTTGCTCAGACCGTAATGCATGTAGGGACGGTAGGGCGACTCCTCCGTGAACGGCTCGTGGGCGGAGGGATTCAGGCCCGCCGGCGAGTTGGAGCTCACGTAGACGAACCGCCGCACGCCGCAGTCCGCGGCGGCGTGCAGCAGGTGCCGCGTCCCCCGGGTGTTGATGTCGTAGACGCGCCGGACATGGAAGATCGGCGGATGGATGATTCCCGCGATGTGGAAAAGCACGTCCATCCCTTCACAGACCCGGTGCAGGGCGTTTTGGGTGATGTCGGCCCGGGCGATCTCGATCCTCGGCGAGAGTTCCTCGATTTCGCGGGTCTCCGCCCCGGGCTCCACGACACAACGGATGCGGTCCCACGGCAGGGCGGGGCCCTGCCCTTCCTCGAAGCCGTGAACGAGGATCTCCAGAAAACGGGTTCCCAGCCAGCCCGGGACGCCGGTGACGAGCACGTTCATGCAGAACTCCTTGCCTGTTTTCCCTGCATCATCTCGCAAGTTCCGTGCCTTGCCGGAACGGCATGAAGGCTTCCATCCAACCTCTCTTTGCGACCCCGCTTCCCTCGGTCGCCGGTCCGTCCGCCCGCCGTCAGTGGTGCCGTCTGCCCGCGTACTCGATGATCGAGATGATCACGGTGATCAGGAAGGCCTGGCCCACCAGCAGGATGCTGTCGATCGTGCGGGCGTTGCGCAGGGCGATGGCGCTGATCCCCAGGGTGGCGGACAGGGTGTAGATGAAGAGGACGACCCTGCGCTTGTCCCCGAGCAGCTCGTGGAGCCGGTGATGC
>JAGPKU010000074.1 GCA_018053845.1 Syntrophobacterales bacterium
GGAGGATTACCTGGAGGCGATGCGGCAGGCGGGATTCGTCGACGTGACGGTCCAGGGCGAGACGCCGTTCCCCGTGGACTGCGTCACGACGGACCCCATGCTTTCGTCGCTCGCCGAATCCCTGAATCTCTCCATGGAAGAGCTGGCGCGGCAGGCCGCCGAGACCGTCGTGAGTGTAAGCGTCTCGGGGTTCAAGAACGGAGCATGAATGATGATCAAGGGAAAGCCGCTTCAGACCTACACCGACTTTTACAACTCGGCCCGTTACAACGACACCCTGGACCCGAAGACGACCGTCCTGGTTCACCTGGCCTCATCGATGGCGATGGGCTGTTACCCCTGAATGGAGTACTACCTCGGCGTGGCCGGGGAGATGGGAATTACCGATGAGGAGGTCGGCGCCGCCCAGGCCATCGTGATGGCCGTCTCCGCCGGGCGCGTCCGCGCCCAGTTCCGCGAAGTGAGGCGGCGGGGTCTGGGGGAAAAGAATGAGTGAGAGCCGGCAATACTTCCAGACGGTGGCCCCGCAGTGGGAAGCCATGCGCCGCGGCTTCTTTTCCGAGGCCGTTCGAGAGAAGGCCTTCGAGGCGGCCGGCGCGGCCGCCGGAAAGATTGCCGCCGACATCGGCGCAGGCGCGGGCTTCGTCACGGAGGGGCTTCTCCGGCGCGGTCTCCGCGTCATCGCCGTCGACCGTTCCGAGGCCATGCTCGAGGAGATGAAAAGGAAATTCGGCGAGGGGGGTGCCGTCGAGTACCGCATCGGCGAGGCGGAATCCCTGCCCCTGGAAGACCGGTCCGTGGACTACGTCTTTGCCAACATGTGCCTCCACCACGTCGAATCGCCTTCCACTGCCGTTCGGGAGATGGCCCGCATTCTCAAGCCGGGAGGCAGGCTCGTCATCACGGACCTGGACCGCCACGATTTCGAATTCCTGCGCACGGAACACCACGACCGGTGGATGGGGTTCGCCCGGCCGGACGTGGCCCGGTGGCTTACTGGGGCCGGTCTCGTGGATGTGGAGATCGGCGGCGTCGGCGAGAACTGCTGCGCCGCCTCGCAGAGCGGCTGCGGGGAGGCGGCCGTGAGTATCTTCGTCGCTTACGGCAAAGGTGCCTGACCGGGAGCGTGAAGGTCGTTTCTGTCCAATCCCCCCTTCCTTCCACGTTCTCGAAGGGAATGAAGGAAATTCTTGAATGAAACGTTTTGCGTCGCCGTCTATGCAGGCACCCGGATCAGTTTCACCTGGCTCTGGTAGAAGACGGCGCTGCCGCCCACCGTGTCCACGAGCCCCGTGTTCTTGAGGATGGGGTCGAGCCGGGGCATGGCCTCGAACATGGCGCGCCCGACTGCGGGATCCGAGACGATCCCGATGCCGACGAGGCCTTTTCCGGATCGAAGAGCCTCGGTGAGAGGCCGGAACCCGAAGGCCGCCGCGGCCGCAGGGCAGGCAAGCTGAGCGCCGTCGAGCAGGACGTGCCGGCCGTGCCTGGCGCGCATGAGGGCCTGGCAGTAGCGGTGCTGTTGAAGCCTTTCGACGCCTTCGAGAGGCACATCGCTGTCCCGGAGGAGCCGGACGCCGACGGGAGAGCCCTTCAGCCCGAGGATGTCGATCATTCGATGCGCCGCTTTTCGGATGGATTCCATGTCGTCCTCACAGCACATCAGCGTTTTTTCAGCCCGTCCACGAGGGGCCACTGGACGGCTCAGGTGAAGCCGACCCCGGACTCTCCCCCGAAGCCGACCGTGACCCTGCCGCCGTCGACGATGACGGGGACGGCCATTTTCCCGCCCGAGTGGTCGAGCATCTTCTGCAGGTCCTGGATGTCGGCCTCGACATCGATGTAGGTCGCCCTGTCCCCGTAGGCCTCACGGGCCTTCGTGCAGTGCGGTCACCAGTTCGTGCCGTAGATGAGAACCTTCTCCTCCATGATTTTGCTCCTTTCCGTTTCTACACCTTACAGCAGATTGGGATTTACATCGTAGGTCCAGGGAGCGCCGGAGTTTTTCCAGCCCGCCGCCGTCCCCTCGCCGTCGTTTCCGCCTTCGAAACCGTCCACGATGTTGTAGACGTTCCGGAATCCCGCTTTGGCCAGGCGGTTGACCGCCTCTGCGCTGCGGAATCCCGCCCGGCAGATCACCATGAGGATATCCTCCGGCGTGAACCGTTGTCTGGCCAGGGCTTCGAACTCGGGATTGTCCCGCAGGGCGCCGCCCCGCGTCCGGACGTGCGCGGGGATGCTGTATGCCATGGTCGGGTGTCCCAGGGTCAGGTATTCCTCCCGCGTGCGGCAGTCCAGGATCTTGACCCGGCCCGGGTCGGCCTTCCACATCCCGTAGGCCTGGCGGGCGGTGACGTACTTGCCGATCGCCGTCTGCTTTCTCTTGTCCTGCGGGGCAGGCGTCTCGGCGACACACGAAGAGGCGAACAGGGCCAGAGAAAGGATTCCCAGGATGAAAAGAAATGCCGTTTTTCCGCGGACGCCTCGAGCCCTGCTCTTCCCCGCGTCACTTTGCCGGCACGTTCTTGTAGTCATTGTCCCTTCGCTTGCCCAGGTCCTTGCAGACGGGCGCCGGCCAGGAAAAGCCGGACAGTTCTTTCACGACGAAGGACTCCGCCAGCGGCCTGCTGATCATCCGTTTCGCGTAGGCCCACTGCAGCTCCTGGAACCGGTCGATGTCCGACGGGGCGAAGGTCCCCGATTCGATCTTCCGCATCTGCGTCTTGACCTCCGTCGGGTAGACGGCGGGGTTGAGCTTCACGTGGACCGTCCTGCCCGTCGAGACCTGCTGGACGAAGAACTCGCTTTCCGTGAGTGCGTTGTCGATGTGATGGGTGCCGAACCTCAGCCTGGCCCCCGTGAGGTAGGCCGCCACGTCGCCGCCGCAGGCCGAGTTGTTGGAGACGATGCGCAGGTCCGTGCGGTCGACGACGCCGCCCGCAAAGAGCCTGTCGAAGGCGACCCGCAGGGCCGCGGCGCTCTCCACGAGCCCTCCGCAGAAATGGCCGTGGTACTTGATGAGATCCTTGAGCGTGATCGTCTTGGTCATCAGGGTGTACCGGCCGTACTTGTTCTCCGTGTCCCTCACCTCGAAGGCGGGGGCATGGGGGCTCGTCCCGAGCCATTCGGGGAAGTACCACTCCGGGGATACATCCGTTGCGGGCATGCAGATCCCCGAGGCATCGTCGGCCGCGAAGGCGGGCGTCGCACTCAATACGATCAGAAGAAGACAGGCGATGATTTTTTTCATTCCATACCTCACAGCGCGTCACGGGTCTCAGCCGAAGAGCGTGTAGATCTTGTAGGCCGTCATGATGACGATCAGGACGCCGAAGAGCTGCTTGAGACGCCCGCCCGGGACGTAGAGGCTCGTGAGCCTCGCGCCGATGAAGGAGCCCACGGCGCCGACGATCAGCAGCGTGACGGTCAGGGTCGGGTCCCATCGGGCCGTGCCGATGTGGGGGATGAGCGACGAAAACGAGGGCGGGCAGACGGCGAAGGCGTTGATCCCGGCGGCCATCTTGGTGTTGAACCCCACGATGATCAGGGTCGGCATCAGGAGAAAGCCCGGCCCGATGCCCAAAAACCCGCTCAGGACGGAGATGGGGACGGCCAGGAGCATCGCCGCCTTGAAGTTCTCCTCGCCCGGCCGCTCCTGCACGGGACGAAAGAGCCTGTAGGAGAGATAGAGGACCGAAGCGAGGTAGGCAAACCAGACATAGACCTGGTCCACGACCTGGACCAGCCAGGCGCCCGCCGGGGCCGCCAGGGTGGTGATCACGGCCAGCGTGATCGCCTTTCGCCAGTCCACGAGCCCGCTCCGGGCGAAGCCGAAGACGGCGAAGAGGGCCGTGATCCCGTTGAGCAGAAGGCTCAGGGGCTGGACCTGGTGAACCAGATCGGGGAGGAAGAGCCCCAGGAACGGCACGGCCGAGAAGGCCACGCCGAGGCCGAGCATCCCCGAGACCACGGAGAGGACAAAAAGCCCGATCGTCATGATGACCAGCGCGCTCATGATGCTTCCCCCTTCCGGCGCGGTGCGTCAAGCACCGGCCGCCCTGCAGCCGGGCTCGGGCTTCCCCATCAGGTCCCAGCCTTGCATTCCCCGGACGCGATCAGGTCCAGGAGAAGCTGCCTGACGCGCCGTCGGTCCGGCAGGCTCCCCGCGGAGACGATCCGGCCGTTTATGACGAGCCCTGCAACGCCCGGCAGCCCGTAGGTTGCGATCTTGTCGGGGTCCGTCACGCGGCTGACCTCGCCGCCGAGCTTCAGCTCGGCGAAGACCGACCGCACGTCCTTCTCCAGCTGCTCTCCCTGAAGCCCGCCCGGGTCCAGGATCTCGATGCGTACGGCGCCCTGTGTCTCGTTCATGGAGTTCTTCTCCTTTCGCCCGTTCATCGCAGCGGGGCGTGACGTTTCGGGCCCCGGATCCTCACGGCACGGTGACCGGCCGGGATTCCCCGCGTCGCCGGGGCGGCGGCAGCATGGCTTCGCCCGGCTATGCCGCCGGTCCGTGCTTCCCCGACTCGCGCCGGCAGAACTCCTCGACGGCCTTGCGGATGGCATCCCGGATCAACCGGACCTGCGCGAGCTTTTCCTCTTCCGTGCCCTCGAGCCTGGAGGGGTCCGTGAAGCCCATGTGAAGCCTCTTTGCAGGTCCCGGGAAGATGGGGCAGGCCTCGGCCGCCGACTCGTCGCAGACGGTGATGACATGGGAGAACAGGGTCCCGGCCTTCAGGACATCGAACACACTCCGCGTCGATTTCCCGGATATGTCGATCCCGGCTTCCTTCATGACCGCCACGGCCAGCGGGTTCAGCACCCCCGGCTCGAGGCCCGCGCTCTCGGCCTCGAAGCGGTCGCCGCAGAGACGGTTCATCCAGGCCTCGGCCATCTGGCTGCGGGCGCTGTTGTGGATGCAGACGAAGAGGACCCTCTTCTTTTGCATGCGAAGTTCCTCCGGTATTCCTACCCCCTGAGCTTCTGGTACAGCCCGGTCAGCCTCGTCCGGTAGGCGTTTCGGATCATGGCCTCGTCCTCCCCCAGCGGTTTCACGGGGATGAGGTCCATCACTTCCCCGGGTGTGAGCCCCGATTCGTCGACGGTTTCCACGGCGCCCTTGAGCATCTTCTTGATCCCCTTCCAGGCCTGCTTGTCGGTGAGGCCGAAGGACTTGCCCAGCTCGAAAAGCTCGAAGAGCTGAAACCAGAAATAGGTGGGGCCCATCGCCGTGACGACGGCGTAGGCCTCGAGCTTGTCCTCGTCCACCTCGGGGCAGTCGCCCAGCTTCTTGAAGAGCTTCGAGAGAACTGTCTTCTCCTCCCGGGAAATTCCCGGTCCAAAGGAGACAGGGTTGTAGCCCTCGTTGACAAGGGACGGGGCATTGGGGATCATCCGTACGATCCGGTCGAACCCCCCGAGCCCCTCCGAGAGAGCCCTGATCGTGAAGCGGGGCGCCAGGGAGACGAGCACGGCCCCGGGCCTGAGCGCTTCCTTGATCTCCGCGAGCCCGCCCGCGACGGCCGGGGGGTGGAGGGCGAGAAAGACGAGGTCCTGCGCCGCCGGTTTCGTGTTGTCGCCCTGTGCGGTCTGCATTTTCGGGAATTTCTCCTTGAGCTTCTGTAGGGCCTCGCCGCTTGCGTCGCTGACGACGACGGCCGGGGGCAGCATCTTCTTGCGATTCAGCCCCTCGAGAAGGATCCGCGTGACCCTTCCGCCCCCGACAAACCCCATGGATTTGTATGCCATAAAACCCTCCTTCAGATTCGGTCGTTCTTTTCCCGTCAGACGCCGGCGCAATCATTCCCCCCCTTTATCCCCGCCCGTCGAGGAGGGGAAAACAACGGAAACGCTCCCGTCAAGGGAGGGAAAACGGGGATGCCTTTTCTCAAGAGGACTTCGGCCTCATCATGAATCGCGACAGGGCCTGCAGGATGTCGTCCCCCCCCACGTGGCGGCTCGCGCCGGTGCGGCAGTCGTTGATCACGCAGCTCGGCGTCGCCTGCACCTTGTGCCTGCGGATCAGGTCGTTCCAGGCATTGAAGACCGGCTTCGGGTCGTAAGGCTGGAAGGCGATGCCCTTCTCCTTCAGGGCCCTGGCCAGGCTTTCCTCGTCCTTCACGGTCTTGCCGCGGGCAATCGAGAAGAGGGCCCGCCGGGCCTCCATGACGTCCCTGAAGCCGCCTTTGGCGTTGGCCGCGTAGAGATAGTACCGGGCATAGAGGGGGGTTTCCCTGTGCACGGGCATGTCGACGAAGACGATCTCCGCGTGGCCCCGGTCGTGGATCTTCTCGAGCATCGGCTCCAGGTTCGGCTCCAGGCCCTGGCAGGGCCGGCAGAAGTAATCGGTGAAGACGATGACCTGGCTGGGGCCCTTGCCGAAGGACGGGATCGGGGATTTCTCGACCCCGTAGGCGGGCGTGACGGAGCCGGAGAAGGTGACCGTGATGAAGAGATAGCCCAGGACGGCCATGAGCAGGAGAGGCACCCTTGCCGCTCTGAAGAAGGGAACCTCCGCTTCCCCGAGGACACCGAGCAGTCGTTCCTTGAGCCCGCGGCCCGCGGGTTTCTCGTGATTCAGGACGAAGGCGGAGATCAGCGTGGCTGCGAACGCCAGGCAGAAGGGGCAGTACACCTCTTCCTCGTACTGGAACCAGAAGAGGTGGGCCTCCACGCCCAGCCCCGAGGCCAGCAGCATCCGGGTCGCACCCATCTCGCCCCCGACGGTCAGCCCGATGATCAGGAGCATGTATGCGATGCCGACGACCTTGAGGTCGATCCCCAGGATGTCTCCCTTGAGATAGGAGCAGGCCGTGTCGCAGTAGGTGTAGAGCAGCATGATGGCGATCCCCGCTGCGGCCAGGAGGATCGTCAGGGTCCTGCGGTTGCGTTTGAGCCATGCCGGCGCGTTCATGGGAAGGGTCCTTTCTTCGCTTTTATTTCTCCTTTTCCAGGATGTCCTTGATCTGCCGGGCATCCAGGATCTTGCCAACGGACTTCACCTTGCCGTCCACGACGAGGGCCGGCGTGGAGAAGACGCCGAACTTCATGATCTCCTTGACGTCGCTGACCTTCTCGATCTCGTACTCCAGCCCCATTTCCTTTGCGGCCTTCTCCGACTCTTCGGTCAGCTTCTTGCACTTCGGGCAACCGGGGCCCAGGATCTGTATCTTCTTCATGGGTCGACCTCCATTCATGGATATCTGACTGCGGAAGGCTCAGCTTCCGAGGAAAGGGTTTGCGACAAAATAGATCCCCAGGCACCCGATGACGACGCCGGCCCCTTTACGGAACCAGTCGCCCGCACCGTGCCATGCGCGGCTCTCCATGAGCTTCCGGACCAGCGCCGTGGAGCTTCCCGCCGCCATGATCGGCAGGCAGTGGCCGATGGCGAACAGCACGATCATGGTCATGCCCGTGGCGACTTCCCCCTGGATCGTGATGAGAGCGAGGATGGGGGCGATGAACCCGAAGGTGCAGGACCCCGAGAGAAACCCGTAGGCCAGCCCGAGGACAAGGGCCCCGAGAATACCCTTCATGGTGAAGCGTGACAGGAACGAGCCCGAGAAGCCGCACGCCTGAACGCCCAGCATCCCCAGCGCCACCCAGAGCAGGATCGCCCCGACGAGGACCTGCCAGTAACTGCCCACGTCGCCCAGCATCCGGCCCAGCAGGGCGCAGGCGACGCCGATGGCGGCGATGGTGATGAAGAGCCCGATGGAAAAGGCGGCCGAGTAGCCGACGGCCTGCCTCGGGTCGACGGCCTTGTCCTGCCCGGCCACGTAGGCCACCATGAGCGGGATCGAGGCCAGGTGACAGGGGCTGAACAGCACGCTCACCATGCCCCACAAGAAGCTTCCCAGGACGGCAAAGGCCATGGTCCCGGTCATCCAGTCATTGATGGTGATGAAAAACGTTTCCAAATGCTTGCCTTTCCACGTCGGGGATGCCGATTACTCGACGCCCATTTTCTTGAACTGGGCCACGATGGCGGCCTCGTTCATAAATCCGATGTGCCGGTACACTTCCTTGCCGTTTTTGTCGAAGAAGATCTGTGTCGGGATGCCGTTGATGCCGAAGCCGATGGCCTTTTCGCGGTGATAGCGGACATCGAGGTAGATGATCATCGCCTTGCCCCTGTATGCCTTGTCGAGCTTTTCCAGGATGGGCGCCATCATCTTGCAGGGGATGCAGGTGGCCGCGCCGATGTCGAGCATCGTGACCATGCCCTTCGCCGGGATCGGCATGCCGGGGCTGTAGTCCTTCGCCTCTGCCGGCAAGACAGGCATGAGCGCCCCGGTGACGATCAGGGCGGCGATCAAAACGGCGACGGCTGGTTTTTTACCCATGGGTTTGCTCCTCGGATGACGGGGGTCTGTTTTTTTTCTTTTCGGGCGATTCCGGGCTGCCCGGCAACCCCTGATCGGATGCAATGAATGTGCCCCTTCATGATTCGATTTTTGCCTCTGCAATCCACTTCTTGATCTTCCCGCGCTCGGGCACCTGGCCGACGGAGACGACCCTGCCGTTGATCACGAGGGCCGGCGATCCCATGACCCGGTACTTCACGATTTCCCGGATGTCGGTGACATGCTCGACGCCCGCCGCCAGGCCCATCTCGGACAGGGCTCCCATGACCTCCCTCGTCATCAGGTCGCAGCGGGCGCAGCCGGGCCCCAGGATCCTGATCTCCAGGCCCCTCGGCGTCTCTTCAGCCTCCTCGACGGGCATGCCCAGGATTTTCCTGTATTCCCGCAGCAGGGCCCGGCCGTAGTCCTCCGTCAGCTTGCGGGGGATGTAGTTGGCCTCCGAGAGGCGACGGAGCAGTTCCGCCCGGATCTCGTCGTCCCCTTTCCCGGCCCAGGGTCCCGCCATCGATTCCGCGGCGGCCTTGAGCCCCACGATGCCGATCCGGTTTCCCCGGACCACGATCTGCGTGATGTCCGGTTCAGCCATGCTCGTTTCCGTTCTCGCCCGCCTCTCTCGCTATCGCGGGGTGAGGGGGGTGATCATAGGGGGCGCAGCACAAAAGGCCCGTCTCCTCGTAGGCCCGGGTCTCGAACTGCAGGACGGGATGGCGAATATCGAAGCGTTGCAGGAGCCTCTCCCGCACCCGGTCCGCCAGGTCATCGACCCGGCTCAGCATCTGATCCTTTACCAGGATATGGGCCGCCAGCGCAATCTGCCCCGAGGACATGCTCCAGACGTGCAGGTGATGCATCTCCTCGATGCCGTCGAGCGATTCCACCTCCCGCTTGATGCTGCGCAGATCGATGCCCGGGGGCGTCGCGTTCATCAGGATGCCCAGCGCCTCCTTCAGGATGTTCCAGCCGCTGTAGAGGATCATGGCCACGATCAGCGTCGAGACGACCGGGTCCAGCCAGTACCACGGCCGATAGAGCCAGATGACCCCCAGGGCGGCGACCCCCAGGGAGGTGAGGGCGTCGGTCAGCATGTGCAGGAAGGCCCCGCGCATGTTGAGGTTCACCCGTGCTCCCGAACGCAGCAGCAGGGTCGCGACCAGGTTGGCCGCAAACCCGATGAGCGCGGCCCCGATGACGATGGCGCCCTCGATGGGTTTGGGGTCCTTCAGGCGGCTCCAGCTTTCGACCAGGATATAGAAGCCGGCCCCGAAGAGCAGCGCCACGTTCAGGACGGCGCCCAGCACTTCCAGGCGCCTGTAGCCGAAGGTCTGCTCCAGCGACGGGCCCCGCCTCCCGAGGCGCAGGGCCGCGTAGCTGATCACGACGGAGACGAAATCCATCAGGTTGTGCAGCGCGTCGCTCACCAGGGCCATGCTGCCGCTGATCACCCCCCCGGCGATCTGGACGGCCGGGATGATCAGGTTCATGATCATGGTGGCGATCAGTCTCCGGCCCCAGGAGGCTTCGGGAGACTCGGTATGGTCATGCTGATGGGGCATTGACGAGGTACTCCATGCCCTCGACGGCGGCGGCGAACGTCGTCGACGCCAGGGCGAACCGTGCGGCGACGATGGCCTCGGCGATCTCCTCTTTCGTCACGCCGTCCTTGTAGGCGAGATTGATGAAGGTCTCCGTGCAGAGGTGGCACCCGGCGGCGAGGGCCGTTGCGATCATGATCAGGTGTTTGTGTTTGGCGGGGACCCGCGGCAGATCGAAGACGAACTTCCGCTCCTGGGCCTGGCGGGGGATCCTCTCGGGCATCAGTTCCGCCATGAGCCTCATGGGCTTCGGGTCCTCGCCGAGGTTCTGCTCCATCATTTTCAGGATTTGCTCCACCGCCGGTTTTTGCGGGTCCACGGCTCAACTCCTTTCTGCAAGTCCTGCACGGTCTGATCCGAGCGGTTTCTCCGGCGAAAGGAAAAACCACCCCTATTCTACGCCCTCTGGGCCGGAAATCCCGGATCGCCCCGTTTGGGTCGCTCGATGATCTACCGGAGGTCCGAAAGAACCGCCTTCAGCTCGTCCACCGTGGGAATCTTTCCCGAGATCACGATCTTGCCGTCCACGTGGACCGCCGGCGTCACCTTGACGCCGAGATTCCGGAAGTTCTTCACGTCGAACTCGTGGGAGATGTCCGCCTGGAGGTTGAGAGCCTTGGCCGCTTCGATGACGTTCTTTTCCGTGGCCGTGCAGCGCGCACAGCCCGGTCCTGCCACGATGATTTTCATGATGTTTCAGGTCTCCTTTCCGCGGTGATACGGATCAGCGCCCTTCTCCGGGGAGAGGGCCGTCCGCTTTTCATTTTCCTGTCAGCCCTTGATGACGAGGATCGGCCTTTCGCTGTATTCCGCCACGTTGCGGGACACCGATCCCCAGAGGATCCCTTCGGCGCGGCCCTTGCCGTGCGAGCCCATGACGATGAGGGAGACGTCCTCGGTTTTTGCAAGCTCGATCAGCGCGGCCC
>JAGPKU010000075.1 GCA_018053845.1 Syntrophobacterales bacterium
CACATCAGGAGCAAGCTGGGCTTGACCAACAAGAAAGCCAATCTGAGGACGTATCTTTCTTCCCTCATGGAATAGTGGTTTTTTACACTATTCATCCACTATTTTTTCATTATTGAAATTCCGGGCATTTCAACTTATTTATTTTAACCAGAGAGAGAACAGGCGGGTGATCAGAGGCCCCTCGAGCGTCATCCGGCAGCCGCCGTTTCCGTGTCCCCGATTTCCGGGCAAGAAGTTCACCATCAGGAAACAAGCCCTCTTGAACGTGGAAGGAGTTTCCCCATGTCTCGGCACGCGTATCGGGCGGACGTGCCCCTGCCGCGAGCGGAAGGGTTGAGCCGTATCCGCACCAGATCGGTGTCCCTGAGCAGACCTAACGGCCCCGGGGGGACGGAGGCCCCTGAAATCACCCTGTGGGCCGGGTCTGACAGCCTTTTTGTCTCGGCGGATCTGCGCGGCTTCGGTCTGGAGGATCTCCAGATTCGTGTAGAGGGCACGCGCCTGACCTTCCACGGAAAGCTCCGCTCGGACCTGCCGTCCGGAAAAAGAGAAAATCATCGAGTGAGGAGACCCGCGAAGACGTTCAGCCATGCGCTGGATCTGCCTTTTGCGGTCGATGACGATGAGGTGGAAGTGCAAAACCAAAATGGGCTCATCTCGATCGTCTTGAAAAGGAAGGCGTCGGGGCGGCAAAACGATCGTGCGGCGCAATCGTCCTTCAAGGCGTCCATGCAGCGCTTTTTCGGAGTAAGCGGGGAGGCCTCCCGAAGCCTGAAAGACGAGATCACGATGCTGGAGACCTTCGACAGATATCTCGACTACCACCTCGGGAAGGGCTTCGCGCGATAGAAGAGCAGGAGGACCCCATGGCACCCTCCATCCATGAACCTGACGTACAGCTCGGCCGACAGGCGGGGGAAAGGGAACGGCGGGAACCCGGGTTCCAGCGTTCCCCGTGGGCGCATGTCACCTGCGGCGAGGGCAAGAACCCCAAAATCACCATGTGGGACGGGGTCAAGGCCATCGTCGTCTCCTTGTCGTTTCCCGACGGCATTCCCGGGGATCTCCAGATATCGATCGCGGAGACCTGCCTGATGCTGGGGGGTGCAGCACGGGGCGATTCCGCCGGTCAGAGCATCGATTTCCCGTGTCCCGTCGAGACCCGTCCGATTCGGATCGAAGACGAAAAGGGGACGATATACTTCCTGCTGCGGAAAAAGTAAAAAAACCGGTTATCTTCCAAACGTCCAAGGCGTTTCGTCCATTGCCCGGACTCTGCTTTGCTCATACCCGATGTTCCGGGTCCCGTCGTGCCGTTCAGTGTCTTCATGGCCTGCTCTTTGTTGCGGGAAAGAACCCGGTTGCCGCCCGGCTTCATCTGCAAGGTCGAAAGGTTCTTCTGTCCCGGATTGTCGGTTGCGGAAAGGAGTCTGGATCATGAGGATGACAGCGTATCAGATTGAAGAATGGCTTCGCAGAAACCGCAGACGAATGATCAGGTGTCCTTACCAGCCGGGGGACTTGAGGATCACTCTCTGGGGCTGCAGGCGGCGCAAATCGCAGGCCCGAAGAGAGGATTTCACGGACCTCACGAAGGGAGACTACTTCGATTACGTCTACAAGAGCGGCCTGCTGCGTTGCCGCGATTGCCCGATCGCCGATGCGCCATCGCATCGGGAAAGCCGTTCCATGACACACGCCGGTCAACAAAGGGTCGCTTGACGATCGCTCGACCGTCGGCAGGGCAGAGAAAGCGCCGGGGGGAAAGCCGACGCCCGCAAGCGCGGGCGGCTCGGCGGCCCCGCGGGCCTCAAGAATCCACCTGGGGATTTACCCCCGAGAAGCGAGGAGGTGAACCATGTTCCAGCCGAAATCCATCCTGGTGCCGACCGATTTCTCCGAGTCTTCCGAGAGGGCCTTTCGCAAGGCCATCGACATCTCGAAGGCCTATTCGGCGAAACTCGTCGTCCTGCACGTCGTGAGGATGCTGCCCTTGAGCGTCGGGGATTACTGGCTCGAGGAACCGCTGATCCGTCGCGTGCAGGCCGACATCGAGAAGGCCTCGAGAGACGAGGTCGTGAAGTTCGTCGGAAAGTTCCCGCAGGCCGAGGGGGTCCCGGTCGAAGCGGACGTCCGGAGCGGCATCCCCTACGAGCAGATCGTGCAGGATGCGGCCGACCGGCGCGTCGATCTCATCGTCATGGCCCCGCGCGGCAAGACGGGAATCAAGGAACATCTCCTGGGCGGCACGGCGGACCGTGTCATCCGTCATGCCGCCTGCGACGTGCTGATCGTCCGCGGCGGGGAGTGACCGATATTCGAGACCTCGGGGGGATGCACATGAAGAGGATCGAGGAAAAATCGAGGCGGAGGGTGACGTTTTCCTGCCCTGCGCCCGTTGCGAAGGAAGTTTTCGTCGCCGGTACGTTCAACGGCTGGGACCCGCGCAAGGATCCCCTGAAGAAGCAGCCCTCGGGCTGGAAAGCCGTCAAATATCTACCTCCGGGCGTGCATGAATACCGATTCGTCGTCGACGGGACCTGGGTCGACGATCCGGCTTGCCGCATCCGCCGGCCGAATCCATACGGCGGCGAAAATTGCGTCCTGCAGCTCTGATTGCCTGCGCGGATGCCGGGTGACGCTTTTTCAGGTCAACAAAACAGAGGCGAGGGATCGGTCCTGAAGAGCGCATCGAAGGAAATCCTGCGGCTCTGAAAGGCCCGGAGGGTGGCCGACATGAAGACCATGGCGGCCGTGCGGGAGCAGGGGGAGGCGATGCCGGAGATGACCCGGAACCGCGGTGTCCTGCGGGAAGGGCCGCAAGAAATGTCCCGGCAGCGGGCGGATCCGTACGAATCGATCCGGAAGACGTGCCTCGGCATGATGGAGGACCACTTTTAGAATCTCGAGGAAATGATCGGGAGCGCCCCGTAGGAAGGGGCAGCCCGAACCGCGACGACAAGGCAAACCGTCGGGCCCCGGGGCCGGAGAAAATGTTCCTCTCTATTGGATTTCCCGGATCGCCCTGACGATATCGGCGGTACCCTTGAAGACCTGCTTTCTGCCGCTGTCGAGGATCACGGCGGTGGGCGTCGAGCGGACCCTGTCCTCGGTGAGATGGCCCGTCAGGAAGCTGAACGTCGGCGTCGGGTCATAGACCTTGTAACGGATGCCCTTGTTCCTGAGGTACTCCTCGAGCTTTTCCGGGTCCGTGATGTTCAGCGCGGCAGCCTGGAATAGAGCGTGCCGCACCCGGGTGGCGTAGTCGATATCCTTTTTCGCGTTGATTGCATACAGGAAATAGCGGGCATAGAGCGTGGTGTAGGGGCTGACCGGCGTGTCGACGAAGGTCACCCGGATGGCGCTCTTCTTCACGAGATCCGCGATGGGCTGGGCGATCTCCGGGTCGAGCCTGGAGCAGGGGCCGCAGAAGTAATCGCTGTAGAGCCGCACGTGGACCCGGCCGTTGCCGAAGACGGGCTTGAGGGGCTCCGCGGCGTAGGAGGGTGTCACCGACACGTTGAAGAAGGCCGCGCAGAGCAGCAGCCCCAGGAAGATGGTGAGTTCTTCCTTTCCGGTCAGGGCGGTCTTCATGGTGATGTTCTTCGTCATGATTCGTGCCCGTTATCCCTTTGTCCGGGTAAAGCCGATTTTCCGCGTCCGCCTCGCGGCCGTCTTCGGAAACCAGGCCCGGCAATTTCCGGATATCCGCCCGGCAGCGTGTTTCTTTCCCGCTCTTCCGGTCTTTTTCTCTTCTAGCCTTCTTCTTTTTTCCGCAGGGTGACCTGGAAGAGCTTCCGGGGGAGCGTGCCCTCCTCGAACTCCTCGATGCCGAGAATATCGAACCCGCCGGCCAGCTCGTCCACCATGGTCCTGTCGAAGTAGTGTACGACAAAACCGTTCATCTCGTAAAGATCCTCACCGAGGGGGGTGCCCTGGCCGTAGTGGGCGTCTCCCTTGTGGCGGACGGTGTAGATGTTCAGCCCTCCCGGCTTGAGGACCCGGCGGACCTCTCCGTTGAGAAACCCGATCTCCGCACGGCTGAAGGCCATGCAGTACAGCATGTGGGAGAAGCAGCCGTCGATCGAGGCGTCTTCGAAGGGCAGCGGCCTGCGGAGGTCGTGAAAGACGGGGGCGATCATCTCGCCCAGGTCCGTCCTGATGCCCTTGTCGATGATCCCCCAGAGGCCGCTCTCGCTGTAGTCCAGGGCATAGACCCGGATGCCCAGGCCCGCGAAATAGAGGGTGTCCCGTCCCTGCCCGGCACCCAGCTCCAGCAGGAGGCTGCAGCCCCCTTCCAGGAAGCGTTCCGCCGCCCTTCGGGCCGCGCCGCTGGGCTCTTCGCCGAAAAAATCCATCTCGGCCGCGTAGGCCCGGTCCCATCGGCCTTGCTGCCGGTCCAGCTCGTCTTTCCGCATGTCCCGTTCCATCCAGTCCGGCCGGCGCACGCCCGCCACGCAGGGGATGGCGTTTCTTCTGACCTGCTTTCGCTCAAAAGTCAAATGGTTTTAAGCGGGGAGTCGGCTGCGGCGATCGGGTACAGGGCATGAGGAAGCGATCCGTTCCCGCGGCGATAAAAAAGATCACCCGGCCGAGGGCGGCCGGGTGATCCCGAAGGGGGAGGTGTCTCGTTGGAAGAAGGTCTCGCGCTCGCCCGTTACCTCATGCCCCCGCCCATGCCTGCACCCATCCTCGGGCCGGTACCGGGCCCCATTCCGGGGCCTCTGCCCGGGCCCATGCCCTTACCTGCGCCCGGCCCTGGGCCGAAGCAGCGCCCGATCGTCCGGTTCTGCTTGAGGAGTTCCTGCTGCTCCGGGGTGAGCACCTTGTAGACGGCCCAGCGGTAGTCGGTCTTCTTGTCGTCGATCTGGTCGCGCAGCGCCCGCACTTCCTTTTCCGTCGCGCGGATCTTCGCCTCGTCGGGGCTCTTCTCGAGCCACAGGAGCCTCAGGTCTCCTCTCCGGCTGTGCATTTTGTCCTCGAGGGGCTTGATGTCCTTGAGGTGCGCGGTCCGCAGGTCAGCGATCTTCGTTTTCTGCTCCGCCGTCAGGTTCAGGCCCTGCACGCCCGAAAGGTCGTTTCCGTTGCAGAAGCCGTATCCGCGGCCTTTCCCGCCCCTCGCATCGGCCGGCATCACGAAGGCCGTCACGAGAAGAAGGGCTGTGAGAACGATCATCATCTTTTTCATGGGTTCCATCTCCTTTGGAGTTGTTTTCTTGCATAGACCATAGGGCAACGACCGTGCCACCGGGAGGGGTTTTTTATAACTTATCGAATCAGCTTATTTTTTTATGTTTCAGTCTGGCCTTGCGGCTTTGGGGCGAGAAAAAAGTGGATAAGATGTATCCATAAAGTGTATACAGGAGAGAAGAAAGTATTCAGGCAAGATTCCAGAAGCGAGGATCGAGAGTAAGAAATCCCAGTCCTGCATTCCGGGCTTCCTGACTTCGACCGCTTGAAACGGTACATCACGACAAGGAAACGGAGAGTGGAATCCGCGCACCGGAAGAAAATATGGCTGTTGGTTCCTCCCTGGGTGATCCTCGGTGCCGTGGCCATCCTCGTCCCGCTGTTTGCCTTTTTCACCTGGGAGAATGTCTCCCGCCACAAGGACATGAGCACGAGGCTCCTCCTGGAGAAGGGCGAGGCCATCATCCGCTCCTTCGAGGCCGGGGCGAGGGCCGGCGAGGGGATGCGGTGGGGCAGCTTCGAGCTGCAGAAGCTCCTCATTGAGACCGCCCAGCAGCCGGGAGTGGAGTATTTCACCATCACCGACACGGAGGGCCGGATCCTCGCGGACAGCGATCCCGGTGTGATCGGCGAGGTGTATGAAACCGGGCTGGACCTGACGGCCCTCTCCCGAGAGGGCCGTGCGCAGTGGAGAGTCATCGAGGGAGCCGGCGGGCCGGACACCTTCGAGGTCTTTCGAAGGTTTGCACCGAGGGAAGAGCCCTTCGAGGGCTTCAGCGGCCGGCGGCAGGGGGCCGCCTACGTGATCTTCGTAGGACTCGACAGGACGCCCGTGCAGGAGGCCCACGCCCAGGACACCCGCAACACGATCATCACGGCCTCGGTGCTCCTGCTGATCAGCGTGGCCGGGATCGTCTCCCTGTTCCTTGCCCTGGGGTACCGGTCGGTGCGGGCCTCGCTCAGCCGGGTCAAGGCCCTCTCCGACAGCCTCGTGGCACACATGCCCGTGGGGCTCGTGGCCGTCGATACCGACGGCAGGGTGGCGGTGTTCAACGATACGGCGGAAAAACTGTTCGGACGTCGATCGGCCGAGGCGATCGGCCGGCCCGCGGCGGAAATCCTGCCCGTCCCGTGCCTCGAGATCTTGAGAGACCTCGGCCGGGAGCGGCCGATCATCGAGAGGGAGTTCGAGTGCACGATCCGCGAGGCTCACAAGATGCCCCTGGGGGTGATCGCGGCGGTCCTGAAGGATGACGACGGGGCGCTGATCGGCCGCATCGGCCTCTTCCGGGATCTCTCGGAGCTGCAGCGGCTGCGCCTCGAAGTGGAGCGCAGCCGGCGGCTGGCCGCCGTCGGGAGTCTCGCCGCGGGGGTGGCCCACGAGATCCGCAACCCGCTGAGTTCCATCAAGGGCTTCGCCACCTACTTCCGCCAGCGATACGGCGGTGTGCCCGACGACGTGAAGATGGCCGACATCATGATCCGGGAGGTGGACCGCCTCAACCGGGTCATCACGGAGCTGCTCGAATTCTCACGTCCCGTGGACTTGAAACGGAAGGCGACGGACGCGGCCGGCCTCGTGCAGCGGGCGGCGGACACGATCGAGATACAGGCGCGGGAGAAAGGGATTGCCCTGCGGATGGAGCTCGCCGCGGGCATGCCCCCCGTTTTCGTCGACCCGGACCGCATGATGCAAGTCCTGCTCAATCTCTTCCTCAACGCCCTGGCCGCCATGGAACGGGGCGGGGTCCTCTCGGTCGGCCTTGACCTGCAGAACGGGCGCACCCTGCGAATCTCCGTTGCCGACACGGGGACCGGAATCCCCCGGGAAGACCTCGGGAGGGTCTTCGACCCCTACTTCACGACGAAGCCTTCGGGGACGGGGCTGGGGCTTGCCATCGTCCACCGGATCGTCGAGGCCCACGGCGGCGACATCCGGCTGGAAAGCGAGCCCGGCAGGGGAACGACCTTTACGATTCTGCTGCCCCTCGCGGACCCGGGGAAGGAGAACCCATGAACGCGAAGAATGCGATCCTCGTCGTCGATGACGACTACGCCCACCGGATGATGCTCAAGGCCCTGCTGGGCGGCTGGGGCTACGAGGTCCGCGAGGCCGACGACGGCGCCGGTGCCGTCGAGGCGGTCCGGAAGGAGCCCCTGGACCTGGTCCTCATGGACATCCGCATGGTGCGCGTCTCGGGGATCGAGGCCCTCGAGCGGATCCGTCAATTCAACCCCGCCCTGCCCGTGATCCTCATGACGGCCTATGCCTCCGTGGAGACGGCCGTGGAGGCGCTCAAGAAGGGGGCCTACGATTACCTCACGAAGCCCCTGGACTTCGACGAGCTGCGGCTTGCGCTGGAGCGGGCCCTGGAGCACACGCACCTGAGGGAGGAGAACCGGATGCTCCGGGAAAGCCTGGGCGTCCGCTTCGACCGGGGGAGCCTCATCGGCCGCAGCGCGGCCATGACCCGGCTGCTGGACCTGGTGGCCCAGGTGGCCCCGTCGGAGGCGACGGTGCTGATCTCGGGGGAATCGGGCACGGGCAAGGAGATGATCGCCGGGGCCATCCACGCCAACAGCCCCCGCAGCAGGGGGCCCTTCATCCGCATCAACTGCGCCGCCATCACGGAGACGCTGCTGGAATCGGAGCTCTTCGGCCACGAGAAGGGCGCCTTCACAGGCGCCGACCGGCGCAAGGAGGGCAAGTTCCGGCAGGCCGACGGCGGGACGATCTTTCTCGACGAGGTGAGCGAGATGTCGCTCGGCATGCAGGTGAAGCTCCTGCGGGTCCTGCAGGAGCGGGAGTTCACCCGCGTGGGGGGCGAGGACCTCCTCCGCGTCGACGTGCGCGTGCTTGCCGCCACCAACCGCGACCTGCTGAAGTTCGTCACGGAGGGCCGGTTCCGGGAGGATCTCTTCTACCGCCTCAACGTGGTGAACCTGCGCGTGCCCGCCCTGAAGGAGCGCAGGGAGGACATCCCGCTTCTCGCGCAGCACTTCCTGAAGCTCTTCGCGGAGAAGAACCGCAAGGCGCTGAACGGGTTCACCCCCCGCGCCATGGACCGCCTGCTGCGCTATCCCTGGCCGGGAAACGTGCGGGAGCTGATGAACACGGTGGAGCGGGGCGTCGTGCTCACCCGCTCGGACATCCTGGACGAGGAGGACGTGGCGCCCGTGCACGAGGCGGAGGCCCCTCCGGCGGCCGCCGGGCAGGACGCCGCCGCCGCCCCGACGGGTTCGTCCCTGGAAGACGTGGAGAAGGCGGCCATCCTGAAGACCCTCGAAGACGCGGGGGGCAACAAGAGCGAGGCGGCCCGCCGCCTGGGCATCACCCGCCGCACGCTGCACCTGAAGCTCAAGAAGTACGGCCTGATGCAAAACAAGGCGCCGGAGCGGGTTTGACCGCTCCGGCGCCTTTCTTTTCTTCCAGCCTCATGGGCTGTTCAAACACGACCGGATGCAAGGCCCCCAGAAAAGCCAGAAGTCAGGAAGCGATGAAGAGCGGAAGATCGGCGTGGAATGACGATTTCTGTATCTTTTCCGCTCTTCCTCAGTTCCGCTCTTCCGATCTTCGCAACCTCGATGCCGGAAGGGCAACACGGAATTTCCGGCAGGCGCCCGAGCGCAGGGCTATGCTTTGGATATCCTGCAGGGCAGCCCCTTGAGGTTGGGCGTCCCGTACTCCTTCCCGAGCTTTCCCGTCGATGTGAGCATGTTGAAGTTGGCCGACTGCCAGTCGTACTGCGTATCCGGGCTTGCCTCGGGGAACCACCAGCCGTGGGCGGCGCAGAGAACACGCGGGTCCAGGGCGTCGGAGAAATAGGCCTTCTGGGTGATCTTCCCGTAGGGGGTCTCGATGAGAACCGCGTCGCCCTCGGCGATCCCGAACTTCCCCGCCGTCTCCGGGTGGATCTCCAGCCTCGGGTCGGGGTTGAGCTTGCGCAGCTTCTCGATCCACCGGTAGGAGGAGTGGAGGTAGTAACGGCTCTTGGCGCTCGTGAGGACGAGCGGGTAGGCCGCATCCTCCGCCTCGGGCAGGCCTCGGTACGTGGGAAGGGCCGAGAGCTTGAACTTCTCCGCCGTGCTCAGGCGCAGCTCCACCTTCTGCGTCGGCGTCGAGAATCCTTTCTCCTCGTACTTCCTGAAACGCTCGGGCCCCTTCAGGTAGCCCTTCTCGCAGAACTGGGCGTAGGTGAGACCCGCGGGCCTCACCACGTCCTCGGCGAACTCGTTGAAGTCCTCCTTCCAGAGCTCCTTGGGCGTCATGCGCTTGCCCAGCTCATTCATGATCTTGATGTCGGGCCAGCACTCCTCGGGCGGCTCCACCACCTTGGGCCGGGCCAGGATGTAGCCGTGGCCGATCCCGATGTGGCCGATGTCGTTGAACTCGAACTGCGTGGCGGCCGGCAGCACCACGTCGGCCAGGGCCGCCGTGGGGGTCATGAAGATCTCGGCGACGGCGAGGAAGTCGAGCTTCATGAAGGCCTCGTAGGTCAGCCGGCTGTCGGCGTAGGAGAGCATGGGGTTGCAGCACATCATGTAGGCGCCGCGGATGGGGTAGGGCTTGTCCTCGAGGATCGCCTTCCGGAAGAAGGCCGGCGCGTTGGTCATGAGCCGGGGGATGACGCCGTGGGCGTTTGCGATCATCTCCTTGCGCTTGTCGGGGATGAGATCGGCCCGCACCAGGGGCGCCAGGCCCAGCATCTTGGGGTCTCGGGGGTCCACGTTGCCGCCGGGGACGTCGAGGTTGCCCGTGATCGCCATGAGGCAGATCAGGGCCCTTGTCGTCTCGAAGGTCTGCGTGTTGTGCTCGATGGGGTTTCCCCACTGGATGGCCGCGGGCTTGGCCGTCGCGTAGGCGCGGGCGGCCTGACGGATGAGATCGGCCGGGACCCAGGTGATTTCGGCGACCTTCTCGGGCGTCCAGTCCTTCACGTGGGCCGCGAGCTCGTCGAAGCCGTGGGTCCACTTCTCGACGAACTCTCTGTCGTAGAGGCCCTCCTCGATGATGACGTTCAGAAATCCCAGGGCGAGGGCCGCGTCGGTGCCGGGCCGCAGCTGGAGCCAGTGCCTGGCTTTCTTGGCCAGGTCGATCCGCCGGGGGTCGATGACGATGATCTCCGTGCCGTCCTTGATCTGCTTCATGAGCATGCTGCAGATCTCGCCCTCCTCGTTGGTCGAGGTGATGTTGCTGCCCCAGAGGACGACGAGCCTGCTCGGGTAGTGCAGGTCCGCCACGGGGTAGAAGCCGCAGGTGTGGACGCCCGTGATCTCCCGGGGTGCGTGGCAGACGTCCTGGGAGGCGATCACGTTGGGCGAGCCGAAGAGGTTCGCGAGCCGGATCTGGATGAAGTGGTCGAGCCCCTTGGGCATGCCCACGCCGAAGGCGACGCCCTTGGCGCCGTACT
>JAGPKU010000076.1 GCA_018053845.1 Syntrophobacterales bacterium
ACGTGCTCGTCGTCGCTGCAGAGGATCGTCACCCCGTAGAAGGGCACGATGTTGGCGAAGCGGACGAAGGCCTCCTTGATGTCGTCGATGTCCCGGTAGTAGTCCAGGTGCTCGCGGTCGATGTTCGTGATGACGGCGATCGTGGGCGAGAGCTTCAGGAAGGAGCCGTCGCTCTCGTCGGCCTCGGCCACGATGACCTCGCCGTCGCCCAGCCGCGCGTTGCTGCCGATCGAGGAGAGCTTGCCGCCGATGACCATCGTCGGGTCGAGCCCCCCGTGGGCGAGGATCGTGGAGACCATGGAGGTCGTCGTCGTCTTGCCGTGCATGCCCGAGACGGCGACGGAGAACTTCATCTTGAGAAGCTCCGCCAGCATCTCGGCCCGGGGGATGACGGGGATGTTGCGCCGGTGGGCCTCCTGCACCTCGGGGTTGTCGGCCTTGACGGCCGTCGAGGTGACGACCACGTCGGCCGCCTCGAGATTGGACTCCCGGTGTCCGTAGTGGATGCGGGCCCCCAGGGCGGAGAGCCTCTGGGTCGTGTCGGACTCCAGGAGGTCCGAGCCGCTCACGGCGTATCCCAGGTTGAGCAGCACCTCGGCGATCCCGCTCATGCCGATCCCGCCGATCCCCACGAAGTGGATCCGCCGGACCTTGCGCTTCATGAGGTCTGTTCGGATTCCGTTTTGCATGGCATCCTTTTCCGAAGCCCGATGTACGATCGTTCAGGCGCTGTTTGCGGCGAATGGCTCAGGGCTTACGGCTTCGGGTGAAAGATCAAAGATCCCTTTTCTTGCCTTAAGCCGTACGCCTTCTGCCTCGTGCCCCGTCTTTGATTCCCTGCACCAAATCCAGACATTCATCGACAATGTCCGCCGCCGCCCGGACGTTGCCGAGCTCCGCGGCCCGGCGCTCCATGGCCTCGAGGGCCGCCGCGTCCCCCGCGAGCCGCCGGATGATCCCCGAGAGGCGTTCGCCCGAGAGGTCCCTCTCGGGGATCATTTCGGCTGCGCCCCTGTTGACAAGGAGTTCGGCGTTCTTCGTCTGGTGGTCGTTCACGGCATGGGGAAAGGGGATGAACACCGCCGCCTTGCCGCTTGCCGTGATCTCCGCGATCGACGTGGCCCCCGCCCGGCACACGAGCAGGTCGGCCTCCCCGTAGGCCGAGGCCATGTCCGTGATGAAGGGCAGCACCTCCGCCCTCATCGACCGTTCGCGGTAGCCTTCTTGCACGCTCTCGAGGTCGTCCTTTCCCGTCTGGTGGACGAACCGGAGCCTGTCCTTCAGGTCCTCGAGGTGCGGCAGCGCCTCCAGGACGGCCCGGTTGATCCGGTGCGCGCCCTGGCTTCCCCCGAAGACGAGGATCGTGAACGGATCGCCCGGCTTCCGGTCCCGCCGCCGTCCCGCGGCGATGGCCGCCCGGATGGGGTTCCCCGTGACCCGCACCCGCCCCGGCCGGAACCACCGCGCCGTCTCGGGGAAACTCACGAAGACGCGGTCCGCGAACTTCCCGAGGATCCTGTTCGTCTCGCCCGGGATGGCGTTCTGCTCGGCGATCGCCGTCGGCAGGCCCATGCAGCGGGCCGCCAGCACGGCCGGCCCCGAGGCGTAGCCCCCGACGCCGATCACGACGTCCGGGGCGAACCCGCGGAGGATCCGCCTCGATTCCAGCAGGCTTCGCGGGACCTTCGCCAGCGCCGCGACCGATCGCACGAGGCCCCGCCCCTTGATGCCCTCCACGTCGAGCACGGCGAGGGGATAGCCGGTCTGCGGCAGCACCCGGGCTTCCAGCCCCCGGTTCGTCCCGATGAAAAGAACTTCGTTCGCCCCGTCGCGACGGCGGAACTCCTCGGCGATGGCCACTCCCGGGAAGAGGTGCCCCCCCGTACCTCCTCCCGCGATCACGATCCTCACAGCCCGGACCCCCTGGGCGTCGACTTCTGGTAGGTCGACAGGTTCAACAGGATCCCCACGGCCATGCAGCTCACGATGAGCGACGTCCCCCCGTAGGACAGGAAGGGCAGGGCCATCCCCTTCGTGGGGATGAGCCCCATGACGCCCGCGATGTTGATGAAGGCCTCCAGGGCCAGCAGGATCGTGATCCCCGATGCCAGGAGGCTCCCGAAGCCGTCCTGGACGCGGAAGGCGATCACGAACCCCCGGAAGATCAGCAGCCCGAAGAGCACGATGACCGTGCAGATGCCGATGAACCCGCTCTCCTCGGCGATGATGGAGAGGATGAAATCCGTGTGCGGCTCGGGCAGGTAGAAGAGCTTCTGCATCCCGTCGCCGAGCCCCACGCCGAAGGGGCCGCCGGAGCCGAAGGACAGAAACGACTGGATGATCTGGAACCCCTTGTGCTGCGGGTCCTTCCAGGGGTCGAGGAAGGTGTTCCATCGGTCCATCCGGTATCCCTTCATCATCACGAGCGTCACCGCCGCGGGGACGAGGGCCAGCATCGATCCGGCCAGGTAGCGGACGCGCGCCCCCCCGATGTACAGGACGCTCACGGCCACCGCGACGATCAGCACGGCCGACCCGAAGTCGGGCTGCCGCACGATGAGCGCCACGGGCACCATCACGACGGCCAGCGGCAGGAGAAAGCCCTTGCGGAACTCCTGGATGTGGGCCGATTTGCGCGTCAGGTAATGGGCCAGGAACACGACGACGAGGAGCTTGACGAGTTCGGCCGCCTGGAAGGTGAAGAAGCCGAGGTTGAGCCAGCGCCGCGCCCCGCCCTTCGTGACGCCGATGCCGGGCAGGAAGATCGCGGCCAGCAGGACGAGCGAGACCCCCATTCCCGCGTAGGCCGCGCCCCGCAACCACGGGTAGGGCGTCCGCATGAACGCGATCATGACCGCGATCCCGACCGCGAGGAACAGGAGGTGCTTCTTGAGGAAGAAGTACCCGTCGCCGTATTTCTGCAGGGCGAGCATGTAGCTCGAGCTGTAGATCATCACGGTGCCGAAGGCGATGAGCGTCAGCACGATGAACAGCAGGATGAAGTCGGGTCGTCTTCCCCTCGCGGGTGTCTCGGCCATGGGCTCAGCTCCCGCCCGACGCCGTTTCCCGGTCGTCGAGCCGGTTGACGATTTCCTGGAACGCCTCGCCCCGGTGGGCGTAGCTGCGAAACTCGTCGAAGCTCGCGCAGCCCGGGGAGAGCAGCACCACGTCCCCGGGGGCGGCCTCGGCGTAGGCGGTGCGGACCGCGGCGCGCAGCGTGGGGGCCGCCTGCGTCCGCACGAGGTTCCCGATCTTGCCGGCGATGCGCCCGCGGGCCTCGCCGAAGAGGACCAGGGCCTTGACGCGCCGCCGGATCAGCGGCTCGAGGGTCTCGAAGTCCCCGTTCTTGTCGCGCCCGCCCAGCAGCAGGATGACGGGCGCCTCGAAGGCCTCCAGGGCCCTGGCCACGGCGCTGACGTTGGTCCCCTTGGAGTCGTCGTAGAAGGCCACGCCGCCCCTTTCCCCGGCGAACTCGATCCGGTGGGCCAGTCCCGTGAAGCTCCCCACGGCCTCGACGATCGCGCCGGGGGGGCAGCCGGCGTGCCGGGAGGCGATCACGGCGGCCATGACGTTCTCCACGTTGTGCCGCCCGGGCAGCCGGATCATGGACCGGGGATAGGTTTCGACCTCCCGGCCGTCCGTGCGGTACACGATCTCCGTGCCCCGCAGGCCCATCCCCTCGCCGGGTGCGCCCGTTGTGCTGAAAAAGGCCACCCGCGCGGCAAGCCGCCGGGCCAACGCCGCCGAGCCCGCCTCGTCGGCGTTGAGCACGGCCAGGTCGCCCGGCCGCTGGTTCTCGAAGATCCGCTCCTTGGCACGCCGGTACTCGTCGTAATCGGCGTGGTAGTCCAGGTGATCGGGCGCCGTGTTGAGGAGCACCGCCACCCGCGCACGGAACGTCTCGATCCGCTGCAGCTGGAAACTGCTCAGTTCGAGGACGGCCCAGTCGTCGCCCTGGGGCCCGCCGACGTAGCCCGCCAGCGGACTGCCGATGTTGCCGCCCACGAAGGCTCGCTTTCCCGCCTTCGCGAGGATGTGGCCGACCAGGGTCGTCACCGTCGTCTTGCCGTTTGTGCCGGTGACGGCGATGACCGGGACCCGCAGGAACCGGAAGGCCAGCTCGACCTCGCTCACGACGGGGATGCCCCGCCGCTCCGCCTCGCGGATCAGGGGGTTGAAGGGCGGCACCCCGGGCGAGGGGACGACGAGGTCCCGGCCGGCGACGAGCGCGGGGTCCGCGCCGCCCGCGACCACGCGGAGCGGCAGCCCCGCCAGGGCCCCGAGGGCCTCCCGGAGATCCGCTTCGGGCTTCTCGTCGGCGACCGTGACGGCGGCACCCCGCAAGGCCGCGAACTGCGCCGCGGCGACCCCCGTCTTGCCGAGGCCGATGACGAGAATGTCTTTGCCCTTCAGCTCCACGATGCGTTCCTACCTCAGCTTCAGCGTACTGATGGCCACGAGGGCCAGGATGATCGAGATGATCCAGAACCGCACGATCACCTTCGGCTCCGCCCACCCCTTCAGCTCGAAGTGGTGGTGGATGGGGGCCATGCGGAAGATCCGCTTGCCGTTGGAGATCTTGAACCAGCCCACCTGGCAGATGACCGAGACGGTCTCCAGCACGAAGATCCCGCCCACGATGGCCAGGAGCAGCTCCTGCTTGGTCACGATGGCGAGGGTCCCCAGGGCCCCGCCCAGGGAGAGCGACCCCACGTCGCCCATGAAGATCTGCGCGGGATAGGTGTTGTACCAGAGAAACCCCAGGCAGGCCCCCACCATGGCCCCGCAGAAGATCGACAGCTCGCCCGTCCCCGGCACGTACGGGATCTGCAGGTACCCGGCGATGCGCGCGTTGCCGGCGAAGTAGGCGAAGAGCAGGTACGTGATGAAGCAGATCAGCGCCGGCCCGAGGGCCAGGCCGTCGAGGCCGTCGGTGAGGTTCACGGCGTTGGCGGCCCCCACGATCACGAAGGCCGTGAAGAGGATGTACCCCCAGCCGAGCTCCGGCAGCATGGTCTTGAAAAAGGGGATCGTGATCGCCTCGCTGAAGTTGGGCTTCAGGTAGAGGATGACCCCGATGAACAGGGCGATGGCGAATTCCAGGGCGAGCCGCGTCCGCCCCGGGATCCCCTTGCTGTCGCGCTTCGTGAGCTTGCGGAAGTCGTCGAGGAAGCCGATGAGGCCGAACCCGGCGGTGACGAGGATGAGCATCCAGACGTAGTCGTTGGTCAGGTTCGCCCACAGCAGCGTCGAGACGACCACGGCGAAGATGATCATGATGCCGCCCATCGTCGGCGTGCCGGACTTGGCCTGGTGCGTCCCGGGGCCGTCCTCGCGGATGGGCTGCCCGATCTGCAGCGTCTCGAGCTTGCGGATGAGCCAGGGGCCGACGACGAAGCAGATCACCAGGGCCGTGATCGTCGCGTAGATCGTCCGGAACGTGATGTAGCGGAACACGTTGAAGTACGAGATGGTCTCGTGCAGAGGATAGAGCAGGTGATAGATCAAGACGGGCCTCCAAAATACAAAACCCCAACCCGGTGCACAAGCAGTTGGGGGTCCGGCGGGGTCATGCCCCTGCAGATTGAGGTCGTATCCCTATCACAGGTCCTTTTCACTTTGCAACCCCGATCGCGTCGAGGATCGCCCGGACGATCTCTTCCATCCTCATCTTCCGCGAGCCCTTGACGAGCACCCAGTCGCCCGCGCGGAGGCAGGCCTTCAGGTGGGCCACCGTCTCCTCGGTGGAGAGATCGACGAGCACCCTCTCGTTCTTCATTCCGCGCTTGACGGCCCCCTTCGCCGTCGCCCGGGCGAAATCCCCCCGGAGGTAGGCCTTGCCGACCCCCGTTTCGGCCACGGCCCGGCCGATCTCCTCATGGTACGTTTCCGCCTCGTCGCCCAGTTCGAGCATGTCGCCCAGGATGACCGTGCTCTTGCACTCCCCCTTGAGGCCCTGCAGGGTCTTGAGGGCCGCCGCCACCGAGGCGGGGTTGGCGTTGTACGTGTCGTCGATGAGGCAGGCGCCGTTTTTCAGCCGCCAGACCTCCATGCGCCCGCCCACGGGCCGGAAGGCCATGAGCCCCCGGCAGATCGCGTCGAACCCGAAGCCGGCCCCCTGCGCCGCCGCCGCCGCGGCCAGGGCGTTCGAGACGTTGTGGAACCCCAGCACGGGCAGCAGGATCTCCCGCGAGGCCCCGTCCATGAGCAGGGTGAACACGGTGCCCCTCTCGGCCTCGTGGGCGATGCGGGAGGCCGTCACGTCGGCGTCCGTGTCGATCCCGAAGGTGATCTTCCGGCCCTTCCATCGCTGCGCCCAGGGGGCCAGCAGCGCGTCGTCGAGGTTGATCACCGCCGTGCCCCGGCCGTCCATGACGCGGTAGAGATCCCCCTTTTCCTCACGGATCGTCTCGAGGGACCGGAGCCCCTCGAGGTGGGCGGGCCCCACGTTGGTGACGACGCCCACGGTGGGCGACGCGATCTCGGTGAGGCGGGCGATCTCGCCCCGGCGGTTCGTCCCCATCTCGAGGACGGCGGCCTCGTGGGCGGCGTTCATCCGGAAGATCGTCAGCGGGAGGCCCACGAGGTTGTTGAGGTTGCCCTCGCTCTTGAGCAGGTTCCTCTCGTGCCCCATGATGGCCGCGGCCATCTCCTTGGTCGTCGTCTTCCCGGTGCTCCCGGTGACGGCCACCACGGGGATGTCGAAGCGGCTGCGCCAGAGGCGGGCCAGGTCCCCCAGGGCCCGGAGCGTGTCCGCGACGGCGACGGCCGCCGTCCCGGCGCCGATCCCGTGCAGGAGGCCCTCCCGGCCACGCTCCACGAGCACCCCTGCGGCGCCTGCGGCCGCGGCCTGGGCGAGGAAGTCGTGGCCGTCGAAGCGGGGGCCCCTCAGGGGCACGAAGAGGCTGCCCGCCGCGAGGGTCCGCGAGTCCGTCGAGACCCCGTCGAAGACATCGGCCCGGCCCCGGCGCACGAGGGCGCCCCCCGTGGCCGTCAGCACGTCCTGCAGCGTGAATCGGGGGGCCTGCCTCCCTGTCACGGCGTTCGCCCCCCCTTTCGGCGGTCGAGGGCCTCGCGGCCCACCGTGCGGTCGTCGAAGGGGACCGTCCGCGGCCCGAGGATCTGGTAGTCCTCGTGGCCCTTGCCGGCGATCAGGACGATGTCCTCCGGCGTGGCGATCTCGACGGCCAGGCCGATGGCCTCCCGCCGGTCCTCCACCACGGCGTACCGCTTGCGGCCGGCGCGGAGCCCCGCCGGGTCGGTCTTCTGCATGACGGCGGCGTCGATCCCGCCCTCGATCTCGCCGATGATCGCCAGGGGATCCTCGGAGCGCGGGTTGTCGGAGGTGATCACGGCCAGATCGCTCTCCTCCGCGGCGGCCCGGCCCATGAGCGGACGCTTGCCGCGGTCGCGGTCCCCGCCGCATCCGAAGACCGTGATGATCCGGCCCCTTCGGAAGCGGGCGAGGGTCCGCAGGACCCGCCGCAGGGCGTCCTCCGAGTGGGCGTAGTCGACGAAGACGGCGGGCTCTCCCGGTCCGCTGATCTTTTCGAGTCGCCCCGGGACGGGCTTCGCGGTCTCGATGCCACGCTGGATCGCCGACAGGGGGATCCCGAGGTGGCAGGCCGCCGCCGCGGCGGCCAGGATGTTCGACAGGTTGAACTGGCCGATGAAGGGTGCCCGGATCGGGAACGTTCCCGCCGGGGTCTCGATCTCCGCCCGGATCTCGCCCAGATCGTACTCCACGTCCCGGGCCTGGACGAAGGCGATCGCGTCGATGCCGAAGGTCGTGAGGCCCTTGGCGCCGATCTCGTCGGCGAGCTTCCGGCCCCAGGGGTCGTCGAGGTTGATGATCCGCCCCTGCGGGCGGCCGTTCTTCTCCCCGGCCAGCAGGTCCGTGAAGAACCGCTTCTTCGAGGCGTAGTAGGCCTCCATGGTGCCGTGGAAGTCGAGGTGGTCCCGGGAGAGGTTCATGAAGATCCCGCAGTCGAACGCGCAGTCCTCCACCCTTCTCAGCTCGAGTGCGTGGGAGGAGACCTCCATGACGACGTGGGTGACCCCGGCGTCGCGGATTTCCGCCAGCAGGCGCTGCAGCTCGAAGGACTCGGGGGTCGTGTGCGACGCGGCCGTCACGGTGGAGCCCCAGCGGTAGTTGACGGTGCCGATCACGCCGGGCTCGTGGCCCGCTTCTCTCAAGATGGATTCGAGCAGGTAGGTGACGGTGGTCTTGCCGTTGGTGCCCGTCACCCCGATGAGGCCGATGGAGCCCGAGGGGTTCCCGAAGAAGTTCCGGCCCAACACCCCCAGGGCGCGGCGGCTGTCGCGGACCCGGACGGCGGTGTAGCTGGCATGCCGGGCGATCTCCCGGTCGTAGACGACGGCCTTCGCCCCGCGCCGCACGGCCTCGGGGACGAAGAGGTGCCCGTCGAACCGGGCCCCCGGGACGGCGACGAACAGGAACCCTTCCCCGCAGCGGCGCGAGTCGTAGCAGATGCCCTCGATCTCCCGCGCCCGCGTCCCGTGAACCTCCAGGACGTCGACATTCTCCAGCAGGTCAAGCAAGTCCACGTCGGCCTCTCAATCCCCCGTGCTGAAGAACACGGTGCACGACCGGTGGCCCTTGAGCGGGCTGCCCGGCGCCGGTTTCTGGCTGACGGCCCAGCCGCTTCCCGAGACGGTGATCTCCAGCCCTTTTTCCTGGGCCGCCCGCAGGGCCTGCCGGACCGTCATCCCCCGCAAATCGGGCATGACGGCCTCTTCGTCCGCGGCGGCGGCCGCCGGGATCGCCGCGGGGGTCGACACGAGCCGGATCCGGGCGCCCGTGTCGATCTCCTTCTCCTGCACGGGGGGCGTCTCCCCGATGTCGGGCTCGAAGCAGCGGATGAGCTGCTGGGAGATGGACTTGAAGACGGGTGCGGCCGCCTGTCCGCCCCACTTGTGGAGCTGCGGCTCGTCGATGGAGACGAGCATGACGAAGCGCGGGTTCTCGGAGGGGAAGAAGCCCATGAAGGAGGTCCGGACCCGCTCGCTGGAGAAGCGCTTGAGGGCGAAGTCGAATTTCTGGGCCGTGCCCGTTTTGCCCGCCACGTCCACGTTGACGAGGGCCGCGTTCTTGCCCGTGCCGCCCTCTTCGCCCACGACGTTGGTCAGCATGGCCGTCATCCTCCGGGCCGTGTCTTCCGAGATGACCCTGCGCACGGCCGTCGGTGCGAACTCGCGGACGGTCTCGCCGTTTGCGTCGACGAATTTCTTGACGATGTGGGGCTGCATGAGGACCCCGCCGTTGGCGATGGCGGACAGGGCCGTGACGAGCTGGATGGCCGTCACGGAGATGCCCTGGCCGAAGGCGACCGTGGAGGTGTCCACCTGCGTCCAGCTCTGCCAGGGCCGCAGCAGGCCCGCAATCTCGCCGGGCAGCTCGATGTTGGTCTTCTGCCCGAAGCCGAAATCCCGGATGTAGCGGTGGAACTTCTCGCGTCCGAGCTTCTCGGCGATCTTCACGGAGCCGATGTTGCTCGAGTATTTCAGGATCTCGCGCACCTGGAGGACCCCGTAACGCTTTCGGTTCGCCTCGTGGAAGGTCGCGTTGGCCACGCGGTAGGCGCCGTTTTCGCAGTGGAAGCGGTCCGACTCCTTCACGACGCCCTCCTCGAGGGCGGCGGCGACGAGGAAGGGCTTGAAGGTGGAGCCGGGGTCGAAGCAGTCCGTGATGGCCTTGTTGCGCTTGTGGTCGGCCGTGGCGCTCGCGTAGGCGTTGGGGTTGAACGCCGGGCTGTTGGCCATGGCGAGGATCTCGCCCGTTCTCGGGTCCATGACGATGATGAAGCCGCCCCGGGCGCGGGTCCGCAGCACGGCCTCCTTCAGGTTCGATTCCACGGCGTGCTGGATGCGGCTGTCGAGGGTCAGGACGAGGCTCAGCTGCTCGTCCTTTTTGCCCGTGACGGAGCGCTCGGGCATGTAGAGCTTCTTGCCCCGGGCGTCGCGGCCCCAGAGGATCTTCTCGGGCTCTCCCCGCAGGTAGCCGTCGTAGCGCATCTCGAGGCCCTCGAGGCCGTTGGAGTCCATACCGACGAAGCCGAGGACCTGGCCGGCCAGTTCCCGGTTCGGGTAGAAGCGCTTGGGCTCCTGGATCAGGTAGACCCCCTCGAGCTTGAGGTTCTTGATCTGCTCGGACTGGGCGGGGGTGATCATGCGGGCGACCCAGCAGAAGTTCTTCGATTTGGCGAGCTGCTGCGCGATCGCTTTCTTGGGCTGCCCCGTCACGGCGGCCAGCTGCGCGGCCGCCTCGTCGATGTTGTCGATCTTGGACGGGTCGGCGAAGACGGAGTCGGCGAGGATGCTCGCGGCGAGCTTCTCGCCGTTGCGGTCGTAGATGATGCCGCGCTCGGGGTAGAGCTGGAGGGTCTTCTTGTGCTGCTTCTCGGCGAGGTTCTTGTAGGTCTTCCCCGTCATGATCTGCAGGTGAAAGGCGCGGAAGACCAGCGCGCAGAACAGCAGCCCGAAGAGCGCCATCATCGTGGCGATCCGGAAGCGGAACCATTTTTTGGGCTTGCCGTTCATTTGATCAGGACCACCTGCTCCCGCTCGGGGTA
>JAGPKU010000077.1 GCA_018053845.1 Syntrophobacterales bacterium
GTACTTGCCCGTGACGGCGATCTGCCAGATGAGCCTTCGCAGCTCCATCTCGATGCCCGCCATCCACATGTGGCGGCGCAGATCGACGATAAACTTCGTGTAGTCCGAAATGTTTCTCGAGTTGTTTCCCATCGGCCGCCCCTCTCGTTCAAGTCTTCAGGATGTTAAACAATTCGCGGCCTTTTTGACAAGGAAATTCTGCCGCCGGCACCGCCGTTTCGGCCCCGGCGAATTTGTGCTATAAAAGGAAAGAGGCACGGAATCATGGCGCTTTCGGAATTCACCCTCAGGCTGGTCGACAAGAAGCTCCGCGAGTACTGCGCGGGCCGCGTCCACGAGGCGCTGGGCCACCGCCTGCGGCTGGGCTGGGCCGTCGAGGGCGACTGCGTGACGCTCTTCGAGGAGCGCCGCGGACTGCTGGACGCCGGGAAATGGGTCCGGCTGGACATGGCCCAATTCCGGTTCGATCCGGGGACCGGGAAGTGGAAACTCTACTACAGCGATGCCGACTCGTCGTGGCACGCCTACTACCTCAGGCCCCGGGCGGATTTCGAGATGCTGCTGCGGGAAGTCGACGAGGACCCCGTGCGCGTCTTCTGGTGGGGCCGGGGCTAGGCGTCCGGCCCGCGGGATCCGGAACGGCTCCGCGCACAAGACCCTCATCCCCCGCGTCGGCCGCTGCGTCCGGGGGGATCGAATCGGAGGCGGGCGGACCATGCTGATCGAGGACCGGAAAGTATGGCACTGCGTCGGGTGCGGCTTCTGCTGCGTGCGCCAGCGCTGCACCTTCGGGGTCGCCCGGCACCCCGGGGTCCCGGACGGGCTTTGCCCGGAACTCGAGTGGACGGGACGGCGCTACATCTGCCGGCTCATGACGCCGTCGTGCGACATCGCCGACTTCGTCCGTCACGAGCTCCGGTCGGGCGAAGGCTGCGTCGCCTTCGGCAACCCCTGGCGCAAAGACGTCCGCGAACGAACCCCCGAGGAAGCCAGGGCCGTCAGGGAAAGACGGTGACGGGGCGCGAAAGCGCCCGGATCGGACGCCGTCCGCTCCATGCGTTGCCGGTTCCCCTGCCCGCACCCCTCGACCCGTTTCCCGTCATTTCGCCAGGAACCCCCCGTCGTTGACCAGCACGTGCCCCGTCATGTAGGCCGAGGCGTCCGAAGCCAGAAACACGGCGACCCCCTTCATGTCGTCCATGTCCCCGAAACGCCGCATGGGGACGAGTTCCATGGCCTTCGCGTAGGATTCCTTGAAGTCGGGCGTCTCGATGTAGGCCATCATGTCGGTGCGGAAAAAGCCCGGCGCGATGGCGTTGACGCGGATCTTGAAGGGCGCGAGCTTGACGGCGAGGTTCATCGTCAGGGCGTTGATCGCCGCCTTCGTGGAGTTGTAGGGGACGGCGGGGTGCAGGGACTCGTCGGAGCCCCGGAAGCCCATGATCGAGGAGATGTTGATGATGTTTCCTCCCCCCTGGTCCTTCATGACCCCCGCCACCTTCTGCGTCAGGATCCAGACGCCGCGGACGTTGACGCTGAACATCTGGTCCCAGCGCTCCAGGGGAAACTTCAGCGTCGGGGCGCCCCACGTGGCCCCCGCGTTGTTCACCAGGATGTCGATGCGGCCGAACTTCCCGAGGGCGGCCTGCACGAGGGCGTCGATGTCCTCTTCCCTGGCCACGTCGCAGGCCACGGGGAGGACCTCCACACCGCAGGACCGTCGGATGTCGGCCGCCGTCGCCTCCAGGTTTTTCATCTTGCGCGAGGCGATGACGAGGTTCGCCCCCGCCTCGGCCAGCCCCGTGGCGATGAACCTGCCGATCCCCCGGCCCCCGCCCGTGACCAGGGCCACCCTGCCGTCGAGCCTGAACAAGTCCGCTGTCTTCATGATGCACCTCGTTTCGAGAAACCGGAAATCTGGGGGGTTGAACGAAAGAGTCGACGCGGCCGCCGTGACGATGTCCCCCCGTTCATGCCACAATCGGGGCGGGGAAGCAAGCACGGGCCGGGAGCAAACAGAAAAGGCGCAGCGGTCGATGCTGCGCCTTTCTCGCCTTCGGGAATCGACACGGCGGGACTCATTTCTTAGTCAGGGCCTTGAGAATCTTCTTGTCGTCGGCCGTCTTGAACACGACGGTCATCTTGCCCCCGGAGGGGCTTCCGTAGACGTACTGGATGTCCACGAGGGCATCGGAGACCTTCTTGGCCACCTTCTGCAGCTGCCCGGGCCTGTTGGGCAGCTCCACGGCGATGATCTCCTCCACCTTCACCTCGGCGCCCATCTGGGTCAGGATCTTCTTGGCCTTGGCGTTGTTGTCCGTCACGATCATGAAGACGCCTTCCGGGCCCCGGCCGTAGGCGCAGAGGGCCTCGATGTTGATCTTCCCGTTTGCCAGGAACGTGGTGACCTCCGACAGCAGGCCCACCCGATTGGGCACGATGAAGGTCAGCTGCTTGAGCTTCATGATCTTGAACATCCGCGATCCCTCCTTTTTTCTCCTACATACGTGTCTCCCCCGCGAATTTCAAGAGTTTATTCTCCGCCGCATCGGCGGGCGCGATCCCGAGGCCGCGCCCGATCCTCTCCAGCATCGTCTTCTCGCGGTCCGTGTAGGAGCCGTCGGCCAGAGCGATGCGGCGGGCCAGCGCCAGGGCCTCGTCGCGGTCGCGCTCGTCCGGGATGAGCGCGGAGAGGGCAGCCAGAGCCTGCTCCTCGCCGGCCTCCAGGATGCAGTACTGCTCCTTCACCATGCGCCGGAAGGCGGCCGGGCGGATCTTCCGGAGGGCCTTGTGGGTCTTGGCGATCTCCTCGGCCACGGCGTAGTGCCTGCGGCCGATGATGCGCCCGGCGCGGGCCATGGCGATCATGGCCCGGACAAGCCCCTCGGCGAGCCCGCCCTTCTGCGCGGCCTCGAGCCACTTCTGCCGGAGCCACGTTTCGTAGTCCTCCCAGGACATCTCGACCTCTTTCTCGCCGGTGAGGGCCCTGATCGTGCCCGCCGCGATCGACGAGTAATGGAGGGCCTCGTGGCCGTACACCGCGCGGAAGAGGGCCTCTTGGCCGCGGTCGCGGCAGTCGCGGTAGAAGTCGAGCCAGTCCTCGATGAAGCCCGAAAGGACCTTCTCGCAGGCGCTGAACGGATTTCCCTCCCGCGCGGGTCTCCGGTTGGCCCGCACCTGGGCCGCCGCCGCGCCGAGATGGCGGAGCAGCGGGTTCATGTCGGAGATCGCGTAGCGCTGCACCCGCAGGGGGTGGAGCCAGCGCATCGTCTCCGCCGAGAGCTCCGTCGTGCACGCCTTCACCCAGGGGCTCAGGAAGGTCCGGTACATCCGGTCGTTGAACTCGGAGACCTGCGCCACGATGCTGAAGTCCTCCTCCGTCTCCGGGGCGTCGCCCAGGGCGCGGATGTCCTCCAGGGTCCGCTCCTCGAAGTGCGTCGTGTAGTCGCCCTTCGCCACGTCGCCCTCGATCACCATCTCGTAGAGGCCCGGCGGGAGGAAGTCGATCATCTCGGAGCTGCGGATGATCTCCTTGTGCTCCTTCTTCGCGATGCTGGCCGCGACGAAGATGCCCAGGTGCCCGATCTCCTCGTGGATGATGTAGACGATGACCTGGCCGAGCCCCTTGATCTCGTCGAGGGAGCGGTAGACCCGCGGGATCCACGCCAGGGCCTGCTGCGGCGGGGTAATGTTGTCGCCCTTCGAGGCGAAGACCAGGATGGGGCTCTGGATGTTCTTGAGGCTCAGGGGCTCGCCCTCGTGGAGCTCGAGCTTGCCCTGCTCGAGCTTGTTGCCCACGAAGAGATTGCTCACGATGAAGTGGATCTCCTCGGCGTTCATCATGTAGAAGCCGCCCCACCACTTCTCGAAGTTGAGGAAGCGCTCCTCCTCCGTGTCGATCTCGGCGTAGACCCTGTAGTTCTTCGTCCAGTACGTGTTGGCCGGGTTGAGGGACTCGAAGTTCCAGACGAGGTTCGCCCCGTCGAACTTGCCGTTGCCCAGGTCGCAGAGCATCGAGGTGAGCCACACGCCGCCCAGCATGCCCCCCCTGTAGCGCATGGGGTTGACGCCCGACACGCCCGCCCAGTAGGACATGGGGGCCCCGTTGAGGATGAGCGGCCCCGCGATGTCGGGCCGGTCGGCGCACAGCAGGGCAGAGGCCCAGCCGGCCTGGCAGTTGCCCATGACGGCGGGGTTGCCCGACTCGGGGTGCCTGCGGCAGACCTCCTCGATGAAGCGCTCCTCGGCCTCGACCACGTGCTGGAGCCGCTGGCCGGGCATGGGCTCCGTGTAGAAGAGGATGAAGTAGACCGGATGTCCGTGGTCCAGGGCCATGCCGATCTCGGAGTCGCGCTTCGAGCCCCCGATGCCGGGTCCGTGGCCCGCCCGCGGGTCGATGATCACGATGGGGCGCTTGGGCATCTCGGGCGCCCTGCGGCGGTCGGTCTTCCTGCGCTCGGCGCCTTCCCGGCAGCCCCGGTCTTCCCGCCTCCGGTCCACGATGCGGACGAGGGCGAAGTTCACGGGCCGCTCGAACGTGCGGCCGTCGAGGATCATCTCGTAGTGGAAGGTGAGAACGGGCGGCTGGCCGTTGCGCAGATGCTCGATGTAGTTGTTGCCGCGCTTGCGCAGCACGTCCCAGAAGAGGATTTGGCGCTGCGCCGCGTCGACGCCGTATTCCCAGGCGTCGGAGAGCCACTTCGGCGCCGCGGTCATCGCGTTGAACGGGTTCCAGGTCAGCATGGCGATAACTCCTTGTTTTTTCGGTGACTATGACCAAGGAGGAATGTGCAAGTTCCGGACCAGCGGAAGCAAATCCCAGCGCCCAGATAAGTTTTGCAATCCGCGACAAAAAGTGCCAAAAAAGCAGGGGTGACAGCGCGGCCTCTCACGGAAGGGGGCGACCCGCTTCGCCGGGCGCCGGTCCGGCGTCTAACGGTCAAGGAATCGGGGAGGTGGCAGATGGCCAAGGAGTACCTGTATCTCGACGACTACCAGGTCGGTGACCGGATGGTATCGCCCGCCAGGACGATCACCGAGGGGGACCTCGTGAACTTCGCGGCCCTCACCGGCGACTGGCACCCCCTCCACACCGATGTGGAATACGCGGCCCAGACGCCCTTCAAGGGCCGCATCGCCCACGGCATGCTCGTCCTGAGCATCGGCCTCGCGCTGCCCTTCCGGCTGGGGCAGTATTCGAGTTACCTGCCCAAATCGTTTATCGCTTTCTACGGGATGGAGGGGGTCCGCTTCCCCGCGCCCACGCGGATCGGGGACACCATCCGCTGCGAGGTGGAGGTCGTCGACATTGCCGACAAGGGCAAGGACGCGGGGGTCCTGACCGTGCGCAACCGGATCGTCAACCAGAGGGACGAGACGGTCGCCGCCTTCGTGATGAAGCTCTACTGCGGCAAAAGGCCGGCCTGACGGCTTGTTGCTGCGGTCCGGCCCCTTCGATGGGGACGGCCCGCGGCAGACACGCGCCGAATACAGAAGGGGTGAAAGGAGATCGGGGGATGACGGAGACGTCCGGGAAGCAGTCGAGCCGACAGCAGAAAAAGGAGCAGGAGCAAAGGGAGAACCGCGAGCACTGGCTGGCCGAGGAGCAGAAGATCTACGATCTTTGGGAGCGGGCCTACAACCCCGGGGGCCAGGCCCAGAACGACAGGCTGGCCCAGCAGGGCAAGAAGCCCCCGCGCCAGCTCATCCGGCAGCTCATCGACCCGGGCACGGAGTTCTTCGAGCTGAGCCGCGGGGCGGGCTTCGGCATCGGCTACGAGGGGGTCATGGATGTCCCTTGCGCAGGCCTTGTCACGGGCATCGGCAAGATCCACGGCAACTGGGTCATGATCCTCGCCAACGACAGCCGCGTGAGCGCCGGGGCCTACTACCCCATCAGCTGCAAGAAGCACCTGCGGGCCCAGGAGATCGCCGAGCGCTGCGGCCTGAACTTCGTCTACATCGCCGACTCGGCGGGCGCCTACCTGCCCCTGCAGGACCGCATCTTCCCGGGCCGCAACCAGTTCGGCCACTTCTTCTACAACATGTGCCGGATGTCGGCCAAGGGGCTCAAGCAGTACACCCTGAGCACCGGGGGCAACACGGCCGGCGGGGCCTACATCGTCTACCTGGCCTGCGAGTCCATCATGATCGACAAGATGTCCTACTCCTTCCTGGGCGGGCCGCCCATGGTCAAATCCGCCATCGGCGAGACGGTGAGCATGGAGGACCTCGGCGGCGCCAGGGTCCACACGCACATCTCCGGCGGGGCCGATCACTTCGTGAAGTCGCAGGACGAGGGCATCGAGAAACTCCGGGAGCTGCTGGCCTTCGACCCGAAGCAGACCCTGCACTGCGAGCGGCGCAAGACCGTCGAGCCGAGAGTGCCGGCCGATCACCTCTACTCGATCTTGCCGAAGGAGGTCGCCCGGGGCATCAACGTCCGGGAGGTCATCGCCTGCATCGCCGACGACAGCTACTTCAGCGAGTACAAGCGCCAGTACAACATCGGGCGGGGCGACAACGTCGTCTGCGGCAAGATCCACCTCAAGGGGATCCCCGTGGGGGTCATCGCCAGCAACAACAACGGCGTCATCTTCGTGGACTCGGCCCGCAAGGCCATCGAGTGGGTCATCCGCTGCTCCACGATGAAGATCCCCCTGCTGTACATCCAGAACTCGCCGGGCTACATGGTGGGGACGGCCGAGGAGTACGCCGGCATCGGCAAGTACGGCTCCGGCATGGTCCGGGCCGTGGCCTGCACGGAGGTCCCGCGGATCCAGTGGGTCATCGGCCCCGACCACGGCGCCGCCAACTTCGGCATGAGCGGCAGGACCTTCGACCCGCTGTTCATCTTCGCCACCATGCGCGCCCGGACGTCGGTCATGTCCGGCGAGACGGCGGGATTCATCCTCACGAGCCTCGAGCGCGTCAACCGCAAGAAGCGCGGCCAGGAGATGGACGAGGAGGCGGCGAAGAAGTTCCAGCAGGGGATGATCGACAAGTACAACCGCGAGGCGCACCCCTTCTACATGGAGGCGCGGCTCTTCAACGACGGCACGCTCCCGCTGAAGGACTGCCGCGACGCCCTGGCCCTCGGCTTCGAGGTGGCGATGCTGCAGCCGATCAAGGAGTCCAACTTCGGGAACTTCAAATTCTGAAAAAAGGGGACAGTCCCCTTTTCCATCCCGACTGATTTCCAGGATAATGCTTGACAAAAGTCTATGATGGAATTATAAATACATCATTGTATTTATATGGCAAAAGAAGGGAGAGCGCCGTGAATTATAATACTGCAACGGTGGCAGCGGTTACGGGCCTGACGGTCAGGCAGATCAGCTACTGGGACAGTTCGCATTTCATCAAACCGTCTGTCAGCGAAGCTGCCGGGTATGGAAGCGCCCGGCTTTACTCCTTCGGGGATCTCATTCAGCTGAAAGTTGCCAAAACCCTGAAGGACCAGGGCATCAGCGTGCAGAAGATGAGAAAGTCGGTCAGCTATCTCAAGAAGCACATGCCCGACATCAAGAAACCCCTCGCAGACTTGAAGTTCCTGACAGACGGCAACACCATTTTCGTCCTTACAAAGAACGCCAAAGAAGTCATCGATACCCTCAACCAGGGACAGGTCGTCTTTTCAGTGGCATTGGGGGAAATCATCGAAAGGCTCAAGGGACAGGTCGAGACCTTGTCGAGCGAGAGAAAGTACGACGTCAAGGTCGGGAAGAAGAAGTATCCCGTTATTCTCCATGCCGACACAGAAGACGGGGGTTACTGGGTGGAGGCTGTCGATATTCCCGGCTGTGTGTCGCAGGGGGATACGGTGGAAGAAGCCCTTGAGATGATCAAGGATGCCATTGCGGGATGCCTTACTGTGCTGTCCGAAAGGGACAAGGCCAGGAAGGCATCATGAGCGGGCTGAATAACCTTAAACCACAAAGGGTTGTGAAAGCCTTCGAGAGGGCAGGCTGGCAGGTTGAGAGGACAACGGGCAGCCATGTGATCCTGTCCAAGCCCGGCAGTTCTGTGATTCTTTCGGTTCCCGTTCACAAGGGGAAGCCAATCAAGCAGGGGCTCATACGAAATCTCATCTCCGTGGCCGGACTGTCGGTGGAAGGATTTCTGGAGTTGTATCGGTAGGGGCGAAAATCATAAGCAAAAAAAGGGAATAATGGGGTCGCGTCTTGTATTTCAGCATTTCTCTCGGTTACGGCACTGTTGGTTGCAACCTGATTAACGCTGGTTCCTGACTCACACGAGCCACGAACGGACATTCCGGCTGAAGAACTCCTCCAGGGGAATTCCCTGTCCGCCCACGATCAGTGCTCGCGCCTCGGGGTAGAGGGCCCGGAAGCGCGCCAATCCCTGTGTCTTCCCGCTTCGGCCGCTCTTCACCTCGATTGCCCAGAGATTATTGCCGCGGGCAACCACGAAGTCAACTTCCTGGTTTCCCTGTCTCCAATAGTTGACGGCGTACTCGACCGCATGGAGATGGTTGCACAGGCAGGCGCCCACGGCATTCTCCACGAGCCTTCCCCACCACACCGCATCCGCAGTCGATTCCGCGAAGCTCCGTGTGGACACGGCGTTGACCAGGGCATTGTTCCAGAGAACGAGCTTGGGGCTGCTTCCCCTTTTGCGCTGTTTCCCGCGCGCGAACCGCTCCAGGCCGCTTGTCAGGAAGGCCGATTCGAGCAGCTTGAGGTAATGGGCCAGGGTGGTCGTGTTGCCGGCTTCGTGAAGCTGGCCCAGCATCTTGTTGTAGGACACGATCTGCGCAGGGAGCGTGGCGGCGAGGGCGAAGAGGTGACGCAGCAGGACAGGCTTCGCGACCTTGCTCATCTGCAGCACGTCGCGGGCCACCACGGTCTCGATCAGGGAATCGGCGATGTAGCGTTTCCAGTCGGCCTCGTTTTCCGTGAACGCCGCCGCCCCGGGATAGCCGCCGTAGTAGAGCCACTGCTGCAGATCCCAGCCGAAGGCGTCGCGGCACTCGGAATAGTCCCAGTGCGTGCAGCGGTGCAGAAAGAACCGGCCGGCGAGGCTCTCGATCAGGCCCTCCTGCATCAGCAGGGCGGACGAGCCGAGGAGCAACACACGGATTTCGGGCACTGTGCCGCGGCTGTCCCAGAGCAGCTTGAGGGATTCGCTCCACCCCCGAACCTTCTGCAGCTCATCGAGGATCAGAAGCACCGGGGCGCCGGTCGCCGTCCCCTCCGCGGCGGCCCTGCGCCAGGAGGTCTCGATCCAGGCCGCGTTCAGGGGAACAGGGCTGTCGGCCGTCGCATAAACGGTCGGGATCTTGATGGTCTCCTGGATCTGGCGCGCAATGGTCGTTTTGCCCACTTGCCGAGGGCCAATCAGGACGTGAATGACCGGCGTGGGGCGGGAAAGAACGTCCAGGAGGGCCGATTTAAGCGGTCGTTCGTACTTCATAACTGGTTTATATCAAATAGATTTTGTGAGATCAAGATAATTTACTCAATGATTGAGTAATTTTACTCAATGGCTGAGTTTATCTTTCCGGCTCGGCGCGAGGCACGATCAGCCTCAAATGAAGCCTGAAGGGGAGTGTCGCGGTGGTTTACCTGATCGGCATTCTGCTTCAAGGGTGTCGATACCTGCGGAGCAAGCCAAACAAAAAGGCGCAACCCGATGTGGATTGCGCCTTTTGATTTTTCATGGTGCCGAAGCCGGGATTTGAACCCGGACAGGCCTACGCCCACTAGACCCTGAACCTAGCGCGTCTACCAATTCCGCCACTTCGGCACGCTTCAAAGAGGCCTAAATCTATAATGATCCCCGAAACCTTGTCAAGCAAAAACAGGCTTGATATAAGAGGCCCACGTGATATGGTACAGAGCTGGCATGCCCACGGGGCGCGCCGGCAATGACGCATCGGAGAGGCGAAGGGTTTCATGGATGTCATCCGGGGCCTGGACAAGATCCCCTCGAAATACGAGTGTTCCGTCGTGACCATCGGCAACTTCGACGGGATCCACCTCGCGCACCAGGGGCTTCTGCGGAAGGTCGTCACGGAGGCCGCCGACCGGAAGTGCCGCGGCGTCGTCCTGACCTTCGAGCCCCACCCCCAGAAGGTCCTGCACCCCGAGCGACGCCCTTTCTATCTCCTGACGACGCTCGAGGAGAAGCTGAAGCTGATCGAAGGCCTGGGCATCGATGCGGTCATCCTCATCGAATTCACCCCGGAGTTCGCGAAGACGTCGGCCGAGCAGTTCGTCCGGGGCATCCTCTGGGACCGGCTCCACCTCGAGAAGCTCATCATCGGCCACGACACGGCCTTCGGGAACCGCAAGACGGGCAACGAGACGTTCCTGCGCAGCATGGGCGAAAAGCTGGGGTTCGACGTGGAGGCCATCGAGGGCGTGCAGGTCGAGGGCATCCTCGTGAGCAGCACCAGCATCCGGCACGCCCTGCAGGAAGGGGATGTGCGCCGGGCCATGCAGCTCCTGGGCAGGCCCTACAACCTGCGCGGCCCCG
>JAGPKU010000078.1 GCA_018053845.1 Syntrophobacterales bacterium
CCTGGAGGGCCAGGACGGTGCTCTTGAGCTCCGCATTGACATCCTCGAGCCTCTGCGTCGCCTTTTCCCGGGTCCTCTCGAAGAAGTACGCAAAGGCGGTCACGACGAGAAAGGAGGGGATGAAGCGGAGCTTGAAATCGAGGGAATAGGTCGTGAAGGGTCTCGGCGGGTTTTCCCACAGGAAGAACGCGACCGCCGGCCCGAGCATCAGGAGCGTGGCGGCCAGGCCCGGCCGCGATCCGAGGATGAACGAGGCGATCAGGGGGAACGTGAAGTACCAGACATGAGCCGTGTTGTTCACCCCGCCGGTGAAGAGCAGGTAGTAGTAGAGCACGCCGACGACGACGACGCCGCCGTAGAACGCCGTCCTGTAATCCTTCGTCCGGCGCAGGTAGACGATCAGGCTGGCGAGGGCCGCGGCGGCTGTGTAATCCAGGCCCGCGAGCCAGGGGTTTTTCTGGAGATAGGCGAGTGTGCCCAGCAGGACGAGATTGAGGATGCCGATCAGGGAAAAGGCGTTGAAGACGATGATCTTGCGGTACCGGTCGCGACCGAGATCGACGCTCATCCCGCCGCTGACCAGATCTAAGGAGAGCCTCTTGAGTTCCTGCACGTTCAGGGTCATGGCCACGTTCCGGCCCCCGGGAAGAGTCGCAGGTGGGGGTGATGGGAAATACCCTCGAACTAGCAGGACCCGTGCCATTTCCCGCCGCCGGGAGAAAAAAGAATCCCACGGCAACGGTCCGTTATTGTTGGATTTTTTCGGATGTCGGATTGTTGACGGGCGGGCGCGGGGACGGGCATCCGTGACACCCTGCCGGCTTCTTGACGCAGGGCAACGGGGGCGGGGCTGTCCGCTATCGGCCGGCCGTCAGGAGGGCTTCCAATTCTCGCATCTCGAGGGCCTCCTCGCGGACGATGCGGTGCGCCTCCTCGAGGGTCACCTTGCGGAACCGCACGCGGTTGCCGGGGATGGCCTGGGCGATCTTCGGGATGTCGGGGGAGATGACCGTGGCGATCTTCGTGTAGCCCCCCGTCGTCTGCTCCACGAGCAGGATGATGGGCCGGCCGTCGGCCGGCAGCTGCACGTTTCCCGTGACCGTGGGCTCCGAGATGATGCTCTGCGGGACCCCCTCGACGTGGTGCACGGGCGGGCCTTGGAGGCGGTACCCCATGCGGTCCGCCTCGGGCGTGATGTCGTACAGGCGGTCAAAGAACATCCCGAGCCCCTTGCCGAAGGCCTCTTCCTGCGGTCCCGGGACGGCCCGCAGCACGATCTCGGAGCGATAGAGCGGGATGCGCTCCGGCGGGAGCACCCGGGAATGCCGGAGGGGCTCCCCCTCGAGACGCCGGAGGATGTCCCCCTTCCGGAGCATCCTGCCCCCGACGCCCCCGATCCCTGCCTTCAGGCAGGTGGACCGGCTGCCCATGACGACGGGCACATCGATGCCGCCGGTGACGGCGAGGTACCCCCGGCAGCCGCTTTTCGCCCGGCCGACCCGGACGAGATCCCCCCTGTGCACCCGCAGGGTCCTCCATGCCGGCACGGCCTGCCGGTTGACCGCAAGCTCCATGTCGGCCCCCGCCAGGGCGATGTCGGCCGCATCGCAGAGGACCTCCAGCACCGGGCCCATCAGGGTGATCTCGAGCACCGCGGCGCCCCCGGTGTTGCCCGCGAGAAGATTGGCGACCCGGTATGCGAAGGGATCCAGGGCACCGGAGGGGGGAACCCCGCGGTCGAGGAACCGGAAGCGGCCGCGGTCCTGGACCGTCGTGAGCGAGCCCGGGGAGAGCACGCGGAAGGCATCCATCAGGCGCCCTCCTTTCCGCGGATGCGCTCGTACTCAGCGGCCGTTACGGGCACGAAGCGGATGCGGTCCCCCGGTTCGTACAGGAAGGGGTTCTCCCGTTCCGGGGCGAAGAGGCGAAGGGGCGTGCGGCCGATGATCTGCCAGCCGCCGGGGCTGTCGACGGGGTACATGCCCGTCTGGGCCTCGGCGATGCCCACGGAGCCGCCGGGCAGGAGGGTCCGGGGCGTCTTGCGCCTCGGCGTGTGAATCCGGCGATCGAGGCCTCCGAGGTAGCAGAACCCGGGCGTGAAGCCGATCATGTAGATGGGGTAGACCGTCCCCGCGTGGATGGCGATGACCTCCTCGACGCTCAGCCCGTTGTGTTCCGCCACGACCCCGATGTCCGGCCCGTGGTCCCCCCCGTACAGGACGGGGATCTCAACGACGCGCGGCTTCGGGATCTCGATCTCGTGAAGGCGAGACTCCAATCCCGTCAGCAGCGAGAGAATCTCCGCCGGCGAGGTCACCAGGGGATCGTAGAGGATCGCGAGGTTGCGGTAGGCGGGGATGACGGCCTCGACGCCCTCGGGGAGGCCCCGCTTGAGCAGCGCCGTCACGGCCCGCACCTTCTCGTTGACGGCCGGGTCGATCGCGTCTCCGTACTCGACGAGGATGGCCCGATCGCCGCTCAGGCGGATTTGCGGTTCGCTGTAGAGATGCGACATATCGCCTGCCGAGTCGATCCGATATTCCTGCCGTAAGAAGTCCAAGGTGACAGGTGTCAGGTATCAGGCGGCAGGTGAAAAGAATCGGCAGCAGGAAACCTGTTACCTGTTACCTGTTACCTTCGCCCGTCACTTGACGAACTTGCTCATGGGAACCACGGCAATCCCCTCCCCTTCAATGGCGGCGCGGATGGTTCTGACCAGCTCCACCGCCGAGGGGTTGTCGCCGTGGACGCAGATCGTGTCGATCCGCATCTCGAGGATGCTGCCGTCGGTGGTGACGATCTTCCCTTCCTTCGCCATGCGGAGGGCCCGCTCGGCTGCGACCTCAGGGTCCTTGATGAGGGCCCCGGGGAGGCTCCGCGGGGCCAGTTTCCCCTCGGGCGTGTAGGCCCGGTCGGGGAAGGCCTCGAAGGCGACCCGGATGCCCGCCTCTTCCGTGATCTTCGTCACGAGCGGCTCCTGGGCCCCGCCGAGAGCGAGGTAGATGACATCGCCGTCCACGCCCGCGACGGCTTCCACGATGGCGCGGATCATCGCCTCGTTGCCGACGCTCGCGTTGTAGAGACTGCCGTGAGGCTTGACGTGCTGGAGCGCAACCCCATGCATCGCACAGAAGGCCTTCATGGCCCCGATCTGGTAGGCCACGAAATCGCGCACCTCCTCGGGGGTGCAGTCCATGTTTCGCCTCCCGAAGCCTACGAGGTCCGGGTAGCCCGGGTGGGCGCCCACGCCCACGCCGTGGGCCTTCGCGAGCTTCACCGTTTCGTACATGACCCGGGGGTCCCCGGCATGAAAGCCGCAGGCGATGTTGGCCGAGGTGACATGGCGGATCACCTCGCCGTCCATCCCCATCGTCCAGGCGCCGAAGCTCTCGCCCATGTCGCAGTTGAGGTCGATTCGCTTCATCTCCGCACCCCTTTCATTTCATCTTGCCCGGCAGGTACAGGGCGATCTCGGGGAACACCGTCAGCAGCACCGTCGCCAGCAGCATGAGCAAAAAGAAGGGAAGCGCCGCTTTTGCGATGGCGAACAGCTCGTCGTTGTTGAGGCCGCTGATGACGAAGAGGTTGAAGCCCACGGGGGGCGTCACCTGTGCCAGCTCGATCATGACGACGAGGTAGATGCCGAACCAGACGAGGTCGAACCCGGCCGCCTCGATCAGGGGGAGCACGAGCGGCGCCGTCATGACGATCATGGAGAACCCGTCGATGAGGCACCCGAGGAACAGGTAGAGCACCGTCAGGATGGCGATGAGCATGTAGGGCGCCAGCTGCAGGGAGACCACGGCCTGCGTGAGCGCCCGCGTGATGCCGAGGAACCCCATGACGTTCGACAGGTAGGAGGCGCCCATGACGATGAGCATGATCATGCAGCTGGTCTTCACGGAGTTGATGAGGCTCACCCTGAAGACGTCCCAGGAGAGGCTGCGGGTCAGGGCCGCGAAGAAAAAGGCCCCCACGACCCCCACGGCGCCCGCCTCCGTGGGCGTGGCCCAACCCGTGTAGATGCTCCCCAGCACCATGAGCACCAGGATGACCACGGGGGCGATCGCGGGGACGGCCCGCATGCGGTCCGCCCAGGTGAAGCGGTCATCGCCCCTGGGGGTCAGCGACGGGTTGATCAGGCACCGCACCAGGATGTAGCCGCTGAACAGGCCCGCGATCAGGATGCCGGGGAAGAAGCCCGCGATGAAGAGCTTGCCGATGCTCACGTCGCCGATGATGCCGTAGACGAGCATCATCATGCTCGGCGGGATCATGAAGCCCAGCGTCCCCGCACCGGCCAGCGAGCCGATGGAGAGGTCGTGGTCGTAGTTGCGCTTCTGCAGCTCGGGCACGGTGATCTTGCCCACGGTGGCCGTCGTGGCCGCCGAGGAGCCGCTCACGGCCGCGAAGAACGTGCAGGCCAGGATGTTGACGTGGATGAGCCGGCCGGGGATGGCGTCCATCCAGGGCGCCAGGCCCCGGAAGAGGTCCGACGAGATCCGGCTCCGGAAGAGGATCTCCCCCATCCAGATGAAGAACGGCAGGGCCATCATGGCCGAGCCGCTCGTGTTGTTCCAGGCCACGTTGGCGAGGATCGAGCCGAAGGCCACGTCGCTGTAGAAGAAGAACCCGCCGATCCCCACGAGGAACAGGGCGATGCCGATCCAGACGGAGCCGCCCAAAAACAGGACGAGCAGGCCGCAGATCGTGGCCGATACGGGTCCCAGGTCAGGTTGCATGATGATACGATCTCCAAGAGCTGCGAAAACCGGGCCTGCTTGGGTGATCGGCAGGCGTCTCGCGGGTTTCCGCTCTTGCCGCGCTTTCGATCTTCGGCGCTTCCGATCTTCCCGTCGTCACCTCACCGGCCCAGGTCGTCGGTCTCCTCGAGGATCCGAAGCCCCTCCGTGTCGCCCCGCAGCACGGCCAGGCCTTTCAGGAACTCGGCCGCGAACTGCAGGGTCATCAGCATCGCGCCGATCGGCAGGAACGCCTGCGGGATCGCCAGGTAGGTCTCCGAGATCTGCATGGACTGGGTCTCGTTGACGACGGAGTCCCAGAAGAACTCCCCGGTGAAGACCGTCAGCGCCGCGCAGAAGAGAAAGCCCACCACGAAGCAGGCCATGTTGTACATCACGTGGGCCCTGCCCTTGAGGATGTGGGGCAGGAACATCATCCGGATGTGTCCCCGTTCCCGCAGCGTGTAGGCCAGCCCCAGGAAGGTGAGCATGGCCATGCAGTAGCCGGTGTACTCGTCGGTGATGTAGAGCGTCCCGTTGAAGACGCTCCGGTAGACGATCTCCCCGACGGAAAGCACCAGGGCGGCGGAAACCAGGATGCCGGCCGCCCATCCGCCGAGGCCGGAGAGGTTGTCGATGAGGTTGATGAGCCTTTTCATGCCCGTGCCCGATGTTCGGGGATCCGGATGACGAAGGACCCCGGTCGCGTGCCCCGGGGTCCCCCGGATTCAACCCGGTCGGCGGGTTTCGCCTACCGCTTCACCTTCTTCATGTAGTCGGCGTAGATCTTCTTGCCCTCGGCCGGCGCGTCCTTCAGCCAGTCGGCGCGGATCTTCTCCGTGATCTTCTCGAGATCGGCGATGAGCTTCTTGGAGGGCTTCACCGTCTCGATGCCGTTCTTGTTGCTGATGGCCTCCTGCTCCTTGTCGATCTGCGGCACCTTCTGCCACATGGAGGCCTCCATCTCCCTGCCGGCCTTCACGAGGGCGTCCTGCTGGGCCTTGGGGAGCTTGCGGAAGGCGGCCAGGTTCACCGTCACCATGTTGGTGGCGATGGTGATGTTCAGAGGCTCGTAGTATTTCAGAACCTCCCAGAACTTCGCGTCCACGGCGGTGGGCGACGAGGTCATGACGGAGTCGATGACGCCGGTCTGCAGCGACGTGTAGACCTCGCTGAAGGGAAGCGCCAGCGGGGTCGCCCCGACGGCCTCCATCACGAGGGCGCCGTTCTTGTCATAGGTGCGGGTCTTGAGGCCCTTCATCTCCTCGAGGGTCGTGATCTTCTTCTTCGTCCAGAGGCCGGCGCCGGGCCAGGGGGCGATGTAGAGGATCTTCTGCTTCCACTTGCCTTCCGCCACCCTGTCGAAGGAGGGCCGCGCGATGTCGATCAGGGTCTTGAGCTCCCCGAAATCCCGGCACAGGAAGGGAAGCGTGACGATCTGGAAGACCTTCTCGTCGCCGGCCACGCCGCTGATGAGCATGTCGGAGACGGGCAGGAGGCCGTCCCGGACGACCTTCAGCAGCTCCGGGCCCTTGTAGCCCAGGGCGCCGCCCGTGCTCACCACGAGTTCGAGTTCTCCGTTGGTGGCCTTCTTCACCTTGTCGGCGAATTCCACGAGCCCCACGCTGTGGTGGTTCTTCGGGGGCCAGACCGAGTTTGCGTTCCACTGGGTCTTCGCGAGGCAGGGTGTTGCCACAAACGCCGCCGCGACCATCGTGACGATCATGAGCGTCCAGGTCTTCTTCATGGGTCGCCTCTCCTTTTTCTTTGAAGTTCGTCCGACAGGGACCAAGCCCGTCGAAACGGCGCCGATTATAGAAGGTTGTCCCGGTCAACGCAAGCGCAAACTGGGGGGAAAATTCCTTTTTAAATCAGCAAGTTCGACGGCAGGGGGTCCGGCCGGGACCGTCGGGAGCGTTACGGTTTTGTACCGTGGCTCCGAATGGATGCCCGCGGAGGCCCCTCATGGACAAATGGGTTCGTCCGATATAGAAGAGAGGGGGAAAGGACCGACCCCGACGACCTCGCCTCATGAAGAGAAAGCTTCTCATCACCGCCGGCGTCATCGCCGCGGCGCTGATCCTTGCGGTGGCCCTCGTCGTCACCCGGCTGGACTCGATCATGACGAAGGCGATCAACACCTACGGGCCCGGGATGACGGGCACGGAGGTCCGGATCGACGACGTGCGCGTCTCCTTTCTCTCCGGCGAGGCCACGGTGACGAACTTTCAGCTGGGCAATCCGAAGGGGTACCGGTCCGCCCACGCGGCGAAGGCGGCGTCCATCTCCGTCGATCTCGAAATCGGGTCGCTGCTGCAGGACACGATCGTCGTGAAGCGCATCGAGGTGGTCCAGCCCGACATCATCTACGAGAAGCGGGGCGGCACGGACAACTTCAAGACCATCTCAAGAAACGCCGAGCGGAAGGCGAAAGAGACGGGACTGGCCGGCGGCCGGAGCGGAAGGGAAAAGCCCGGGAAGAAGCTCCTGATCCGCGAGTTCATTCTCAAGGGCGGGCGGGTCACCCTCCACACCCCGGATCTGCCGTCGGGGACGGCGAACGCGGCAATCCCCGACATGCACCTGCGCAACGTGGGCGGGGACGGGGCGGATCCTTCTGCCGTGTTCGGCCGAATCCTCGCGGCCCTGCACGACCGCCTCACAATGCCCATCGTGGTCGACTCGCTCAACCGCAGCCTCCTGGAGGCCCGCAGGACGGCCGAACAGGGAACCCGCACCCTGACGGACAGGATCAAGGATATCTTCAAATGAACCATCCCCCTGCCGTTGATCGTGAAGGAGAACGTTCAAACGCCTCCCCCTTCGGAGACGGTGTCGCAACCGGGGAATTGAACGATGCCCGCGAAGGCGGGCATCCAGAGACTCCTGAAAATACTGGATTCCGCAACCCGCTTCGCTTGTGCGGAATGACAAAATCGGCCTTACGACACAGTCTCTCGGGTGAGGGGGATCGGGGGGGTTTTCTGCGAACGCGTCGGGCGGTTTATCAGGAGCCCCGAACCCCTTCAGAACACCTGCCAGCCGCTGTAGTCTCTCGCCATCTCGATGATGCGGCTGTACACCCTCTCGAGGGGCTTCCACTCCTCGGGAACGGCGTAGCCCCAGCTCATGGGGAAGGTCGCCTCGCCCGCGGCACCGGCCAGCGTGAGTTCCCGGATGAGGTTCCCGCCCCCCTTCTGCGGCTTGCGGTCGGCAATCGGCGGCACCGAGTCGGGCAGCGCGCCGAAGAGCGGCTTGCCCTCCCTGACGGGGATCTTGTACTTTTTCCGCTGGCCCCCCCAGGCGAGGGAGAGCTCGAACTCGTCCTCCTCGAACAGGGGCAGGTTGGCCCGGGTGAGCCGGATCTCCGCCACGGGCCCCAGCTCCTTGAGGCGCACACGGATCTCCGATGCATCGAGCGCCTTGAGATCGATCCTGGCTGCGGGCTGCTTTCGACGGGCCATGTCACGACACCCCCGGGAAATGAATGGTCGCGAAAACCGGGAAAAAGAACGGGATCGTCCACTTCTCCCTATCACAGCTTGCCGAAGAATTGAAGGGCTCACCGCGCATCCGCCGCCGGAAGCCGGAAAACCCCGCGGCGAACCGCGGGGCGCGGGCGATGGGGGTCGGGAATCTCCCCGGTCCTCGAACCTCGTTGCGGCCGACTCAACGCACGGCGGGGCCCGGCGCGGAGGACGTGACGAGGATGCTCGTGTCCAGGGGCTCCGAGACGTTGATCTGCGCGAGCGGGTAGGGCTGACGCGCGGAGAGCGCCGTGAGCCTCGCCGCCGGGACGGCGAACCCCGTGCGATGGTCCTTCTGGTCGCCCGCCCAGATGACCGCGACCACCTCCCCCCGCGAATTGAAGACGGGGCTGCCGCTTGCCCCGTAGGTCAGGGGCGACGCGAGCCGGATGCCCATCCACGGAGGGATGGGGACGGGCGACACGGTGCCCTCGGCAAGGGCGTCTGTGAAGACCTTGTGGCGGCTCACGACAAGAACCCGGTCACCGGGGTCGACGGCGGAGGGATTCACGGGCAGGCCCTGCACCTCCTCCGGGGGGATGCCCGTGGCAAGCAGAATGAGGTCGTGGGCCGGGTCCTCGGCCACGATGCCGTGCACGGGGTAGCGCTGACCGTTTTGCGTGACGATCTCGGCACGCTCCACCCCCCGCATCACGTGGTGATTGGTCGCGACGATGCCGTTGCCGCCGTAGAAGAACCCCGTGCCGTAGCCCTTGCCCGGGCAGCTGACCAGCACCACGGAGGGGGCCACCCTGCGGTAGAGATCCTGGTCGCTCAGCGCGTACACCGCGGGCTCGCGCGGGGTGGTCATCTTCACGACCGCCCGCTGGGCGGCGTTCTTGACCCGTTTGGCGAACTGGTACTCCCGGCTCCCGCTGAGGTATTCGCGCAGGGCCGTGAAATGGTAGCTGGCCAAACCGCTCGTGATCACGCCCAGGACGAGCACGATCGACAGCACGACCCGGCGCCGCAGCAGCTTTCGGAGCCTCCGGTAGAAGAGGATCGTCAGCAGGATCGTGATGTAGAACGGCCCGCGGATGACGATGGAGGGCTTCTGCGACACCTCGATGGCCTGCCGCAGGAGAAGATAGTCGCTGTAGGCGAAGGCGAAGGACACGCAGGCCAGCACGGCGCCCAGGAAGAACAGCGACCTCCGGCTGAAGGACTCCCGGAGCCTGCGGTAGAAGAGCACCGCGAGCAGCAGCGCAACGAGAAAAAACGATGCGACGACGATCATCCGGGTCCCCGCAAAAAAACCGTGATTCGCGGGGTCATCGAAAGCCGGCCCCGCATAAAGGGTATCGGCTCTTTTCGGGGGAAATTGAGCTGACCCGCTGCTTCCTACATCCGGCCCCGCAGCGAGGCGGCCTGGCGCAGGTATTCCTGGGCGAGATCGGGCCGGCCCCTGCGGTGCATGATCCCGCCCATCTGCTCCAGGCAGACCACCACGCCCTGCGTCTCCCCGATGCCCCGGAAGATCTGCAGGGCCTTCTCGTACTGGCTGAAGGCCAGCTCGTAGCGGTCGAAGCTCAGGTTGTGCCGGGCCTTGTCCAGCAGGTCCGTCGCCTCCCCGATCTGCTGCTCGCGCCACTTCCGGCGCTCCTCCTGGATGCGGGCCTGCTGCTCCAGGGCCCTCTGCCGCTCCTGCTCGATCCTGCGCTGCGCATCCCCCGGCTGCGGCGCCGGTTCCGCCGACAGCGACTGCCCGGCGT
>JAGPKU010000079.1:0-6344 GCA_018053845.1 Syntrophobacterales bacterium
TCGGGGTCCGTGTATTTCGAGCGGATGAAGGAAAAGGGCACCTACACAACCGACAGAAAGACCGTCCGCGAGCGGGTGGAGGCGGCGGGGCTTCTCGGGATATTCCAAGGAGGACCATGACGTGGAACTGACGCTTGCGCACTGGGTTTACGCATTTTTCATCGTCGCCGTGCTTATCACCATGGCCCTGCGCAGGGAAACGCCGCTGGTCTGCATCGCGGCATCCCTCGTCCTGGCGTGGGTCGTCACGGGCAGCTTCGTCAAGGCCGTCCAGGCGGTCTTCAATTCCCTGACCGTCGCCTTCACCGAGCTCCTGGGGATCATCGCCATCATCTCGATCATCGTGGCGATGGCCAGGATGCTCGACGAGACGGGCATCGCGGGGATGATGTTCCGCCCGGTGCAGAGGCTGCTCGTCTCGCCGGAGGTGGCCTTCTGGGTCATGGGGGTCGTCATCATGCTCGTGGCCTGGGTCATATGGCCGTCGCCGGCCATTGCCCTCGTGGGGGCCCTGCTGCTTCCGCCGGCCATCAAGGCGGGCCTTTCCCCCATCAACGCCGCCATGGCCATCAGCATGTTCGGATACGGCTGCGCGCTGACGACGGACTTTGTCATCCAGGGCGCCCCGGGGATCACCGCCAAGACGGCCGGGATCCCCGTTGACTCCGTCATCTGGAAGAGCGTCCCCCTGATGCTCGTCTGGGCGGCCATCGCCCTGCCCCTGTCCTTCCGTTCCGTGCGAAAGGACATCCGGGCCAATGCGGAAAGGCCCATCGAGTGGGCCCCCTTCGAGGCCTCCGCCGAGGCCCTGAAAGAGAGGCAGAAGTGGACCGCCGCCAATGCGGGCTTCACGAAGATCGCCCTTCCCGTCATCGTGGCCCTCTTCGCCCTCGACGTTGTCGGCATGCTCGTCCTGAAACTGCGGGGGGGCGACGCGACGGCGCTGCTGGGCGGGACCGTGGGGATCGTGATGGTCTTCGTCGCCCTGGGCGGGTACGGCAAGGCAGGGTTCGAGAAGCTCACCGAGCACACCCGGGCGGGGTTCCAGTTCGGCATCCGGATCTTCGCACCGGTCCTGCTCATCGCGGCCTTCTTCTTCATGGGGTCGCCGGGAACGGCCAAGGCGATCTTCGGAGACGGGGCCAAGGGCCTGCTGTTCGACCTGGGCCAGGCCCTGGCCGCTGCCGTGCCCCTGAGCGCCGTGCCCATCGCCGTCATCCAGGCCGTCGTCGGGGGGATCACGGGCCTCGACGGCTCGGGCTTCTCAGGTCTCCCGCTGGTGGGCACCCTCGCCCAGGCCCTGGGCGGGCCGACGAAGCTCGACGTGGCCACACTCGGCGCGCTGGGCCAGTTCTTCGCCGTGGCCGTGGGCGGCGGGACGATCATCCCCTGGGCCGTGATCCCCGCCGCGGCCATCACCGGCTCGGACCCCGTCGAGATCGCCCGGCGCAACCTGTGGCCCGCCATGGCCGGGTTTGTCGGCGTCATCATCGCGGCGATCTTCATGCTGTGATCCGACCCGGGGGTGCGTGCAGGCATCGGTCGGGATGGCAGGCTTCCGTTCAGCAAGGGGCAGCGGCGCTGATCATGCCGCTGCCCCTTGCTGCGTTCACGCCGCTTCCTCGAGCTTCCTCGCCTGCCAGCGCGACTTGAGGAAAAAGTAGCCCACGATGACAAACGTCGCCAGGGGGGTGAGCCATTCGGGCACATGGTGACCGAAGCCGTGGGCGAGCATCACGCAGCCCAGGACGAAGACGGAGTACATGGCCCCGTTCTTGAGGAAGACGTACTTCTTGATCCGGTCGACGCCGTATACCGTGAGCTGCCGGACGACGACGGCGCCGATCCCGTTGCCCAGCAGGATCAGGGGAACCGCAAGGGTGAAGGCGAAGGCCCCCACGACCCCGTCGATGGAGAAGGTCAGGTCGATGACCTCCAGGTAGAGGATCTTTCCGATGTCCGACAGGTGTCCCTCTCCGGCGAGCAGGCGCGCCTCCTGCTCCTCGGCGTAACGCTTGAAGCCGTGGGTGATGAAGAAGGCCGAGGAGCCCACGACGGCCCCGAAGGCCAGCATGGGGCTGTCCTCGAGGGCGAACCAGACGATGACCGTCAGGGCGACGGAGACCACGGCATAGAACCACGCCCCCTGGCGGGCAAAGATGCGCTCCATGGGCATACCGATCTTCTTGGGCTCCAGGAAGATCCAGTGGCAGAAGAGGAAGACGAAGAAGACCCCGCCCCCGATGAGCAGGACGGGCGAGCTTTCCCGAATCGCCCGGAGGGCGGCCGGATCGCCGGTCAGGCTCGCCGTCAGGGCTTCCCATGGACCCAGCCCCGGGGTCATGAGCCAGACGATGAGCCAGGGCAGCACGCCCCGGACGACGAAGACGGCGATGAATATGCCCCACGTGAGAAACCACCGGCGCGCCCACGGCTGCATGCCCTGCAGGATCTCGGCGTTGATGATGGCGTTGTCGATGCTGGTGATCGACTCGAAGAGGGCAAGCCCCAGTACGATGAGGATCGCGGAGGTGATGTCCATCGCCGTCTCACCCCGCATGAATCCGATGCTGCACGGACGCGATTCGCTCCTCTGCCTCGCGTGTCATCCTCTCCAGCAGCTCCGCGCAGGAGGGGATGTCGCGGACGAGCCCGACGGACTGCCCCACCATCATCGGCGCAAGGTCGACATCGCCCGTGTCCCAGGCCTCGCTCACCCGCTTTCCCATGATGAGCGGCAGGATTTCCTCGAAGCCGCCGCCGCGCTTCTCGATGGCCAGAATGGCCTCCACGTTTTTGTTCCTGAGCGCCCGGGCCTGCAGGTGGATGGACTTGCAGATGAGCGTCGTGTCCTGCTCCTGCCGGCGGACGATCTCCCGCTTGATGTTGTCGTGGACCGGACATTCCCGGGTGGCCATGAAGCGGGTGGCCATCATCACCCCCTCGGCCCCCAGCACGAGGGCAGCCGCAAGCGAGCGGCCGTCTGCGATCCCCCCGGCGGTGACCACGGGAATCGAGACGGACTCGACAACCCGGGGGGTGAGGACCATGGTCGTCACGTCGTCGTCGAGCGGGTGACCCCCCTCCTCGATGCCCGCCGCGTAAACACCGTCATAGCCCGCCGCCTGCGCGTGCAGGGCATGGCGCACGGATCCCACCTTGTGAAACATCCGGACCCCCGCCTTGCGGAGCATCTGCACGAACTCCGGCCCGCAGGCCTTGTCGATGGGGGCGCCGGAGATCTCCACGCCGGCCACCCGCTCCTCGGCGCAGACGCGGAGGTACATCCTGTGGTGGGCCCCGGTGATCCGCACCGACGGCAGGATCGTGACGTTGACCATGAAGGGTTTTCCCGTGAGCGCCCGGACCTCGGCGATGGCCGCGCGGAAGGCCTCTTCCGTCTCGTAGTTGGCCGCCGTGAGGTTCCCGAGCCCTCCGGCCTCGGAGACGGCCGCGCACAGGGGAGGCTTGCAGAGCCACATCATGGCCCCGCAGACAATGGGATGCCGGATTCCGAACATCTCGGTGATTCGCGTCCTGATCATCGCCCCCCCTTCGAACCGTTTTCCCTCCGGTGCGTCCCGTCCGTTCAACGCGACCTATATACCCTTATCGGGCACCCCGATCAAGGGAAAGGGACGGGGGGACGGAAACGGGAGAGGCAGGTCGGATCCGACCTGCCTCTCCCGTTGTTTCGATGTGCTGCGCCGGCGGCTTATTGCTTCCAGGGCGGGTTGATCGCGGTCTTCCCGAGCCGCCGCAGGACCTTCCGTTCCTGCTCCGGGATCAGCCCGGAGCGCATCCGCTCCTTGAGGGCGAAGGCTTTTCTCCAGAGCCGCCCGATCGTGAGGAACACCGCCAGGATGAGAAGCCCAAGCATGAAAAAGGGTTCGGTGCTGAGCTCGCCGTCGATGAGGACCCCGACCCAGAAGAAGAGCAAAGAGCCGGCGGCGATCACGAAACCCCAGGCGCTGAAGGCCAGGATTTCGGAGAGCGTGCAGCGGGGTTCTGCTGTGATTCCGGTTCTCATGGGGTTTTTCCCGGGGCCGGTCGATACCGGCGCCGTCCTTTCTTGCGTGCTGTCCGGCGGGCCTTTTGACGGCCTCGCCCCTGTGTTCCGTCCCGCTCTAATGAAAAACCCGTGCCAGGCGACGGGAGGGCGCAGCAAAAAACACGCATCCCTTGACAATACGGCAGCTTAGGCGCGAGTCCCGCGGCCGCCGGGCGGCCTTCCGGCGGTCGCTCGAAGGCGCGCGGTTGAATGTTCCGTTCAACGCGGGCGAACGAAACGTGGAAAAGACGCCCGGAAGGACGGCTACTTCCGGCCTGGCGGCCGACGCGTGCCCGGCGATTTCGTCGCCGCGGTTTTCCGTTTCCCGGGCAAGGACGCCGGGATTTCCTTGCCCAGGCGCTCGTCCCAGTATGCGGGGGTCCGTCTCGCGTCGCGGATGTCATACTCCACGAGGCGGGCAAGCTCCCGGATCCTGTCGCGGAACATGTCCTGGAGGCACTCGGGGATGTGCTCCCTGCGCGTGCGGTGGACGCGAATGCACTCCACGCAGTTGCCGTGACGGTGGCAGCGGACCTGCGTGCAGGGACAATCGTCCACCAGCACCGGCAGACGTTCGAGGACGGCGGGCCCTTCGGGGTTTCGCTTCATGGCTCCCTCCGCACGGCAAGCATTCTGCTGCGGGATTCCGGCCCGCTTCCCCCTTCTCTTCCCAGGGGAAAGAAAGAAGAGATTCCGGACTTGCGTGCCACTTTCAGGGATTTGCCGCCGAAGGACAATCTTTTTCCCGCCCGCTTTACTTTCGGCTTCCCGTTGTTTACACTCCCCCATCCCCGAAACCCGATGGGCCCGATGCGATGAAACGTTGGTTTGCGACCCTTCAGCAGGCGCTGGAAAGGGAGGGAATTCACGAGGACCGCGAAAAGGCCCCCCTTGTGCCCGTCCAGCATTACGCCGAGTCCCTGGCCGATCTGCGCGACGCGTTGACGCAATGGCATCGGACGGCCCTGCCCGCAGGCGGGAGGTTCCGGGTCTTCGTGGACGGCTCCGCCAAGAAGTGCTCCGAGGGCCCCACGGCGGACATCGACGCCGAGTTCCGCGCCCTGCTGCGCGCGTCGGGGATCCCGCACCACTGGACCGATCTCTCCGAGGTGCTCGCCATGCCCCCCGGAGGGCTCCACGCCTCTCACGACTGCCTGGAGCGGGTCCGCGGGGTCGTGCGGGAAGGCACCGACGGCGCGGCGGTGGTCCTCGGCTCGGGGAGCATCACGGACCTGGTGAAGCACGCCCTGCAGGCGGAGAACGTGCCCATCCCGCTGGTCTCCATCCCCACGGCACTGACGGTGACGGCCTTCACCTCGGCCTTCGCCATCATCGACTTTCATGGGGCCAAGCGAACCCTGCAGTCGAGGCCGGTTTCCGCCGCCTTCTGGGTCAAGCCGTTCCTGGAGTGCGCACCGCCCCGGATGTACCGGGCGGGCTACGGGGATCTCCTGGCCCGTTTCGTCGCCTACGGGGACTGGTTTCTCGGCTACCGGCTCGGGGTCATGGAGCGCTACGACGAGTCGGCCTTCCGCCTCATGGAACCTTTTTCCGGCGGGATCCGGGATGCCGCCGCGGGCTTCGGGCTCGACCGCCTGCCGGAGGATGCAACGGCCTGCACCGCGGCGGCCCTGGCCATGGCGGGGATCTCCATGTCCACGGCGGGGGAGACGACGCCGCTGTCCGGCTTCGAGCACGTCATCAGCCATGCCCTCGATTTCCTGCGGCTCACGGCAAGAAGGGATCTCGTCTTCCACGGAGAGCAGGTTGCGCTGGGGTCCCTCGTGAGCGCCCGGACGATCGACCGGGTCCTGGCACTGAAGAACCTCCGGGATTGCCGCTGGCGGGACGAAAACACCGGTCAGGCCCTGGGGGTGCTGGAAAAAAGACTCGCTGCGGCGCCCCTGCCGGGAGGCGCAGGGGCCTATCGGGAACAGATGACGGCCGCCCTCGCGGAATTTGTCCGCGAATACGAGAAAAAGGCAGGACGCTGGGCCGCTGCCAGGGCGCGGATCGGGTCTTTCGTAAACGATTGGGACGGAATCCGGCGGGAGCTGGCCCGCCTGACCCTGCGGGCCGCAGAGATGGAGCAGCTCCTCAAGCGATCGGGGTTGCCCTGCCGGCCGGCAGAGACGGTCCCGCCGACAGGAACGTTGGAATTCCGCTGGGCCGTGACGTTTTCACCCTTCGTCCGGTCCCGGATGAACCTCTCCGACATGCTGTTCTGGATGGGCCGGGAGGACCTCGTCGTCCTGCCTTGACAAAACGGCCGAATTGCCCATAGAGAGACGGC
>JAGPKU010000079.1:6444-9949 GCA_018053845.1 Syntrophobacterales bacterium
CTGCAGTACAAATCGCCCAACGCAAAATACGTCCTGCCGGCCTGGCTCGACAAGGACGGCTATTACTCCGGCGTGCGGATCAACGTCATCGGCATCGCCTACAACAAGAACATCGTGGCCGCCAAGGACGTGCCGAAGACCTGGTGGGACCTGGCCGACCCCAAGTGGGCGGGCAAGGTCGGCATGCCCAACCCGCTTCTGTCCGGGACGGCCTTTGCGGGGACGTCGGGCCTGGTGCGCTCGCCGAAGCACGGCTGGCCCTTCTTCGAGGCCCTGCGGAAAAACCGCATCGCCTGCGAGCCCGGAAACGGCGCCGTGGAGACGAAGCTCCTCTCCGGCCAGCTCGCCGTGGCCATGCTCCTGGAGGAGAACGTCCTGAAGGCCATCAAGGAGAAGAAGCCCCTGGGGTTCGTCTACCCCTCCGACGGGCCCGTGGTGAACCCCTCGGGCATCGCCATCATGAAGACCACCAAGAACCCCGCGGCGGCCAAGGCGGTATACGACTTCTTCCTCTCCAAGGCCGGCCAGCAGGCCATCCTGGACGGCTGGATGCACTCGGTGCGGCCCGACATGCCCCCGCCGCCCAATGCCGCCATGAAGATCACGGAGATCAACAAGTTCGCCCTTCCCATGGACTGGGAGGCCATCAGCCGGGAGCCCGAGAAGGTCAAGGATCGGTTCGACAAGACGGTTCTCCGGTAGTTTTGCGGTTCCCCGTCCCGCCGGCCCCCCCGCGGCCGGCGGAAATTTCCTTTGCGGAGCGGTCCCGTTCATGACCATCGGCAGGCTCTTGAGCGTACGCAACCTCGTCATCGGCTCCGCCCTGCTGTTCCTGGTCGCCTTCGTCCTGTTCCCCCTGGCCCTGCTCGTCCTGCGAAGCTTGCTCGGGGCAGACGGCGGGGTCAGCCTCGAGAACTACATCGCCGTCTACAGCATGGAGCGCAACTGGGACGCCGTGGTGATGACCCTCTGGGTCTGCGGCCTCACCATGTTCTTCTCCATGATCTTCGCCACGGGCCTGGCCTGGCTCGTCGTGCGCAGCAACCTGCCCTACCGGCGCCTGTTCCGGTCGCTGTTCTTCATCCCCTACGTGATCCCGCCCTACGTGGGGGCCATCGCCTGGATCCTCCTGCTCACGCCGGGCGTGGGGTACGTCAACAAGATGCTCGTCGATCTCTTCGGGGCGGAGATGCCGGGCCCCTTCGACATCTACAGCGTGCCGGGCCTCGTGTGGGTCATGACCCTGTTCTACTACCCGCTGGCCTTTCTCAACGTGGCCAGCGCCCTGGAGCAGATGGACAACACCCTGGAGGAGGCCGCCCGCATCAGCGGGGCCTCGCCCCTGCGGGTCTTCCGGGACATCACACTGCCTCTCGTCTCGCCCGGCTTCTTCGCAGGGGAGCTGCTCGTCTTCGCCGCCTCCGCCTCGGCCTTCGGCGTCCCGGCCATGATCGGCATGCCCAGCCGCATCTACGTGCTCTCGACACAGGTGATCCAGTACGTCTACATGGGGACGACCTCGGGCATGCGCGAGGCGACGGCCCTTTCCGTGGTCCTCATGGTCATCGCCGTGCTCACCATGGCCCTCGGCAACCGGCTCCTGAGCCGCAAGCGATACACTCTCGTGGGGGGGAAGAGCTCGCGGGTGCTGCCCGTTTCCCTGGGCCGCTTCCGGATCCCGGCCCTGGTCTTTTCGGCCCTGCTGGGGTTTGTGCTCGTGGTGCTGCCCATCGGGGCCATCGTGGTGACCTCCTTCGTCCGGATCTTCGGGGAACCGATCAGCCTGGAAAACCTGAGCCTGGAGCACTACGGCTACATCCTGACCTTCAAGACGGCCCTCGAGGCCTTCTGGAACAGCCTCTTCATGGGCATCACCGCGGCGACGCTGGCGCTGCTGGTGGCAAGCCTCATCGCCTATTACCGCGTCAAGGCGAAAAGCCCGCTGGCGCGGGCGGCGGATCTCATCGCCACCGTCCCCTACGCGACACCGGGCACGGTCATCGCCCTGGCGCTCATCATCGCCTTCTCGGGGAAATACGGCCTGAACCTCTACAACACCTTCTCGATCCTGATCGTGGCCTACATCGTGAAGTACCTGGCCTTCTCGGTCCGCACGGTCTGCGCCTCCCTGGAGCAGATCGACCTTTCGCTCGAGGAGGCCGCCCAGATCTCGGGGGCGAGCTGGCTGCAGAGCTTCCGGGACATCATCCTGCCGCTCGTGCGGCCGGGCCTCATCGCGGCGTGGTTTCTCGTGTTCATGACCACGTTCTACGAACTGACGATGAGCATCCTGCTCTACGGACCGAACACGCACAACCTGGGCGTCATCCTCTACGAGATGCAGACCTACTCCAACCAGCAGGCGGCCTCCGTGCTGGCCGTGCTGATCCTCTTGGTGGTCCTCGCGGGGAACGTGCTGGTCTCGAAGATCACGAAGGGGAAGATCACGATCTGATCCGGCGGGGCGCGAAACGGAAGAGCCACCCCCGGTCAAGGGAATGCGGGGACGGGAGGAAAGAGGATAATCCATGGCGGATGTGAGACTCGAAAACGTATCGAAGAAGTTCGGCAGCGTGGAGGCCGTGGCGGCCTTCAGCGAGACGATCCGGGAAGGGGAGTTCGTCTCCCTCCTGGGCCCCTCGGGCTGCGGGAAGACGACGACGCTGCGCATCATCGCCGGCTTCGAGCGGGCCACCACGGGCCGGGTGTTCATCGGGCAGGAACTCGTGAGCTGCTCCGAGACGAACCTCTACAAGCCGCCCGAGCAGCGCAACATCGGGATGGTGTTCCAGTCCTACGCCGTGTGGCCCCACATGAACGTCTTCGCCAACGTGGGATACCCGCTCAAGGTCCGCGGGATGGACAAGAAGAAGATCCGCGAGAAGGTCGGGCACGTCCTCGAGCTCGTGCACCTCGAGGGCCTCGACAAGCGCCTCCCGAGCCAGCTCTCCGGGGGGCAGCAGCAGCGCGTGGCCCTGGCCCGGGCCCTCGTGGCCGAGCCCGCGCTTCTCCTGCTCGACGAGCCGCTCTCGAACCTCGATGCGAAGCTGCGCGAAAGCATGCGCTTCGAGATCAAGGACGTCCAGCGCCGCCTGGGGATCACGGTCATTTACGTGACCCACGACCAGGCGGAGGCCATGGTCATGTCCGACCGCATCATCGTCATGGACAAGGGGTATGTCCAGCAGACGGGCAGCCCGCGGGAGATCTACGATTCCCCCGCGAACCGGTTTGTGGCCGACTTCATCGGCCTCATCAACTTCCTGGAGGGAGAGCTCGTTGCCCTGGAAGGCCCCGACGGAGTCGTGGCCCTCAACGGCATCCCGGGGCCGGTCCACCTCAAGGGCCGTCTGCACTCGATCATGAAGGCGGGCGACCGGGTCGTCCTGGCGGCGCGCCCGGAGTCGATCGCGGTCCTGAGCGAACCTGCTCCGGGGGCCGTTCCCGGGCGCCTGATCCGCAAGATCTACCTGGGCAACGAGATGGATTACCGTGTGGCCCTCGG
>JAGPKU010000080.1 GCA_018053845.1 Syntrophobacterales bacterium
CGAAGGACTGGGGCGAGCGGGTCGCAGGCGTCAGGACGCGGCTCGACACCGCCGAGCCGGTCATCGCCCTGACCTTCGATGCCTGCGGGGGCCCCCGGGGCAGCCGTTTCGACAGCGCCCTGATCGAGTACCTGCGCAAAGAACAGATCCCCGCCACCCTGTTTCTCAGCGGGAGCTGGATCGAGGCCAACCCGGCCGCTTTCAAGGCGCTGGCCGCCGATCCCCTCTTCGAAATCGCCAATCACGGCCTTGCCCACAGGCCCGCCTCCGTGAACGGCCGATCCGCCTACGGCATCCGGGGAACGGGCAGCGTGGGAGAGCTGATCGACGAGATCGTGAAGAACGGCCGCAGGATCGAGGCCGCCACGGGCCGCCGGCCGACATTCTACCGCCCCGGCACGGCCTTCTGCGACGAGGTGGCCGTGCAGGTGGCGGGCGAGCTGGGCTGCGAGGTGGTCAACTACACCGTCCTGGGCGATGCGGGGGCCACGTGGCCGCAGGAGAAGGTCCGGCAGGCCCTGCTCAAGGCCGAACCCGGGGAGATCGTCATCCTGCACATGAACCAGCCCCGCAGCGGGACGGCGGCAGGCGTGATGGACGCCCTGCCCCGGTTGCGGGAGAAGGGGTTTCGGTTCGTGAAGCTCTCGGAGTTTCCGCTGAAGTGACGACATGAAGAAGGCCCTCCACATCCTGGGTCCCCTGCTGCTCATTGCTCTGACCGCGGTGATGTGCCCCGCCGAGCAGTGGGAGACGGCCCCGGTCCCCCTGCCCGGCGTGCAGCCGGGGCAGGAGAAGGCCGACTACTGGATCGCCAGACACCCCGAGCCCGACCGCCCGATCCTCACCCCCGAGGGAATCGAGGCGATGAACCGAGCCGCCATGGGTCTTGCGGAAACGGAGCTGACCGACGTGTTCGCGATCCCGAACCCGCTCGACGGCACCGTCGTGCGAAGGGCGATCGCCGAGGTGCTGGCCGAATCGCGGCAGTCGAAGGGCTACGACCACACCAACCAAGTCATCCCGCCCGCCTTCTACGACCGCATGGAGGCCTTCATCGGGGCCGTGCCCGCCGTCATCCGCCCCGCCTGGGGCCTCGTCACGGGCCGGGTGAGCCTGCGGAGGCTGCCCACGAACGAGGCCTTCTACGACCGGCCCTTCGGCAACGAGTTCGACCGGTTCCAGTATTCCGCCCTGGAGTGCGGCAACCCCGTCGCCGTCCTGCACAGAAGCACCGACGGCGCCTGGTCGTTCGTGCAGACGGCCTACACGAAGGGGTGGGTCCCGTCGGCCGCCGTCGCCCTCGGCGACAAATCGGCGATCGATTCCTTCGCCCGGTCCAGGCCCCTCGTGGCCACGGGCAGCAGGGTCGCCGTCTACGCCGACCGGGCGTTCTCGGTGCACGCGGCGTCCATCCCAATGGGCACGCGGCTCCCTCACGTGGAAACGGCCGCCCGGCACTACGCCGTCACCCTGCCCTGGCGGGCGCCCGACGGTTCGGTGCGGTTCGTGACGGGCTACATCCCCGCAGACGCCGACGTGAGCGTCGGGTACCTGCCCTACACGGCCCGGAACCTCTACCGGCAGCTCTTCAAGCTCGAGGGGCACCCCTACGGCTGGGGAGACCTGTTCGACGGGCGCGACTGCTCGCGGCTGGTCATGGACGTCTTCTCGACCTTCGGGTTCGCCATGCCCCGCAACAGCCGCCGCCAGGCGTCCCTCAACCCGGCGGGGCGCCGGGAGACGGGGGACCTCCCGGAGGCGGACAAGCTCAAAATCCTGAAGGAACTCGGCCACCGGCCGGCCCTGCTCCACCTTCCGGGCCATATCATGATCCACCTCGGCATCGTCGACGGGAAGGCCTACGCCATCCACAGCGCCTGGGGTCTTCGCGAGTCGGGGGTCCCAGGCGAGCGGACGCTCATGGCGGGCCGGGTCGTCGTCTCCGACATCACCCGCGGCGCGGGCGCCCGGGGCTCCCTGCTGAAGCGCGTGACGGCCATAACCCCCCTGGGTTAAAGGGCAAAATAGTGCTGGCGCTCGAAGACCACATGGTTTATATATCCTTCGATTGACTCACGGGGAGGGAGGAAAGAATGAACGGCAGATTCACCATCTTCATCGACGGAAAGGAGTGCCAGGCCACGGCCGGGCAGACCATTCTCGACGTCGCGAAAAAGAACGGGGTCTTCATCCCCACGCTCTGCTATTTCCCCGCCACGACCCTCGTGGGCGCCTGCCGCGTCTGCGTCGTCGAGCAGGAGGGCGCGAGAAACCTCGTGGCTTCCTGCGCCATGCCGGCCAGCCCCGGCATGAAGATCCGGACCGACACCCCCCGGGTGACCGAGGCACGCAAGATGATCGTGGAGCTCATCTGGGCCTCGGGCGACCACAACTGCCTGCAGTGCGAATCCAACGGCCAGTGCGAGCTGCAGGACCTCGTCTACCGGCTCGGGATCGAGAAGCCCCGCTTCGAGATCGACCCCCCGGGCTACCCCGCGGATAACTCCAACACGATGATCTTTCGCGATCTCAACAAGTGCGTGCTCTGCGGCCGCTGCATCCGGGGCTGCAACGAGATCCAGGTCAACGAGGTGCTCGACTTCGCCCAGCGCGGCAACCGCATGAAGGTGGGGCCCGCCTTCGACGTGGATTACATCAACTCCGCCTGCGTCTTCTGCGGCGAGTGCATGCAAGACTGCCCCACGGGAGCCATCATCAACAAGCAGGGCCGCTTCCAGGGACGCCCCTGGGAGATCGAGAGGGTCCGCACGACCTGCACCTACTGCGGCGTGGGCTGCCAGATCGACCTCAACGTCTTCAACGGCAAGGTCGTCAAGACCACCTCCGACCGCGCCCACGGCTCGCCCAACTGGGGGAGCCTCTGCATCAAGGGCCGCTTCGCCAACGATTTCATCCACTCCCCCGACCGGCTGAAGACGCCGCTGATCCGCCGAAACGGCAAGCTCGAGGAGGCCGGCTGGGACGAGGCGCTCGACTTCATCGCCGACAAACTGAAGGAGATCAAGGCCAAGCACGGCCCCGACGCGATCGGGGGGCTCTCCTCGGCGCGCTGCACCAACGAGGACAACTACGTCTTCCAGAAATTCATGCGGGCGGCGATCGGCACCAACAATGTCGATCACTGCGCGCGGCTCTGACACAGCGCCACGGTGGCCGGTCTGGCCGCCTCCTTCGGCAGCGGCGCCATGACGAACTCCATCGAGGAGATCGAGTTCGCCGACGTGATCCTCGTGACGGGATCCAACACGACGGAGACCCACCCCATCGTGGGCATGTACGTCAAGCGCGCCGTCCGCAAGCGCGGCGCCAAGCTCATCGTCATCGAGCCCCGCGAGATCCCGCTCGTCAAGTACTCGAGCCTCTTCCTGCGGCAGAGGCCCGGGACGGACGTGGCCTGGATCAACGGCATGATGAACGTCATCATCGCCGAGGGCCTCTATGCGAAGGACTACGTGGAGAAGCGCACGGAAGGCTTCGAGGACGTGCGCAAGGTCGTCGAGAAGTACACGCCCGAGTACGTGGAGACCATCACGGGCATCCCGGCCGAGCAGCTCAGGGCCGCCGCGCGTCTCTACGCCACGGCCCCGAAGGCCACCATCCTTTACGCCATGGGGATCACCCAGCACCGGACGGGCACGGACAACGTGAAGTCACTCGCCAACCTCGCCATGCTCTGCGGCAAGGTGGGCTACGAATCCTGCGGCATCAACCCCCTGCGCGGCCAGAACAACGTCCAGGGCGCCTGCGACATGGGCTGCCTGCCCAACGTCCTGCCGGCCTACCAGAACGTCACGGTGGAGGCCGCACGGCAGAAATTCGAAAAGGCCTGGGGCGTCCCGCTGCCCGCCAAGCCGGGACTGACCGTCGTCGAGCTGTCCCAGGCCGCCTACGAAGGCAAGCTCAAGGCCCTTTACTGCATGGGCGAGAACATGATGCTCTCGGACCCGGATCTGCGCCACCTCGAAAAGGCGCTCCAGAAGCTCGAACTCTTCGTCGTGCAGGATATCTTCCTCACCGAGACGACCGCGTTCGCCCATGTCGTCCTTCCCACGGCCTGCTTCGCCGAGAAGGGCGGCACCTTCACGAACACGGAGCGGCGTGTCCAGCGCGTCCGCAAGGCCGTCGAACCGCCGGGGCAGGCCCGGACGGACTGGGAGATCATCGCCGATCTGTCGACCCGCATGGGATACCCCATGAAGTACGCCAAGCCCCGGGAGCTCTGGAACGAGATCCGCGAGCTGACGCCCAGCTACACCGGCATCACCTACGAGCGGATCAGCCGACAGGGCCTGCAATGGCCCTGCCCCAACACGGATCACCCGGGCACGAAGTTCCTGCACAAGGACCGCTTCACCAGGGGACTGGGGCTCTTTGCGCCCATCGAGTTCATCCCGCCCGACGAGGTGCCCGACAAGGACTACCCGCTCTACCTCACGACGGGCCGAGTCCTGTACCAGTACCACACGGGCACCATGACCCGCCGCTCGCGGGGCACCAACGAGCGCTGCCCCCAGAGCCTCGTGGAGATCAACCCGAAAGACGCCGAGCGATACGGGATCACCGACGGGAAGACCGTCCGCGTCGCCTCGCGACGAGGCGCTGTCGAGGCCAGGGCCGACGTGACGACGCGGGCCCCGGAGGGAACCGTCTTCATGAACTTCCACTTCCGGGAGGCTCCGGTCAACATCCTGACCAACCCGGCCCTCGACCCGGTGTGCAAGATCCCGGAGTACAAGGTCTGTGCCGTCAAGATCGAGGCGGCATAAGGACGGCTGGTTCGTTCGTTCATTCGTCAGTTCTGGAAAAGGCGGGCTTGATGCCCGCCTTTTTTCCGCCCCCCGTCCATCGACGGCGCCGAGTTTGTCTGATTGCTTACCGCCAGCCACGACCACCTCATACTCCCGTCGTAGAAAAAAATCATACTTTCGTCGAATTGCTTTCCCCCGCCGAAACCTGCACACTGGGACCCGAGAGATAAGGGGGTAATCCGATCGGGACAGGGGAATGACATGCCGACTCAGGATCTACCCACCGCAGCGGCCAAGCGGAAGCGGGCGCACGAGGAAAAGGCCATTGTGCGCGCCCTCATCCGGTATTTCGAAACGGCCCCGCCCCGGGCGAAATCCCCGGCGGGAACCGAGGTATCGTCCCTCATCAACGCGATCCACAGGTATTTCGTCAAGAAATAGCAGATGAAGATTCATCCGGTCCTCTCGGCATACGGGTTTCTGCTCTTTGCCCTGCTGTTCCTGATGTTTCTCTACGCGACGAGATGACCGTCACTCACCCGCGGGCTGTGCCCGGCCCGATCCCGCCGCCTTGACCTGGGCGACGGTGACGTCGTTGTTCGTTCTTCGCTGATCGCAGTATTCCTGGGTGACGATCTTCTCCTGGTTGAGCGGCTCGGCGCGCTTGAGGTCCGTGACGGCCTTCCCCAGGCGAGCGCCTCCTGCGCCTTGAGGGCGCAGCGGGCGGCTTCCAGGGACGCGCGGATCTCCACGAACTGCTTCTCGGTCGTGGCCTCGCGGCTTCGCACCTCGGTGAGCCGCGCCTTCTCCTTCTCGAGATTGGCCTCGGCCTCCTGCCGGGCGACACGTTAATCCACGGGATCGATCTGGAGGATCACCTCGTCCTTCTTGACGAGCGGGTTGTCCCTGATGTGCAGGGCGAGGACCGTGCCCGGGACCTTGGAGGCGACGTTCAAGAAAAAATCCCCCCTTCATCCCCCTTTGTCAAAGAGGGATCGAGGGGGATTTTCTTCGAAAAAAGAGGCGGACCCCGTGAGGTCCGCCCCTGCATTTACCCTTTGCCCTGGACCCTTTCTTACGCCCTGGCCTTCCGTGCCGGCGGTCTGTAGCTCAGGGCCAGGACGAACCCGCAGATCAGGAGGCCAGCCGCCACGTAGAGGGCCTGGCCCGGGATCTGGGCGAAGACCAGGGGCCCCACGACGCCGGCACAGCCCCACGCCGTCAGCATGATGCCATAAACCTTCCCGATGTAGCCGGGGCCGAAGGAGTCGGCCGCGAAGGGGGGCATTGTGGCGAACCCGCCGCCGTAGCAGGCCAGCAGGTAGCAGGCGATGACCGTGAACATCAGCTGGTTGCTGATCTGGGGCAGCAGGATGTAGAGGGCCGCCTGGCTGGCGAACATGGTCATGAAGACCGCCTTGCGGCCGATCTTGTCGGACAGCGACGCCCAGAAGAGCCGCCCCAGCCCGTTGAAGATCGAGGCGATGGCGAGGATCGTCCCGCCGGCGATGGCGAGCTCGGAGGCTGAGATCCCGGGCGACGCGGCCTTGACGACGTTCTGAGCGAGCGGCGAGAGCTGAGAGATCAGGCCCAGTCCCGCCGAGACGTTCAGGAAGAGCATCCCCCAGAGCATGAACCACTGGGGCGTCTTGATGGCCTCGTCGAAGGTGAAGGAGTCGGCGGCCGAGACGGTCGTCGCCGGGGGCGTCCAGCCCTTGGGCAGCCAACCCTTGGGGGGGTTCTTGTAGAACTGGGCGGCACCCGTCACGGCGATCAGGAAGATCACTCCCCAGATGTAGAACGTCTTCGCCACCCCCATGCTGATGACCATCCCGGGGGCGATCTTGCCCATGAAGAAGGCGCCGGCGCCGAAGCCCATGACGGCCAGCCCCGTGATCAGGCCGCGCTTGTCGGGGAACCAGCGGATCAGGGTCGCGATGGGCGTCACGTAACCGAAGCCGTTGCCGAGGCCGCCGATGACGCCGAACCCCAGCCAGAGCAGATACAGGTTGCCCACCTGGTCGGCGAAGCCCGCCAGCAGCACGCCCGAGCCGAAGAGGATGCCGCCGATCGTGGCGACGAACCGGGGGCCTTTCTTGTCCACCAGGGTCCCGCCGAAGGCCGCCGCCAGTCCGATGACGGCCATGTTGATCATCATGGTGGCCTGGACGGAGGTCTCCCCCCAGCCGTGGGCCTTCATCAACGGGAGTTTGAAGACGGACCAGGCGTAGACCGTCCCCAGACAGAGCTGCATGAGGACGGCAGCCCCTGCAATGATCCAGCGTTTGCTTTCGAGATTCTCGTTGCTCATACGGATAAAACCTCCCCTTTCATCGTTGCTCTCTGCATAAAAAAAGGGCTGAAAGCACCCTGTGGCCGCCTTCAGCCACGAATCCGCTCCTGCCCGCCGGTGTTACGCTTCATATCCCGTCGTTCCCTTGTATCCCGCACCGCGAAGCGCCCTGCATAGCTCGCGGACGTCGTCCGTGTTGACGCGCAGCACGGAAAAGCGCGTCCCCGGGGCCTCCCGGTTCACCGTCGAAACCATGGAGATGATCGAGAGGCCCAGGTCCTTCACGATGCCGGCGATGCTGCAGATCTCGCCCATGTCGCTCGGAATGGAGAGCTCGACGCGCGAACTCTGCGTCCCCACCCCCATCACCTCGAGCAGGACGTTGAGCATGTCGCAGGTCGTGATGATGCCGACCAAAGCACCGTCCTGCACGACGGGGAGGCACGCGATCCTTTTTTCGTTGAGGATCTTCGCCGCCTCCTCGACGGGGGTATCCGGCCCACCGTGACGGGGTTTCGCGTCATGATGTCCCCGGCCTTCATTTCCGAGAGCAGGTAGTTCAGCTCGTGCACGGAAAGCGTGTCGGCCGGCGAGGCCGAGTTCTCTCGGATGTCGACGTCGGTGATGACGCCGACGACCCGGCCGCCCTCCGCGACGGGGGCCTGGATGGTGCCCCTGTCACGCAGGAGGTTGCGGACATGGAGGACGCTGGCGTCCTGGGTCACCGCCACGACGTCCCGCGTCATGCGCCGCCCGACAAACATGACCGCCTCCCCTTACGACGCCTTCGCGGCGGCGGCCCTTCTGGCCAGCCTTCGGGTTTTCTTCTTCAGACGGCTGATCTGCCGATTGAGCCGCACCGCCTCGGCGCGGCGTCCCGCCTCGCGGAGCTCCTCTCGCTGCGCCCGGAATTCCCGGATCCGCTTCTTGACCTCCAGCACTGTGTCGACGGGCTTCTCCCGGATTTCCTTCGCGGGGAGCCCCCTGGCCTGGCGGATGGCGGCCAGCAACTCCTCCTTTTTCATCGCCGTGACCCCGGTGATGCCGCCCATGGCCAGGGCCGTTTCCCTGAGTTCCTTGACCGTCAGCTTCTCCAGTGGCTTTTCTTTTTCCATCATCATTCCTCCTCGAAGGGCTTGATGGCTAAAGAGCACGGCCGGAGAACCCGGCGCACTTTGCGCCATGGCCCCGTTATCCTTGCGTTTTTAAGGATAACCGGTCGGGGGAAAGGGACTATACCAGAGGGGGCCGGGAAAATCAATTCAAATCCCCGGCCGACTCAGGGGATCCTGTCGAAGAGCAGGACCGATCGATCGTAATTCGCCGTGGCCAGGTGCCTGCCGTCCGGGCTGAAGGACACGCCGTTGACGATCCCGTAAAAGCTCCGGATGTTTTTCAGGATCTCGCCGGAAGCGGCATCCCAGATGAGGAGACTGTTTCCCCCGCTGGCGATCCGCCTGCCGTCGCGGCTCCAGGCCAGGCAGAAGATCATTCCCTCCTGTCCGACGAGAGTGCGGATCGGCCGGCCCGTGACCGCATCCCAGAGGATGATCTTCTGGTCGAGGCCCCCCGAGGCGATCGTCCCGCCGTCCGGGGAGTAGGCCACGGCCTTGAGGAAGCTGGTATGACCCTCGAGCGTCATGACCCTCTCGCCCTTCTGCACGTCCCAGACGATGACGGCACGATCGTCACCCCCCGAAACGAGCCGCCTGCCGTCGGGACCGAAGGCCACCGCATCGACCACGTCGCCGTGCCCCTCGAGGACCTTCTCGATCCGCCGCTCTCCCACGTCCCAGACGATGACGCGGCGGTCGCTGCTGGCCGAGGCCAGCCGCTTCCCGTCGGGGCTGAAGGCCAGGGACACCACCCACCCGGCGTGTCCTGCAAGGGTGCCGATGTGTTCGCCCGACCCGGTGTCCCAGAGGTGGATGACCGGCTCCTTCCCCCCGGAGGCGAGCACCGTGCCGTCGGGGCTGTAGGCGACGCGCATCACCGCCTCCCTGTGCGCGCGAAGCGTGTGCACGGGGACCCCCGTCTGCGCGTTCCAGACGATGATGTCCTTGTCGGCGCTCCCCGAGGCGAGGGTCCGGCCGTCGGGGCTGAATTCCACGCACCAGACGATCGACGTATGCCCCCGGAAGACACGGTCGGGGCGGCTGCTGAGGGACGAGGCGAAGAAGTAGCGGGACAGGAGCTTCTCCACGAAACCCGTGATACCCGGCTCCTCGTGCGTCTGCACGTATTTCTTCTCCTCAGGGGTGAGACCGGGACCGCATCCGGCAAGGCACAACAGGGCGACGAGGCAGATGATCCCCGCAGACCGCAGACGGCGATTCGACATGACAGACACCTGGCGACGGAGACGAAGTTGAGAAGTTAAGAAGGTGAGCGGGAGAGCCCTTCCTCCCCTCTGCTCCTCCGTTTCTTTCCTTATGCCCTTTGCCTCAAGCCTCAAGCCTGCTTTTCTAAATATCTTCTTCCGACGGGATAATCAACTTCCGGTTCACGTACAGGGGATCGTTGCGCTTGATCCGGTTGGCCTTCATCAGGGCCGCGATCGTCGTGTTGTGCTTCTCGGCGATCTTCTCGAGGGTGTCGCCCTTGCGGACCGTGTAGGTCGCCGGCTTCTTCGCCGTCACCGCCGGCTTCTTCTCGGCCGGGGCGTCCCTGCCCTTCCCCTTCTCGACGGCGGGAACCTTCAGTCTGCGGTCCACGTAGAGGGGGTCCTT
>JAGPKU010000081.1:0-3985 GCA_018053845.1 Syntrophobacterales bacterium
CATCGTCGATGTGGCCCCCCAGATTCTCAACCGCGAAGACAAAGACATGACCGACGTGGTCATGCAGGTCATGCAGGCGGAGGGCGTCCGGTTCCACCTCGGCGCCTCCATCCTCGAGGTTCGCGACCTCGGGGATGAAAAAGAGGTTGTGATCCGGAGGGGAGAAGAGACGAAGAGCCTGCGGTCCGAGGCGATCCTCGTCGCCCTGGGGCGGAAAGCCAACCTGGAGGGGCTCGGGCTGGAGGCAATCGGCGTCGAATTCGACGGCAAGGGGCTCAAGCTCGACGGCAGGCTCCGGACAACGGCCCACAGCCACATCTACGGGGTGGGCGACGTGACGGGCACGTATCAGTTCACCCACGCCGCGGGCTACGAGGGGGGGATCGCCATCACCAACGCCGTCTTCCGTCTTCCGAGAAAGGCGGATTACACGTATCTACCCTGGTGCACCTACACCGACCCCGAGCTGGCCTCCATCGGCATGAATGAAAAGGCGGCCCGGGAGGCCGGCATCGAGTATTCCCTCTGGACGGAGAACTTCCGCGACAACGACCGCAGCCTCGCCGAGGGGGAGCAAGAGGGGAAAATCAAGCTGCTTCTCGATGAGAAAGAGAAACCCATCGGCATCCAGATCCTGGGCCCGTCGGCGGGGAATCTCATCAGCGAATGGGTGGCGGCCCTCAACGGCGGCACCAGGCTCTCCACGCTGGCCGCTTCCGTCCACCCCTACCCCACCCTGGGCGAGATCAACAAGCGGGTGGCCGGGAACTTCATGGCCACCAAGCTCTTCTCCGACACCGTCAAGAGGGGGCTCAAGTTCTTCTTCAGCCTCAGGGGCAGGGCCTGCGAGTGCCCCTGACCGGGTATGCGGGCGGGACGGAGAACCGGGCGCCGCCGGGGAGGCCGCATCAGGGTCTCACGGCCCCACCCCGCGGGCCGGGGTGCCCGCGCCGGGGACGTCCGGTTTGGGCTTGCCGATCGTGCCCCTCTCCTCGACCTTCTTCTGCCGGTACTGGATGTAGGCGTTGCGGATGGAGATGTAGGGATCGAGCGCCGCCTCCTTGATCGCCTCGTAGTCGCCGATCTGCAGGGAGGTGTCGTTGACCGCCTGGTAGCCCCGGACGGCCAGCCAGGCATACCACGGGTCGAGGTAGGAAATCGGGTAAGAGAAATAGTCCCCGATCATGCCCAGGGTGTCCCTCGGGCTCGAAGGCCCGAGAAAGGGCCAGACGATGTAGAACCCCTGGCCGACGCCGTAGGAGCCGAGGGTCTGGCCGAAGTCCTCGTCCTGCCTCAGGAGGCCGATCTCCTCGCCGCCGGCCGGGTCGAAGAGGCCCGCCAGCCCGATCGTGCTGTTGAGCATGAAGCGGAACAGCTCCGTGGCGGCGCCGATGAACTGGGCCTGCAGCAGGCAGTTGACGAACCGGATGGGCGACCGGAGGTTGGAGAAGAAATTGCCCACGCTCACCCGCGCGGGCTCGGGCACCACGGCGCTGTAGCCCTCGGCCACGGGCTTCAGGACCCAGAAGTACAGCCGGTCGTTGAAGGTGAACATGGCCCGGTTGAAGGGCTCCCAGGGGTCGGCGATCGTCACCTGCTCGGCGGCGGGGACTTCCTCCATCCCATCGTCGAAATCGTCCTCTCCGGCCCCTTCGTCCGCGGCGCCTTCGGCCGTCCCGGCCGCCCCCCCCTCCTGCGCGGCGAGCGGAAGGGGTTCGGGTTGCGCGATTTGTGCGTAGGAGGCCACGGCGGTCACGGGCGCCTCCGATGGAGGGCCCGGGGCCGATGCCGCGGGGAGGCCGTGGGCGCAGCCCGTGAGGAGCAAGGCGAAGAGGACGAGGGCGCGAAGCAGGCGCATCATGACTTCTGGTCTTTCACCTTCTTGCGCAGGATGTTGAGCAGCTCCTCGGCGTCGTTCTTGGCGAGGATCTCGTTGAACTGCGAGCGGTAGTTCATCACGAGGCTCACGTTTTCCACGACGACGTCGTAGCATTTCCACTTCCCGCTTTTGTCCTTGAAGACCCGGTAGTGCATCGGGATCTCCTTGGACTTCGTGATGGCCCGCGTCTGGACCTCGACCCGGTTGCCCGAGATCGGCACTTCCTTGTCGAAGACGATCCTCTCGTCGGAGTAGGCGAGGATCCGGTCGCCGTAGGTCTTTTCCAGCACCTGCTGGAACAGCGGCAAAAACTCCCTGCGCTGGGATTCGCTGAGCTTGTTCCAGTTGCGGCCCAGGGACCACTTCGAGAGCTCCTCCTGGTCGAACATCTCGCCGTAGAGGGCCCGCAGCTTCTCCCGCTTGACCTCCTCCTTGAGCGACTTGTTGCGCAGCACCTCGAGTACCTTGTTGACCTCGGCGCGCACCGTCTCGAGCGGCGTTGCGGCCCGGGCCGGCACGGCGCCCAGCACGAGCGCAAGCAGGCTCACCGCGATCGCCGACCGGATCTTCGTGGTCTTTGTCGTCCTTTTCATTTCTTCTTCTCCGGTTCCTCTTTCTTGACGTCACCAAAGGCGTACTTGCTGATCAGGTCGCCCACGTCCACGGCGGCCTGCGTCTGGATGATCGAATCGCCGGGCTTGAGGGGGTCGCCCATGCCGCCGGGGTCGATGCTCACGTACTTGTCGCCGATCAGGCCCTCGGTCTTGATGGCCGCAATGGCGTCCTCGTAGATCTTGACGTCCTTGCGGATGAGCATCTCCACCTGCGCCTGCTGGTAGTCGGCATCCATGCCGATTTTGTCCACCCGCCCCACCTCGATGCCGTAGATCCGCACGGAGCTCCCGGCCCGCAGGCCCGTGACGGAGCTGAACTTCGCCAGGATGCGGACCTGGTCGCCTTCGAGGATGCCGACGTTGCCGAGCTTCACGGTCAGGTAGCCGACGCACAGAAGCCCGATTGCAACGAAGATGCCGACGGCGGTTTCCATGGCGTACTTTTTCATCTGTCTTCTCCCTTGTTGATGCACCGGATCCGGGAAACGACGTTCTGCTCCCGCCGGGCGCGCTCGATGACGGCATCGATGCCCTCGTCGGGATGCCCCTGGGCCAGCCCCGCCAGCAGGATGAGCTCCACGCACGCATCCGAGGGGGACTGCTTCTGCGCCGCAGCCCAGATCTCGAGGATCGCCTGCTCCTGCGCCTGGAGATCACGGATGTATTCCCCCACGATCCCCTCGGCCTCCGCCCGGTCCGTCATGGGCAGGACCGTGACGTATTCATTCAGGCTGTGGCGGGTGGAAAAGCCGCCGATCGCCCCGAAGTGCCTGCCCAGGAACATGCCCAGGCTTCGCAGGGCCTCCTGCGCCGCATCGTGTCCCAGGGCGGCCGCCACGGCATCGAGCCCGTCGAGCGAAAACACGGCCACGGCATAGGTCTCCCCGAGCGCTCCCCCCCGCAGCTGGCCCTGATACCTCAGCTTGAACTGCCGTTTGGAATGAAGGCCCGTCAGCTCCTTCTGCAGCCCCTCGAGGCTGTGCACCACCTCCTCCTTGAAGGGGTGCTCGAAATCCTCGAACTCCTCGGGCGTCCCCTGGAAGACGATGCTCTTGCCGTACAGGGCCAGGATGCGGTTCGAGATGAAGTACACGTCCGGGATCTCGTGGCTCACCAGGATCGCCGTGAACCCGAAGGTTCGCTGGTACTGGGCGATCATCCCCAGGATCGCGTTCTTCCGGACGGGGTCCTGGCCGGTGGTCGGCTCGTCGAAGAGCACGATCTGCGGGTCCGTCACCAGGGCCCTCGCCAGGGCCACGCGCTTCTGCATTCCCCCGGAGATCTCCGAGGGGTACTTGTCGATCGCGTCGGCCAGTTCCATCTGCTCCACGCGGGCCATGACCCGCCGCCGGACCTCGGAACGGCTGAGGTTCGTCGTCTCGAGAAGAGGCAGGGCGATGTTCTCGAACACCGTCATGGAGTCGAACAGCGCGTTGCCCTGGAACATGTAGCTCATGGGCAGGTCGCGCTTCCGGATCTTCTCCAGGGGCTG
>JAGPKU010000081.1:4085-9596 GCA_018053845.1 Syntrophobacterales bacterium
TGAGGTTCGTCGTCTCGAGAAGAGGCAGGGCGATGTTCTCGAACACCGTCATGGAGTCGAACAGCGCGTTGCCCTGGAACATGTAGCTCATGGGCAGGTCGCGCTTCCGGATCTTCTCCAGGGGCTGTCCCCGGAAGAGGATCGTCCCCTCGTCGGGCTTGAGCAGCCCGATGATGTGCTTGAGCAGCACCGTCTTGCCCGTGCCGCTCAGCCCGATGATGGTCGTGACCTCCCGCTCGTAGATCTGCAGGTTGACGCGCTCGAGCACCGTCTTGTCGTTGAAGCGCTTCGTGACGTCCCGGAATTCGATCAGCGGGGCTTCCATGTCTTGCCTTGTTATTTTGCTGTCCACTCCCCCTTTCCCCCCTTCGCAAAAGGGGGACGGAAGGGGATTTTCCTCTTTCCTGCCCTGGACCCTGAACCCTTAAATCAGCAGCGACGTCACGACATAATCCGCAATCAAGATCAGCACGCAGGAGATCACGACCGCCGCCGTCGTCGCGCGGCCGATGGCCCTGGCGCCGTAGCTGTCCGTGCGCGTGTGCGCGAAATAGCCCTGGTAGCAGCACACGGTGGTGACGATCACCGCGAAGACGATGGCCTTGACGAAGCCGTCGGTGACGTCCTTCATGTCCACGCTCGACTCGACGCGGTACAGGTACGTGCCGGCGTTGACGCCCAGCAGCATCACCCCCGAGATGTACCCGCCGATGATCCCGATGACGTCGAAGATCGCCGTGAGCAGCGGGAAGCTGATGATGGAGGCGGCGACCCGCGGGCTGATGAGGTAGCGCAGCGGGTCGATGCGCATCGTCCCCAGCGCGTCGATCTGTTCCGAGATCCGCTGGCTGCCGATCTCGGCCGTGATCGCCGACCCCGCCCGGGCCGTGATCATGATGGCCGTGAGCACCGGGCCCAGCTCCCGGATGAGCGAGAGTGCCACCAGGGTGCCCAGGGCCCCCTGCGAGCCGAACTTGACCAGGGCGTGGTAGGACTGCAGTCCCAGGACCATGCCCGTGAAGAGCCCCACCAGCATGATGATCGGCACGGAGCCCGCCCCGATCCGGTAGAGCTGCTCGAGGATCTTCATCACCTGCTTGGGCCGGAAGATCCTCAGGGTCGCCAGGGACAGAAAGATGGTCGCGGCGCCGAGGTTGTCGACCCAGCTGATCGTCCGTCGGCCCAAGGCGGCGAAGGGGTCCGCGAGCCACCGGGCCGCAGACCGTCGGGCGCCTTTCTGGGGAGCGGGTTCTGTCGTCATGCTGCGTGGCCCTCTGCCCGGGTCGGCGCGGATATTCGAAGCACTTCCGACCCGGCACAAAACGAGGCTAGCTTAGCACAAAATGCCGCTGCAGTTAAGGGCCTTTCCCGATGCCGGATCGCCGCCCTGTCCGCGGCCGGCCCCTGTCCCCCGGCCCTATCCCTGCCTGAGCCCCTTGCCCGCCTCCCAGGCGTTCCCGGCGAATTCACCGACGGCCCAGTAGCGGTTGTCGGGCATGGTGAGAAGCAGCGGGTCGAGCTTCTTCACGTCCAGCTTTCCCTCCGTGAGGCAGCGCTCGTCGGCGAAGGAGGCGACGATCTCGCCGATGTAGAGGTTGTTGGTGGGCAGTTCCACCGTCTGCACGAGGCGGCACTCCAGGTTCAGCGGGCACTCGCCGATCATGGGCGCCGTCTTCGTCTCGCCGTAGAAGACGTCGAAGAGCTTCGACTTGTCCGTCTTGCGGCCCGAGACGATCCCGCAGTAGTCTGCCTTCTCGACGAGCTTCCTGTCGGGGAAGCAGACGCTGAAGGTGCCGTTTTCCCGGATGCCCTCGTTGGTGTAGTGCTTGTTGAAGATCCCGACGGCCAGCATGGGGGGCGCGGCGTTGACGCGGCTCACCCACCCCACGGCCATGAAATTTGCTTTTTCCCCCACGTTCGCCCCCACGAGGACAACGGGCATGGGGTAGATGAAGACATTGGTCCCGGCGGAAATTTTCTTCATGGCTTGCTCTCTCCTTGTAGGACTCCGGAGTTGTCTTTTTTCTATCATTTTTCCCCGTCCGATGCTAATGCTTCCGACCATGAGCACAACCGCAACACAATGCCTTCCGGGCCTCCTGCTCCTGGCCGTCCTGCTCTGCACCCCCGCCGAGGGTCAGCCCTTCGATATCCTGCCCTTCCGGACGAGCAACCAGAGCCCCCTCGTCATGATCTACGGACTGCCGGCCATCGGCGACGCGAGGGTTCTCGCGAAAGGGGAAGGGGAACTGGCGCTGGTCTTCGACCTCGCCAACCTGTACGTCGACGACGGCGCCGCAAACGAGCGGATCATCCTCGACGGCGAGACGTACCGACTCAACCTCACCGGCCGCATGGGGTTGGCCAATCGATTCGAGGCCGGCTTCGAACTGCCATGGGTCTTTCAGAACGGGGGATTTTTGGACGGGTTCATCGAGAACTACCACACCACCTTCGGCTTCCGGCAGAACGGCCGCGACCAGGCGCCGAAGGGACGTCTGCTGTTCAACTACCAGCGAAGCGGCGCAAGCCTGTTCCGTGTCGATCAGTCCAATTCCGGCATCGGCGATGTGCGCCTGACGGCGGGATACCAGCTGTACCGGGAAGCCGGCGAGAACCCCGGCGCCCTGGCCCTGAGGACGAGCCTCAAGCTTCCCACGGGCGACAGCAACGAACTGCGCGGCAGCGGTAGCGCCGACCTGGCCCTCTGGCTTGCGGCGAACAAAGGGTGGAAAACGTCCTGCGGCTTTTGGGAACTCTTCGGCGGAGGCGGGGCGGTCGGAATGACGGAAAGCGACGTCCTGCCCGATCAGCAGAATCATTTCGTCGCCTTCGCGAGCCTCGGGGCCGGATGGCGCCCTCTTTCGTGGCTTGTCCTGAAGGTCCAATTCGACGGCCACACGGCTTTTTACAAAGACTCCGATCTCGTCGAGGTCAGCTCCAATGCCGTCCAGATCGTCACGGGCGGCTCATGGGTGTTCTCGGAGAGGACGGCGCTGGATATCGGGGTCTCGGAGGACCTGGTCGTCAAAACAGCGCCCGATGTGGTTTTCCACTTTGCCCTGAGCCACCGGTTCTGACCCGCCTTGACGGGGAACAGGCATACCGATATGCTGCACGGGCATGAGGTTCAAAACGTCACAGAGAGAGGACGAGCCCGCAATGCGCATCGCCGACGGCACCGAGACCTGCCAGGTCTGCAAGAAGGTTCCATCGATCATCTACTGCGATTCCTGCGGAAAGCCCCTGTGCCGCTCCTGCCGCAAGTTCGACATGTGGCAGCAGGGCTGCGGATCCATCCCCACGAAGGTCTTCTGCCTCGCCTGCGCGAAGAATCCCTGGGTGAACCCCTGGGGCAGCGCGATGGACTGAAAAAAGGCTCGAGGATCGAGGCGCGAGGTTTGAGGATTTCTCTTTGACCTCGGTCCTCGTTCCTCGGACCTCGAACCTTCCCTATTCGTCCCTCTCGAAGATCTGGTCCACGAAGTGCTGGAAGGGCCCGGGGACCTTCGACTTGGCGAAGGCCACCACCTCGTCGACGACCTTCCGGGCCGCCTCGTCGCCGGCGCCCGTGATCTCCATGATCTTCTTCAGCAGTTCGTCCATTGCGCTCTCCTTGCGTGCGGGACCGGCTCTACCGGCCCGCGATCCCGATGCACCGCTTGAAGTCGAACGCCGTGAAGGCGGCCTTTGCCTCCGCGGTGACCGGGTCCCGGGGGCCCCTGTCCTTCATCAGCAACCTCACCGCCCGTGCGGCCTTCAGCGCCTCGGCGCCGCGCTCCGGTGCCGTCACGAGGACGCCCAGCCTGTCGCCCTCCTGCCAGGCGGGAATGACGGCGACGTGGCCGTCCTGGAAGAGATCCCGGCCCGGGGCATCGGGCCGGTATGTCGCCTGTTTGAAGTGGGGGGCTGCGGGGTTTGCGTTCATGACCTTCACGGTCCCGTAGCCCTCGGCGGCGTCGGGGTTGACCTTCAGCACGAGGATGCCCGAATCGGGCAGGGCACGGTCGAATCCCACGGGCTGGCGGTTTTCGACGAGATAGTAGTTCCCCCAGGAAAGGGGGATCTTGACGGCCAGCGTCTCGCCCCCGGCCGCAAGCGGTGCCAGAAAAGCCAGGGCCGTCTCGCCCGGCTTGACGAACCGGACCTGTTCCTTCGTCATCCACCCGAGGCGGATTCTCGTGAAGGAGGTCAGCCCGGGCGGCAGGCCGCCGCGCTCCAGGAAGTGCTGGGACATGATGTCCCAGGGCCCCACGTAGATGGCATTGTGTTCAAAGGAGGGAAGACCGGCGGAAGCGTCAGACTGACGCTCGAAGTCGTACAGTCAGGGGACCCGCCGTTTCCCCGCGTCGATTCCCCCCAGGGCATGGAAGAAGTCATGGGCGAACATGCCGAGGTGCGCGTTTTCGCACCCCACGAAGATGCCGCCGCTGAATTCCTTCCCCCCCCGGGACCGCACGGTCGCGTAGGCCAGGTTTCCCCTGACCCCCGTGAGCATCCCCGGGTTGGCGCAGTAGCAGAGCATTCCGTAGCCCTGCCCGGGCATGGTGCGGACGCCGGGGATGATCAGGATGTGCTGGTACCGGCTGAAGTCCACGTCCCTCTCGAGTCCCGTCATGGTGTCCTCGATGAGCTTGCGCACCCGCCTGCGGTCCACCTTGAAGTTGTAGGGGCTCACGTTGTAGAGCGACAGCGGGTCGGGCAGGTTCACCCAGCCGCGGAAGTCCGCCTTGAGCCAGGCCCGCCCGTAGGACTGCTCCCGCACGTAGCGGTCGAGGTCGTCGACGGCCCGCTTCCGGATGTTGTCCAGGGAAAACGAAGGCGCCGCGTCGGGAAAGCGCACGGCGACCGCCAGGACCCTCAGTTCCCCCGTTGCCTGGTCCGACTGGGTTCCCAGCCCCTCCCCGCCACCGAAGAAGGCAACCGCTGCCGACGGCCACACGACCAACAGCGCCAGGCCGACGGCAATCCCCCATCTTTTCATGGCCCCCTCCTTTCCCCCGCCTGTCCGTGCCCGGCGGGAACGACTAGATCTGGATTTCCTCGCCCATGACGGGGACGCGCACCGTGCCGGGCAGCCCGTCGGCCGTCCAGAGCTTCTGTGCCTCCCGTCCCCACGTCTCGTCCGTCCAGCCCCAGCCGGGGTTTCCCTCGCCCTCCTCATGGCCGCCCATGTGAACGAGCAGCGTCTGTCTCGGCTGCAGGACCTTCGCGAATTTCCGGGCGGTGGCGAAGGACAGATGCCCCGTGCTGAAGCCCGCATGCTCCTCGACGCGCCAGGAAAAGCAGTCCAGCAGGAGATGATCGGCACCCGTCAGGAGTTCCACGGCCTTCTTCTGCGCCTCCGTTTCGGGGTCTGTGATCCAGGTATTGCTGCTGTCCAAGTCCCAGAGAAGCGCCGTCTTCCTTTTTTCGGTCTGCACGACGAAGCAGGCGCAGTTGAAGCGGCGCGCCTTGAAGTTCTCCGGGTCGATGTCCGCCCCGGCATGGGAGACGCAGACGGGAGTGACC
>JAGPKU010000082.1 GCA_018053845.1 Syntrophobacterales bacterium
CTGCTGCTGTGCATCGGCCGGCTCTACAAGGATGCCTGGGACCGGGTGGGCACGAAGAAGAAGGCCCCCACCGGACAGAGCCGATAGACCGTAGAAAGTCCTCCAAGCGATAAAAACCCGCCCGGATTCGATCCGTGGCGGGTTTTTTTTATCTGTTCCCGAAAGCCGGGGCCTAATGCCTGTCGCGCTGCGGCGAGAAGGTCTTCGAGACAAGAGCCCCCATCCCAAATCGAAGGGATGGGGGCTTTCTGTTTTTCCCAAGTGGGCGGGGTCTCAGCGGCTGAACGCCGTGCCCTGGGGGGAAACGAGCAGCTCCTCCCTGTCGGGACGGGACGTCCTGCCTTCCCCGTCCGGGGCGGATGCGCCGCCGGTCGTGAGAAGGCGGTCCTTTCGGAGCCTGAGCCGGTTCTCCTCGATCTGGTCGACGCCCAGGGCGCTGATTGCCAGCATCCCCGTGTCGAGGCGTTCGACCCAGCCCTTGGACTTCAGGTACCAGAGGTGGAACTCCACCAGCTCGTAAGGCTTGCCGAGGAGGCGGGCCATCTCGTAATCGCCCAGTCCCGGGTTTTTCGGGTTGCGCCGCCGCTGGACGTACAAGATGGAGAGCAGGCTCTCGCGCGTTTCCCGGTCGTCGCCGAAGGCGGTCCCGTCGCCGGCCTCGGAGGCGATCTTCCACTTGCGGTTCCAGTATTCCTGGTACTTGACGTCGTAGCCGGCGCGGGCCTTGGGGTCGGAGAGGACCTGATGGGCTTCCACCACAAGGCGGAACCGCTCGGGGTCCGCCGACTCCCGGTTGTCGGGGTGCAGCTTCTTGGCCAGGTGCCGGAAAACGCGTTCCACGGTGTCCGTGTCGGCGTTCGGGCTCAGCTGCAGCAGCTCGTAGTAATCGACGAAACCCGTATCGTTCACGGAAAACCCCTTTCCAGGTCGCCTGCGCCGTTCATCGGGGAAAGCGCGGGAATCGGCCCGACCCCTTTGAACGGGTGCGGCAAACCGTCGTCGTATGCTGACGGGGAAAGAGAACAGCAAAGCATGTGCCAAAAGCAGACGGCGGCGCTAGAAATGGGCACGAGGACTCCGGTTGCCCGGGTCCGGCGCGGTCGCCTACACGATCGGCTCGCCGTCGTTGATGCGCTCGTAGGCTCGGATGTAGGCGGCGATCATGTTCTCGAGGCGGTAGCGCTGGCGGGCCTCGCGCATGATCCGCTTGAGCTGGGGCTCGCGGATCTCGGGCGGGCGCCGGTGGAACCGCACGCTGTTCTCGAGGCCGTACCAGAGACCGCGGGCGTCGTAGTCCCGGAACAAAAAGCCGTTGCCCACGTCCTGGGGGGCCCCCGCGATCTTGAGACGAAGCTCGCGGATCTTGTCGTGGTAGCCGCCCGTGTCGCGGTTCGTCGCCGTGGCGCCGAAGATGTTGCCCACCTGGTCGATCTGTCCGCAGGGTTCGTAGAGCGACGCCCCGAAGACGTCGCTCGCGGCGGCATAGCCCAGCATGCACAGCTCCTCGCTGAAGGGCTGGTAGGCGATGCGCCCCCCCGAGGCATAGGCGATGCGCCCCAGGATCTCCACGTGGGTCCGGTCGCTGCCCACCCCGTCGCCGACGATGGCGATCTGGACGTCGGGGTGGTCCACCGAGAAGGGCCCGGCCACCTGTTCGAGCAGCTCCACCCCTTTCTGCGTGGGGTCGAGGCGCGAGGGCCAGAACAGCAGGATCGCGTCGGGGTCGACGTTGAGGCCCATCCGCCTCTGGAATTCGACGCGGTTGATGCCCTTGGCCTTCAGGACGTCGTCGTCGGGCCCGAATTTCTCGACGCAGAAGTCGCACCGCTCCGGGTACATGTAGGCGGGCGGCGCGTTGATGATGGCGATGGCCGTGCCGTGGAAGTACTTGGCCTTGACCTCGGTCCGCACGCCGGGCGGCACGAGGGGCCGGTCCATGAAGTAGTCGTAGACCACCTCCTTGAGGAACTGCTCGCCCACGAAGTTGATCAGGGTGGCGTTCTTGATGGCCGTGGCCTGACTGTCGACGCAGCGCCTGCCGTATTCCTCCGAGTAATAGAGGTTTTCGGAGAAGTCTTCCATGTCGACGCCGAAGAGCATCTCCAGGGGGATGTGGCCCGTGAAGACATTGTGGACCGTGTGCAGGACGGGAACCCCGCGGGCCTTCAGGTAGGCGTTGATGATCCCGCCCGCCATCCAGTCGTGGGTGTGGACGATCAGCCGGCCGCCGTGGCGGGCGCTGACGCTCTTGATGACGTTGTTGACGATCTCGCGCTGGAACTCGGCGGCGTTGAGCAGGGGGTTGCCGCCGTAGGCGCTCAGCAGATCGGAAAAGACGCCCGAGCTGACGAGGTGGATCTTCTCGGGGTCGATCTTGTAGCGCATCTCCCGCCACTGCTGCGCGCTGAGCCTGGACTCCCGCTGGAATCGCTTCTTGAGGTTCAGCAGGGCGAGGTGGACGTCGACGCCCCGCTCCGTCAGCCCCTCGCACAGGGCCGAGATGACCTCGCCCTGCCCGCCGCTCTTGCCGGAGATGTACTTGGCGAGCCCCCCCAAATCCTCGGGGAGCCGCCCCGTCTCGGGCGTGATGATGAGCACGGCGGGCTTCTCCTTGCGCGTGAGGATCTCGAACCGGAGGATGGTGACCGTGAGGATGTCGATCTTCCGCGTCAGGATGTGCACCGCGCTGGCGAGCGAGGCGCCGTAGGGGTTCTCGTAGCGGCTCAGGGACGTCTCCCGGCCGGTGGGCCGGTGGATGAAAAACAGGTGATCCGCCGCGGTGAGGTGGCGCCAGTGGGTGAGCAGCTCGCCGCCCGCCTTCCGGGCGATCTCTTCCATTTTCTCGATGTCCCGGAAGAGGTCGAGCTGGGCGGGGTCGTCGAGCCAACCCCCCGTCTGCACCTCCATCGCGGCCCGGTCGGCCCCTGCCGGCGCCGGGATCTCCAGAACCGGGCAGCGGTCGGCATCGACGGTCCGGGCCAGTTCCGCCGGCGTGACGACCTCGATGCCCGGGAACTCCGTGAGGGCCCCGGCCAGCTCCCGCCAGAAATCGTGCATCCCCGGGTCACCGGCGCCCGGTGCGCCGAAGGTCTCCACCCCGGTGCCGATAAGCAGGACGCCTTCGGTCTCCGCGGCGATGCGCCCGAGGTAGGCCCGGGCTCCGGGGTCGCCCTGCGCGGACCGGGCGCCGATTGCTTCGCTGAGCCCTCGATGCCGCGGGATCAAGAGCAGCCTCGACCCGGCGGTGCGGCACAGCCCGCCGGGTGCCCCCGGGCCCGTCATCTCGCAGAGCATGGCCGAGTAGCCCATGTCGGCGACGACGGCGGCGATCTCGCGGTTACAGATCAGATCCGTGTTGCAGAAGGACGTGGGCCGCGTCCCGAAGTGCTTGGCCAGCCGATCGCGGTGCAGGGAGACCTGGTCCCGGAACTCCTGCCTGCGCGGGTCCTCGAAGAGACTCGCCAGCGAGTGGTAGTGCGTCTCGTCGAGGAACTCGACCCTCGCGCCGTCCCGCCCGGCATCGAGGAGGTCCTGGAGGGCGCGGATGACCTCGCTCCGGTAGAGTTCCGCCTGAGCGAGGAAGGTGCCCGAGACGCTGACGGCCGCCTTGAACTCGGGGCAGCGTCCGACCAGCTCCGCCAGCATCCGGATGGCGGGCAGGTAGCACCGGGCCGCCCTGTCCGCAAAGAACTCCCGGTTCCGCTCGTCCCAGAGAAACTTGTCGCGTTCCGGGTGGAGCAGGCAGGGGTGGTGGAGCTGGAAATAGAAGATCACGGACACCATGGGGCGATTCACCTTCGCTGGTTGTCAAGCCGCGGGCGGCAGCGGTTCATGGCCGGTCGCCGCCCGTGCCGGCCCCTTCCTTCAGCGCTTCCCCTTCGAAGTCGCCGCCGACGGGGGCGCCGCCGACGGGGAAAAAATCGGGATAGTGCCGCTGCATGGCCTCGACGATCCGGTCGAAGGGTATGTCGGCAAAGGTCCCGTGGTCGCGCAGGTACTGCATGTGACGCCGGCCCCGGCTGTCGAACTCGTGAAAGAGGCAATCCGACGTGCCGTCGAATTCCAGGGGCCTGACGCCGAACTTTTCGCAGAGGCTCATGTTGAAGGTCGGTGTGACCTTGAGCCACCGGCCGTCCAGAAACAGCTCCGCGTAGCCGTGGAAAACGAATTCATCGGTCTTCATGAGCCGGCGGAGCCTCTCCGTGCTCAGGTGGTTCTTCACGTCGGCAAACCCCACCCGCGCGGGAATCCCGGTCGCGCGGGCGACGGCGGCCAGGGCGATCGCCTTCGCCACGCAGTAGCCCCGGCGCCTGCCGATGATCACGCTGGCCTTGAAGGCCTCGGGCACAAGCTCGATGTTGTAGGGGTCGTAGACGAGTTCGTCGCGGACGGCGCGGAAGAGGCTCACGGCTTTCTGCGTTGCCGTTTCCCCCTGTGCCCGGGTCCGGGCGAAGTCGACGACGGTGTCGGACGCCGAATCGATGTAAAACGTCGGCAGAAGAAAGGGGCGGAGATCTTCCGGAGCCTGCGCTTCCATGCGAACCCCCTCCAGCTTTCCATGGGTGTTCCGGGCGGGCATGCCCGCGTCACGGTCAACGTCGACAGGATAGCGCAGATTTTAAATCCATTCAAGGGGTTAAAAGTTCGCTGCCGGAAAGCCGGCCCGGGAGTGGATTATGAAAAGCCTGCCTCGAGCGAGGCAGGCCTTGAAAGGGTTATGGCCTTTACGAATTAAAATTCCTTGCACCAAGGTGCCGGGAATGTAGAAACTTGAGCAGCCGGGTTATCCGTGATCATGCTCGCTTACCCCGCTGCAAGCTGCGGGGAATGCGCGTGCACTCGTTTTCAAGATGATGGATTCATTCATGGAGGGAAGCGTCGTTGATCCCCTCCATGAACGAATAGGAGAGAGGTAGATGACAGAGAGAGTCCGATTGCCGTTCGCGGGAACGGGTGCTTTCTGTTTGGGTCCCTGCCGTCCCTCCCGGTTTTGGATTCATTCATGGAGGGGAGCGTCGTTGATCCCCTCCACGAACGAATAGGAGAGAGGTAGATGACAGAGAGGGTTCTATGTGAGCCCGGAGGCTTTTTTCTAAGAGCGGCCCTCGGCCTTGGACTTGCCGAGCAGCTTTTCGTAATAAAACCGGTTTTCCGTCGAAGCCGGCAATGCTCTAGGTTTCCTTGCGTTGCGGATCTGACGGTCGAACCAGAACCTGAAATTGACCGTGGATGCCTTCTTGCCGTTCATGCTGTCTCGCTTGCCTCGATTCTCTTCGTGTTTTCGATCGGTTTATACCCGATCGGAACGCCCGGTTGAATCGGAGCGAGTCTGATTTTTCTGTAAGAGAGACACCGACAACCGCGTCCAAATTCATCTTACATAATGGCAGATAATTCCTCTTTGCGGAACGAGTTGTGTACAATTTATACCTGTAACCCGAAAAAGGCAAGGGGTTTGACAGGAAAAATTTTACGGATGGGGGAAGTCGCTTCAATCCTGCCGTTTTGCGGGCATGAGGGTCCGCAGGACATCCTCTTTGCCGATCACGCCCACGAGGCGGTCGCGATCGAGCACGGGCAGGGTGTGGATGTTGTTGTTGACCATGAGTGTGGCGATGTCCTCCAGGGTCGCGTCCGGGTCGATCGTGATCGGGTCGGGCGTCATGGCCTGCGCCACCGTTGTGGCCACGATCTTGCCCATCTCCTTTTCCAGGCTCCGGTAGGAGGTCAGGGGGATGATGCCGTCGAAAAAGGTGAACAGGGAGGGCAGGGGAAATTTCTTCTGCTGAACGATGAGATCGTCCTGGCAGAGGATCCCGACGAGCCGTCCCTTGTCGTCGACGACGGGGAGCCCGTTGAAATGGTTCTCCAGGAGGAGCTTTGCCGCCTGCGTGATCTCCGTGTCGGGTGTGACGGTGACCACGTCCTTTGTCATGATGTCTCGGGCCTTGAGCATGGCACGTTGCCTCCCTGTTGCGACCCCGCGATGCCCCCTTCGCGTCCGTCCTCAAGGGGAAGGGGTCTTCTGCCGATAAGTAGATCAAGGACAGCGGATGGATCCGGTGCCGGGCCGTCACGGAAACCCGGGACTCATCCCTCCCGGACGGACCCGGACCGTTTCAACCCCTGATCCGGCCGGCAGCGTTTCAATCTTCTCCTTTCTTCCTTTTCCCCCCGGGCCGCACCACCCGGGGGGACCTGCATGGGGCGACCGGCGGCCGGTGATCCGTGCAAGGGACAACGCGAAGCGGGCAGCGTCCGGCGTGCAGGGGCAGGACCGTCGAGACTCGGGTTTTCCCTCGAACCCCGGTCCCCGAGTCCTGTGCCGTGCGTCAGGCCCTGCTTCTGCGGATCACCAGGCGGCAGCACCCGATGATGTTGTCGGGCGTGTAGAGGGCCAGCTCGTCCCGGTAGAAGCGCGGGTAGAGGTCCCGGATGATCGCGTCCTCGTCGCGGGGGTCGTTGCGGATCTCCTCGCAGAGGGCACGGGCGGCTTCCCGGGCGTCCCGGAAGGCCTGTCTGGCGTCCTCGCCCACAAGCGGCCCCTGGTGCGCAAGGCACAGGATCCGCGGCTCGAGGGCTTCCAGCCGGTCGATCGTGGTCATGTACTCCGCATAGCCCGTGAAGAAGATCGGGAAGAACCCGATGCGGGGGATGCGGAAACCCAGGCTGTCGGAGCACATCAGGGCGTCCAGGGCCGGCACGTGAACGAGGATGTTGCCGATGGCGTGACCCCCGACGTGGAGAAATCGGAGGGCCGGGCCGCCCAGCTCCAGCGTGTCTCCGTCTGCGGCCACCCTGGCGCCTTCCACGGAAGGCGGCCGATCGATCGGCGGCCGCCCGGGCTTCAAGCCCCGTGATGCGAGAAACTCCGACATGAAACGGTCCTCGGCCACGAGTGCGGCCGCCGTCTTGGGGTGGGCCAGGAATTCCCGGGCTCCGGGCCCGACGACGACACGGGCTTCCGGGTAGCGTTCCTGCAGGGCGGGCAGCCCGTTGATGTGGTCCCCGTGCGGATGCGTGACGATGAGGTAATCCGGTCTCGCCCCGAGGGCCTCCATCTGCGCGATGACCGCGTCGGCCGTGGCGGAGATGCCCGTCTCCACGAGGGCCGATGCCGCCTTGCCCCGAATCAGATACAGGTTGAAAAAGGGATTGCCCAGCAACCAGAGCCCGTCGGCCAGGCGCCGGGGATCATCCGCCTCGATCCGCTGCGAAGGACGTCCCATGGCCCGCGAATCACCCGCCCTCGTAGCCCTTGAAGCTGCGAAGGGAAACCGATTTGCCGGGGTACTGGAAGACCTCGTATTCCGTCTTCCGGCCCAGGATCTTGTCGATCTGATCCTGCAGCGCCGTGCGCTCCTTGCTCGCGAACCACCTCTTCCAATCGTCCAGTGCCTGCCAGGTGCTGATGACGAGATACTCCTCGGGGTTGTCGGCGCTGCGCAGCGTCTCCCCGGAGATGTATCCGGGCTGACGGGACGCGAGCGTCCGGAGTTGCGTGATGAGATCCAGAAGAGCCGCTTCCTTGTCCTGCGTGACCTTGCGTTTGATGAGCACTTTGACGAGCATGTTCACGCCTCCTCTCTTGGATTTCCTGCGCGCGTCTTTATCATAGTCTCGACGGGTCCGAACTTCAACGAAAAACTCTTCCCGGACGGCGCAGCTTCTCAATCCTGTTGACAAATCGGGACGGGGATGCAATTTATAAACGATCGGATACGAATCGTCCCGGCGAGCCGTATCCGGGGTGCAAGGCCGGCTCCAGCCGGTTTTTTTGGTTCCGCGCCCGGGGAAAGAAAGAACCGATGGCCGCCGACGACCTCTCCCGTCTCACGATCGACAAGTCTGCAAAGACCGCCCGGCCGGGCCTGCGAAAAAAGCCGCTGCTCGTCATCGGCGGTGCGGCTCTCCTGGCGCTGGCGGCCGCCCTCTACGCGACGGGGGTCTTCAGCACCGCCCAGTCCGTGGAAACGGCCACGGTGAGCCTGACCTACCCCTCCCAGTCCTTCACGGTCCTCAACGCGAGCGGTTACGTGGTGGCCCAGCGCAGGGCCGCCGTCGCCTCGAAGATCACGGCCCAGCTCCTCGAGATCCATGTCGAGGAGGGAAGCCGGGTGAAGAAGGGCGACGTCATCGCAAGGCTCGAGGGTGCCGACGCCGCCGCGGCAAGGGACCAGGCCCGGGCGAACCTGGATGTCGCCCGTTACACCCTCGAGCAGGCCCGGGCGGAGCTGGAGGACGCGAGGGCGGCCTACGAGAGGGAGAAGGGGCTTCTGACCCAAGAGTACACGACGAAGGCCGCTTTCGACTCGGCGGAGGCCCGATTCCGGAAGGCCGAGGCCGGCGTTGCGGGGGCCCAGTCGGGCCTGAAGGCCGCCGAGGCGGCCCTCGAGGCGGCGAAGGTGAACCTGGAGTACACCCTCGTCCGGGCCCCCTTCGATGCCGTCGTGCTCACCAAGAACGCCGACATCGGGGACATCGTGACCCCCCTGGGCGCTGCCGCGAATGCCAAGGCCGCCGTCGTCACCATCGCCGACATGCAGTCGCTGCAGGTCGAGGCCGACGTGTCGGAGTCCAACCTCGAGCAGGTCAAGACAGGCCAGCCCTGCGAGATCCAGCTCGACGCCCTGCCGGACAGGCGGTTCCGCGGCGTCGTGCACATGGTCATCCCCACGGCGGACCGCACGAAGGCCACCGTGATGGTGAAGGTCCGCTTCGTCGAGACGGACCCCCGGGTGCTCCCGGAGATGAGCGCCAAGGTCGCTTTCCTGTCGAAGCCCGTGGGGGCCGGCGAGGAGAGCCCCCGCACGACGATCAACCCCGCGGCCCTGGCGAAGCGCAACGGCAAAACGGTCGCCTTCGTCATCCGGGAAGGCCGGGTGCAGGAGCAGGAGGTCACAACGGACGGGAAACTGGGCGATCTGCTCATCGTGACGGGCGGCGTCAAGCCCGGCGACCGCGTGGTCCTCAACCCGCCCGGGGGCCTCAAGACCGGCAGCCGGGTCAAGCAGGCGGAGAAATAAAGACAGAAGGGCAGAAGGTGTAAAGGTGAGAAGGTCGGAGAAGCTCAGCGCAGATGATCGTCAGCCGGCGTATCCACCCTTCTTACCCTCTTGCCCTCTCAACTTCTCGATTTGAGAAAGGCCATGTCCGATCCGACCTCTCCGACCTCGATTTGTGACGAACACGGGCCTGCTCCCGCGCTCGAGCGTCAGCCGGTCATCGTCGCGGTGCGCAACGTCAGCAAGTCCTACCGGCGCGGCAGCCACGTCATCCCGGTGCTGCGGGAGATCGAATTCGACATCCGCGAGGGGGAGTTCCTCGCGCTGATGGGCCCCTCGGGGTCGGGCAAGAGCACGCTGCTGAACCTCATCGCCGGGATCGACAAGGCCGACAGCGGCTCGATCGTCGTCGGCGGCGTCGACATCACGGCCCTCGACGAGACGGAGC